>JALZAN010000047.1:0-3158 GCA_030948365.1 Pseudomonadota bacterium
GTCTCGGGGGCAGGGGCGGGCCGGGCGGCCGTGGCGGGAGAGGTGGCCCAAGCGCCGGTGGGCACGGCGGCGGCGCTGGCAGGCGGGGCGGACGTGGCGGATCGGGCGGCCGCGGAGGTGGTGGCCAGGGAAGCGGCGGCGGAACGGGTGGAGGCGGAGCCGGCGGCGGCGGAGCCGGGGAAGCCTAGTTAGGCGATGCGCCGCGGCTGCCCGGCGTAGGTCGCTTTTCAACGGTCGTCGAAGCGCGGCGTCCGCTTATCGAGAAAAGCGCGAACACCTTCAGCGAAGTCGTCGCTCGCCGCACACGCGCCGAAGCTTTGCGCCTCGGCCAGAAGCTGTGCCGACAGCGACTGCGACAGCGATCCGTTAATCAGCCGCTTGCCGTTTCGTAGCGCGAGCGCAGGACCGGTCGCAAGCGCCATCGCCACCGAATGGGTCACCGTTTGCAACTCGGATTCCCCGACCACGCGATTGACGAGCCCCAGCCGCAGCGCTTCGGAGGCGTCGAAGCGTTCGCCGAGCAGTACGATCTCCATCGCCTTCTTGAGTCCGACCAGACGTGGCAGGGTGTATGAAGCGCCGCCGTCAGGCGTGAGCCCGAGGTGGCGGTACGCCGAGGTGAAATAACTCGAGTCGGCGGCAATGGCAAGATCGCAGGCGCACATCAGCGACAGCCCGAACCCCGCCACCGCGCCGTGAACACTGGCGAGCACGGGATGCGGCATGCGCTGCAGATTTTCGATCGCGACATGCATGTGCTCGACCATGCGGGTGAACTCGTGGCGCCTCTCGTCAGGCGCGTTGTTGAGCTTGTCGTTGAAGCTTCGGATGTCGCCACCGGCCATGAAATGGCGGCCCGCGCCGCGAAGGACGACGCAACGCACGCTGTCGTCGGCCGCCAACGCTGCACTATGCTCGATAAGCGCCTCGATCATCTCCGGATCGAGGGCGTTGAGCGACGCCGGACGATTGAGCGTCAGCGTTGCGATCGCGCCGTCACGGTCGAGAAGCAGGGTGGTGTTCATTACCGATCCAGGGAGGCAAAAAAGTCTAGCACGGGCACTTCAGGCCTCTTGCCGGAACGGGCTGCCGCGCTCCAGCTCATCGACGGTGCGCGCGACTTCGGAGCGCTCGTCGACCAGGAAGGCGCCGATGGCACGCGCGAAATCGGGATCGGATATGGCGTGCGCCGAGCGTGTGGTCACCGGCATCAGCCCGCGCGCGAGCTTGTGCATACCCTGCGCCCCGCCCTCGAACAGACCAATGTGCCGCTCGATGCAGAATTCGATTGCCTGGTAGTAACACGTTTCGAAATGAAGTCCCGGGACGTAGATCTGCGTTCCCCAATAGCGGCCCCACAGCGTCGACGCGCTGAAGATATCCAGCGCCGCGCAGACCGGCTTGCCGTGGGTTTCGCCGAGAACGAGCAGGACATTGTCGGCCAGTGTCTCGCCGATCCGCCGAAAAAATTCGAGCGTCAGATACGGCGTCGAGTGGTGCTCGCCGTACGTCTTCGCATAGCAACGAAAAAAGAAGTCCCAATGTGCCGGAGTGATCTCGCGTCCGACCAGGCGTCTAAACGAGATGCCCGCCGCCGCGAGCTTGCGCCGCTCCTGGCGGATGTTCTTGCGCTTGGCGTGATTCATCGCCGCCAGGAAGTCGTCGAAGTCGCCGAACCCGGGATTGGTCCAATGAAATTGCACGCTCTCACGGACCAGAAGGCCGGAGCGCTCGCAGAGCGCCGATTCCGCGCTGTCGGGGAAAAGGATGTGCAGCGATGACAGCCGTTGATCGTCGAGCAACGCCAGCGCGTCGGCAAGCAGCTGCTCGCGAAGGGCTTCGGTCCCGGCGATGATCCGCCGTCCGGTGGCGGGCGTGAACGGAACGGCGCACAAGAGCTTCGGATAGTAGCGGCGGCCGTGACGTCGATACGCATCAGCCCATGACCAGTCGAACACATACTCGCCGTAGGAGTGCGCTTTGACATAGAGCGGCATCGCGCCGACCAACGCGCCTTCTCGCCAGGCGGTCAGGTAGCGCGGAGTCCAGCCGGTCTTGGTCGACGCGCATCCGGTTTCGTGCAGGGCGTGCAGAAATGCGTGCGAAAGAAGCGGAGCGTCGCCGACCAGCGCGTCCCACGCGGTGGCGGAAACCGCCGCGAGGGAATCGATGACGCGTAATGTGGCGGCAGGCATTCGGAATCGGTCCAGGAGCCGCGATTGTCGCGTGCGCTCGCGCTGGTCGGCAAGTTTTTGGGCGATCCCCGCATGGTAAAATTCGTCAATGCGGGTCGCGGTCGCTCAGCTCAACCAGGTGGTCGGTGATCTGTCGGGCAACGCTGAGCGCATCATCGAGGCTGCGGCGGAAGCGCGGCGCGGCGGCGCGCGGTTGCTGATCACGCCGGAACTCTCCCTTTGCGGCTATCCGCCCGAGGACCTGCTGCTGCGCCCGGCATTCCTTGCCGCCTGCAGTGACGAACTGGCGCGGCTCGCGGCGCGCATCGGTGCCGTGACGGTCCTGGTCGGCTTTCCCGAGCTCACTGAAGAGGGGTGCTACAACGCGGTCGCCGTGTTGCGCGAGGGCAAGGTCGCCAACATTTACCGTAAGCGCTGTCTGCCGAATTACACCGTTTTTGACGAGCAGCGCTACTTCAAGGTCGGTGGCGCTCCGTGCGTGATCGACATCGACGGTATCCGTGTCGGCATCATCATTTGCGAGGACGTGTGGTGTGAGGGCCCCGCCGCCGCGTCGCAAGCGGCGGGCGCCCAGATCATCGTGGTCCCCAACGGCTCGCCTTATCACACCCGCCAGCAGACGCTCCGCAAAGCCGTGGTCGCGGCGCGCGCGCGAGAAAACGGGCTGGCGATCGTGTACGTGAATCGCACCGGCGGCCAGGACGAGCTGGTCTTCGACGGCGCGTCGTTCGTGGTCGACGGCACCGGAGCGGTCGCCCAGCAGTTGCCGGCGTGGCACGAGACGGTAGCCTTCGCGGAATTCGACGGCGCGGTGCCCAAACACGTCCGAGGCGCGCTCGATGAACGGCTCGAGCCGCACGTGTACGCCGCGCTGGTGATGGGAGTGCGCGACTACGTCGGCAAAAACGGGTTTCCGGGAGCATTGCTTGGACTGTCCGGTGGCATCGACTCGGCGCTGACACT
>JALZAN010000047.1:3168-12783 GCA_030948365.1 Pseudomonadota bacterium
CACTTGGACGCGACCGGGTCCGAGCGCTGATGCTGCCATCGGTGCATAACGCGGCCATCAGTCTGGAGGATGCGCGCACCATGGCTGGAATGCTCGGCGTGCGCTACGACGAGATGCCGATCGACGCGGTTTTTCAGGCGTTCAAGAATACGTTGGCCGAGGAGTTCAAGGGCCTTGCCGAAGACGCCACCGAAGAGAACATCCAGGCGCGCATTCGGGGAACCTTGCTGATGGCGCTGTCGAACAAATATCGCTCGATCGTGCTCACCACCGGCAACAAATCGGAGATGGCGGTGGGCTACGCGACACTGTACGGCGACATGGCGGGCGGCTTCGCCGTGCTCAAGGACATCCCCAAGACGCTGGTCTACCGCCTCGCGCATTACCGCAACGCGCTCGGAAGGGTGATTCCGGAGCGGATCATCACCCGGCCGCCGTCGGCGGAGTTGCGCGCCGAGCAGACCGACCAGGACAGTTTGCCTCCGTACGACGTTCTCGACGCCATTCTGGAGGCTTACGTCGAGGAGCTTCTGAGCCCGGCCGAGATCGTGGCGCGAGGCTACTCCGCGGCGGACGTCGCGCACGTGGTTCGTTTGATCAAGATCAATGAGCACAAGCGTCGCCAGGCTGCGGTCGGAGTGCGGATCACGCCACGCGGTTTCGGGAAAGACTGGCGCTATCCGATCTCGTCGGCGTGGTCGGAGTGGAAACACCTGCCGTAGCGCCACGGAAACGCTCGCCAGACGTTGCCAAGCCCGCGCGATCGAGAGGTGGTGTAATCTTCCGCAATGTCGATGCACGCTGCGAGGAGCGATAATGAAGAAGGTCGAAGCAATCATCAAGCCGTTCAAGCTCGACGAGGTGCGTGAAGCGCTCTCCGAGATCGGGGTCACCGGCCTCACCGTCACCGAAGTGAAGGGTTTCGGGCGGCAGAAGGGCCACACCGAGCTCTATCGCGGCGCCGAATACGTCGTTGATTTTCTGCCCAAGGTCAAGGTCGAAGTGATCATCGGCGACTCGCTGGTCGAGCGCGCGATCGAAGCGCTCATCAAAGCCGCGCACACCGGCAAGATCGGAGACGGAAAGATATTCGTCACCACGGTGGAGCAGGTGGTGCGCATTCGCACTGGGGAATCGGGCGAAGCCGCCGTCTAGTATTTTGCTATTTCATAGCCGAAGGAGATGATGGTGGCGATTATGAAAGAGTTTCGCGAATTCGCGATCAAGGGCAGCGTGGTCGATCTCGCCGTCGGCGTGATCATCGGCGCGGCCTTCGGGCGCCTGGTCGACTCGCTGGTCAAGGACCTGATCATGCCGGTCGTCGGACGCCTGGTCGGCGGACTCGATTTCAGCAACTGGTTCATCCCTCTCGGCCCGGTACCCCCGGGCTACGCCGGACCGATGACCTATGACGCGCTTACCAAGGCTGGCGTTCCCCTTTTTGCGTACGGCAATTTTTTGACGGTCACGGTTAACTTCCTGATCCTCGCGTTTATCATTTTTCTAATGGTCAAGGAGATCAACAAGCTGAAGCGGGAGACGCCTCCAGCGCCGCCAGCTCCTCCGGAGGAAATCGCGCTTCTGCGCGAAATTCGCGACGCGCTGATCAAGCGCTGATTGCCGCTGCAGATGGTTCAGGTCCGTCGCGGGGCGGACTCGTTGACGGTATTCACGCTTGGTGCCAGAATCCAGCGCACCGAGCGCGCCCGGCCTGGTGCGGCATAGCGACCGACTTCCGGCCCCAATTCAGCGACAAGACTTCGCTGCATGCGTGTGATTTCGAGCGCGAATCCCTGACGGAGGAGGACGATGCGAACAAGAAGACTCGTGCTTGCGCTGGCGACATTGCTGGGCGCGAGCATCGCCATGGCCGACATCAATGTCGGCGTGACACTGTCGGCCACGGGTCCCGCGGCTTCGCTGGGCATTCCGGAAAAAAATACCATCGAAATGATCGGCTCGCCGACGATCGGCGGTCAGAAAATCAACTTCATCGTTCTCGACGACAAGTCGGACACGACCGAAGCGGTCAAGAACACCCGCAAGCTGTTGAGTGAGGACAAGGTCGATGTGATCGTCGGATCGACGGTGACGCCCAACTCCCTGGCCATGCGCGACGTGGTCGTCGAGGCCGAGGTGCCGATGATCTCGATGGCCGCGTCCGCGGCCATTATTCTTCCCACTGACGCAAGAACCAAGTGGGTATTCAAGACGCCTCAGAACGATTCGCTGATGGCCGATGCGGTCGCGGTGCACATGCGCGCAAGCGGCGTGCGTAGCATGGGTTACATCGGATTTGCCGACGCCTACGGTGACAGCTGGCTGGCGGAGATCAAGCGCTCGGCCCAGACCGCAGGCATCAAGGTGGTCGCGGAGGAGAAATTCAACCGCAACGACCCGAGCGTGACCGGCCAGGTGCTCAAGATTCTCGCCACGCAACCCGATGCAGTGCTCATCGGCGGTTCGGGCACGCCGGCGGCAACGCCGCACAAGGAGCTGATGTCGCGTGGCTACAAGGGAAAGATCTATCAGACGCACGGCGTCGCCAATGCCGACTTCCTTCGCGTCGTCGGTGCCGACGGTAACGGTGCCGTGCTGCCCGTCGGACCGATGCTGGTCTATGAGCAGCTTCCGGATTCCAATCCGGTCAAGAAATCCGCCGCCGAATACGTCAAGGCTTACGAATCGAAATACGGCGCCGGAAGCCGGACCACGTTCGGCGGGCATGCCTGGGACGCCTATATGCTGCTGAAGCAAGCGATTCCGGAAGCGTTGAAAAAAGGTCAACCGGGAAGCAAGGCGTTTCGCAGCGCACTGCGGGACGCGCTGGAGAATTCCAAGGACGTCGCCGCGAGCAACGGTGTGTTCAGCATCAATGCCGGCGACCACAACGGCATGGACAACCGTGCCCGGGTCATCGTCCGCATCGAAAACGGAAAATGGGTTCTGGTTCGGTGAAAGGACTGTGCGATACAGTGCTCGAGGCCGCGAATTTCACCAGAGAGCGCCGCATCGGCGCCGCGAACGCGGAAACATCGGGTGGCGCGGCGCACCGGTCCAAAGTCGCGGATGGCCGGGTGCAAGTGTCGATCCGAAGCTGACACAGTGACCGCCGGCCGATCCGTTCCCGGCGGCACCCGCGTGCCTGGATCGGAAGCGGATCGATGACGGTTGCGCTCTCGAGGCGCGGCGTGGCCACCCGAAGCGCACCTTCCTGCCGATGACATTGTCCATCGCCGCGCTGCTGGCGCAGGACGGGGTGACCAACGGCGCCATCTACGCCCTGCTGGCGCTGGCCCTGGTGCTGGTATTCACCGTCACGCGTGTGATCTTCATTCCCTCGGGTGAGTTCGTCACCTACGGCACGCTGACACTCGCCTCGCTTCAACTGGGCAAAGCGCCGGGCACCGTCGGATTGCTTACCGGTCTGGCGATGATGGCCGGGATCATGGAGTGCCTGGACGCGGCGCGGCAGCGCGAATGGCGCCGCCTGCCACGGCGCCTTGCGCTCTACGTTGTAGTTCCGCTCGGCATCGCTGCGGGCGTTTACGCCATCGCCCCGATGTCACTCGCATTTCCGGTCCAGATCTTGGCGACGCTCGTCATCGTCACGGCGCTGGGACCGTTGCTTTACCGCGTGGCCTATCAACCGCTGGCCGAAGCCTCGGTGCTGGTGCTGCTCATTGTGTCGGTCGCGACGCATTTTGCGATGGTGGGACTGGGCCTGTGGTTCTTCGGCGCCGAAGGCTCGCGCACGCCGCCATTCACCGATGCCACGTTCCGCGTCGGCGAAGTGACCGTCAGCGGCCAAAGCGCGCTGGTGGTTGTTTGCTCGTTGCTGCTCATCGGCGCGCTCTATCTGTTTTTCGGGCGGACCCTTTATGGAAAAGCGCTGCGGGCGACCGCGCTCAACCGAGTCGGCGCACGGCTGGTCGGCATCAGCCCGACCCTGGCCGGAAGTGCGACCTTCATGCTCGCAGCTTTACTCGGCGCCTTCTCGGGCGTGCTGATCGGACCGATTACGACCATTTATTACGACTCTGGCTTCCTCATCAGCCTGAAAGGGTTTGTCGGCGCCATCATCGGCGGACTGTCGAGCTACCCGCTGGCCGCCGCGGGATCGGTCCTGGTCGGGCTTCTCGAGTCGTTTTCCTCGTTCTGGGCGAGCGCGTTCAAGGAAGTCATCGTCTTCACGCTGATCATCCCGGTCCTTCTGTGGCGCTCGCTGACGACGCGCCACCACGAGGAAGAGGAATGAACGCAAGAGTCATCGTGGCGCTGGTTTTCGGTGCGGCGCTGCTGCTGGCGCCGGTCGCCGCGCCGCCGTTCTGGGTCACGCTGCTGAATTACATTGGCCTCTACAGCATCGTATCGCTCGGTCTCGTCCTCCTCACGGGCGTCGCCGGCCAGACATCGTTCGGACAGGCAGCCTTCGTCGGGCTCGGTGCCTATACGACCGCGTACCTTTCGCTCAATTACCCCGCAATTTCACCGTGGCTCAACCTTCTCATCGGCGTCGTGCTGACGTCGGTCATCGCGCTCTTTCTCGGTTTCATTACGTTGCGCATGAGAGGCCACTACCTGCCCCTGGCGACCATCGCCTGGGGCATGAGTCTTTTCTACATCTTCGGCAATCTGGAAATCCTTGGCGGCCACACGGGCCTTGCCGGCATCCCTTCGTTGTCGTTTTTCGGCATCGAATTGCGCAGCGAGCGCAACTTCTATTACCTGATCTGGGCCATCGTGCTGGCGAGCCTCTTGGCGACGCACAACCTGCTCGATTCGCGACCGGGACGCGCGGTGCGCGCGCTCAAGGGCGGCCTCGAGATGGCCGAAGCATTCGGGGTCGATGCCGGGCGGCTGAAAATCGTGGTCTTCGTCTACGCCGCGCTTCTGGCGTGCATTTCAGGGTGGCTCTATGCGCATCTGCAGCGGTTCGTGAATCCGACGCCGTTCTTCATCAACCAGGGCATCGAGTATCTCTTCATGGCCGTGGTCGGCGGTGCGGGAAGCGTCTGGGGCGCGGTCGTGGGCGCGACCCTGATCACCGTCCTCAAGCAGGTGTTGCAAGATAGGCTGCCGCAGCTCCTCGGCCGTGAAGGTAATTTCGAATTGGTCGTGTTCGGCGTCCTGATGATTCTCCTGCTGCAGCGTACCCGGGACGGTGTCTGGCCGTGGCTCGCGCGCGCATTCCCGAACAAGAAGCCCGCGCCGGTACCAAGCGCCGCGCTCCTGCCCAAGCGCTCGAGCGGCAATGGTGAAGCGCTGCTTGTCGTCGACCGCGCGCGCAAGCAATTCGGCGGGCTGGTCGCAGTGAACGATCTCTCGTTCGAGCTTTCGCGGGGAGAGATCCTGGGATTGATCGGGCCTAACGGCGCGGGCAAGAGCACGATGTTCAATCTCATCAGCGGCGCACTGCCCTTGAGCTCGGGGACGATCCATTTCCAGGGCGAATCGACCGGCGGTCGACAGCCCTTTCAGATCGCTCGGCTCGGCATCTGCCGAACATTCCAGCACGTGAAGCTGATCCCCACCATGTCGGTGCTCGACAACGTCGCGCTCGGCGCCTATCTGCGTGGAACCGCTGGCGTCGCCCGCGCCGCGCTGCGGCTCGACCGCCGGGAAGAAGCGATGACGCTTGCCGAAGCCGCGACCCAGGTCGCGCGGGTGGGCTTGAGCGATCAGATGCACCTCCCGGTAGGTTCCCTGGCGCTCGGCAAACAGCGGATTGTGGAAATTGCCCGCGCGCTCGCCGCCGATCCATGTCTGCTCCTGCTGGATGAGCCCGCCGCGGGGCTGCGCCATCTCGAAAAACAGGAGCTGGCGGCGCTGTTGCGAAGCCTGCGTCAGGAAGGCATGACCATTCTCCTCGTCGAGCACGACATGGATTTCGTCATGGGCTTGACCGACCGGCTGGTGGTGATGGATTTCGGGCAGATGCTGGCTCAGGGCCTGCCGGGTGAAATTCAAAAAAACCCGCTGGTCCAGGAAGCGTACCTCGGTGGCGTCTAACGCTCGGACGAAAAAAATTCCATGCCACTTCTCGAGATTCGCGACCTGCACGTCGCCTACGGCAAGGTCGAAGCGGTGCATGGCGTGTCGGTTTCCGTCGACGCGGCGCGGATTGTCACGGTCATCGGCCCCAACGGCGCCGGCAAGACCACGCTGCTGGCGGCGATCATGGGCCTTTTGCCCTCGCAAGGCGACATCCGCTACGACGGAGCGCTGCTCGCGCAGGGTGATGTCGAGCAGCGCGTCGCGCGAGGCGTGGCGCTGGTACCGGAAAAGCGCGAGCTGTTTTCGTCGATGAGCGTCGCCGACAACCTCGAGCTCGGCGCGTTCCAGCGCCATCGCGCGGGCGACCGCGGCCGGGCACGATCGCTGGCCGATATCTACGAACGGTTCCCCCGGCTTGCCGAGCGTCGCGCCCAGCTCGCGGGCACGTTATCGGGAGGCGAGCGGCAGATGCTCGCGCTGGGGCGCGCCTTGATGACCAAGCCGCGATTGCTAATGCTCGACGAGCCCAGCCTGGGACTGGCACCGCTGATCGTCCGCGAGATATTCAGCATTATTGCCGCGCTCAAGGCCACCGGAGTGTCGATTCTGCTGGTCGAGCAGAATGCCCGCGCCGCGCTGCAGGTTTCCGACTACGGCTATGTACTCGAAACGGGCGAGCTTGCCATCGAGGGTCCGAGCGCGGCGCTGGCGGTGGACGCTCGCGTCGCGGCAACCTATCTAGGCCAGGTAATGACCTGAATCGGGCCGCTAGCGGCTCGCATCGATCGTCGTTGCGTAACGGTCGCACGGGACGCGCACTTGTGCCGCAGCACGTGCGGCCCGACAATAGGGAACGCTTTCACTTCTGTTCGACCCAAGGATTCCAGTGACTCTTTTATCGCTTCCCGCCGTCGATTCCAAATTGCTCGCCCAGGCGACCGAGCTGCTGCTCGCGCCCGCGGCGCTGGAGTTTCGCCAGCTCTCCGACGTCCTGGCCGGTATCCATGTTCATCACGTGGACTATGCCGACCTCTACTTTCAGTACTCGCGAGTCGAGAGCTGGAGTCTGGAAGAGGGCATCGTCAAGTCGGGATCGTTTTCCATCGATCGCGGGGTCGGCGTTCGGGCGGTGTCGGGCGAAAAAACCGCATTTGCCTACTCCGACGACATCAGTCTCGACGCGCTGACCAAGGCCGCGACGGCGACGCGCGCCATCGGTCGCCAGGGACAATCGGCGGTGGCGGCGCTGGACAAGCTGGGCGGTGCGCACGCCCTGTATTCCCCAAGCGATCCGGTCGCCACGCTGGGCGACGCCGAAAAGGTCGCGCTGCTCGAGCGGCTCGAGCGTATTGCGTGCGCCCGTGATTCCCGCGTCACGCAAGTGATGGCTTCGCTCGCCGGAGAATACGAGGCGATCCTCGTCGCCCGCAGCGACGGGCTCATCGCCGCCGACGTTCGGCCGCTGGTGCGGCTGTCGCTGAATGTCATCGTCGAGGAGGGCGGCAAGCGCGAGCAGGGGATGGGTGGCGGAGGCGGTCGCGTCGACTATCGCTATTTCACCGAATCGATCCTTCACCAATACGCGGCGCAGGCGGTCGATCAAGCGCTGCTCAATCTCAGGGCGCAGGCGGCCCCGGCTGGAACGATGACGGTGGTGCTCGGGCCGGGATGGCCGGGCATTCTGCTCCACGAAGCGATTGGTCACGGGCTGGAGGGGGACTTCAATCGAAAGGGAACGTCGGCGTTCTCCGGCCGCATCGGGGAGCGCGTCGCCGCCAAGGGCGTCACGGTTGTCGACGACGGCACCATCGCGCAGCGACGCGGGTCGCTCAATATCGACGATGAGGGCAATCCGACGCAGCGGACGGTGCTGATCGAGGATGGGATCCTTCAAGGCTATATGCAGGACACGCTGAATGCGCGCCTGATGGGCGTGTCGCCGACGGGAAACGGCAGGCGCGAATCGTTTGCCCACATGCCGATGCCGCGGATGACGAACACGATCATGCAAGCGGGCGATTGCGATCCCGCGTCGATCATCGAGTCGGTCGCGGACGGCTTGTATGCGGTTAACTTCGGCGGCGGCCAGGTCGACATCACTAACGGCAAGTTCGTGTTCTCGGCCGCTGAGGCGTGGCGAATCGAGAACGGCAAGCTCACCTACCCGGTCAAGGGCGCGACGCTGATCGGCAATGGGCCGGACGCGCTGACGCGGGTGTCGATGATCGGCAACGATCTGGCGCTGGACTCGGGCGTGGGAACGTGCGGCAAGGACGGCCAGAGCGTGCCGGTCGGTGTCGGTCAGCCGACGCTGCGCATCGACGGCCTGACCATTGGCGGCACTGCCTAACAGCGAGAGATCGCGCGGCTGACCGGAGGACCGATTCCGTACGCGGTCAATGCAACGGGCGGGCGGGCACGGCGACGGTCACCGCCGGAGCCGGCGACGCGTGGTGCGACAACATGCGCCACCCCGACGGTGTGCGCAGAAAAACATTGCTGGCGATGACGTTGCCGCGCGGCGCCGGCTCATCGCCGACGGTCACCTGCTCGATCGCGCTCTGCAACGCCATGCCTACGGTTTCGAGCACAACCAGCTCGTCCAGCCGGAACGACAGCTTCGACTCGCCCGCAAATATCTGTTCCCAGCCGAGACGAACGGCGTCGAAGCCCACCAGCCGCGGCCCGCCCGGATGCACGCAGACGATCTCCTCGTCCTCGGCCCAGGTCGCCATCATCGCGTCGATATCCTTGGCTTCCAGCGCGCGATAGAAGGCTGATGCCGCGTCCTTGGGCGTGGTGAAGATGGTCGGCGTGCGGACCTTGGCCATCAGCGCATCCGGCGGTGTCGCGCAATCGTCACCGAAGCTCCCGTTTCGCGCCGAGCCGCGCCAGGTCGTAAACGACGTTGGGCGACAGCTCGCGCATGCACTTGAAGTGTCCCAGCGGACACACACGTTGGAAACATGGGCTGCACACAATGTCGATCCGGGCAACGCGAGCAAGCGGCGACAGGGGTGGAGTGTATTCCGGGCTCGATGAGCCGAATAGTCCGACCAGCGGAACGCCCACCGCTGCGGCGGCGTGCATCAGCCCGGAGTCGTTGCTGACCACGACGCTGGCGCCGGCGAGGAGATCGATGGCGGTGCCGAGATCGGTGCGGCCGCAGGCATTGCGTATTTCGGGAACCATGGCGGCGAGCGGGTCGGCGGCGAGCTGATCGTTCGGGGACCCGATGATCCATACCGCATAGCCGGAATCGATCAGTCGGCGTCCGAGCGTTGCGAAATGATCCGTCGGCCAGCGCTTCGCCGGACCGTATTCTGCGCCGGGACAGAAGATCGCGACCGGCCGGCGCGTCGCCAGACCCAGCGCGCGAAACGCTTCGGCGGCATTGCCCGCGTTGGGCACCAACACCGGCGCCGACCTCGTCGGCAGCAGCTCGCCCGGCTTGGCCGCCAGGGCCACGAATCGATCGACCAGACGTGGATAGGCCTTGCGATCGAGTCGGCGGGTATCGGTGAGCAGCAACCCGCGAGCTTCGCCGACATAGCCGGTGCGGTGGGGAATCCGGGCGAGCCAGGGCACGATGGCCGACTTCAGCGAGTTCGGCAAGAC
>JALZAN010000048.1 GCA_030948365.1 Pseudomonadota bacterium
GCCGGTCCAGCCTGCGTTGCGCCACTCGTAGGCGAACGGATCGACCACCATGCTTGGGCTGTGAACGTCGTCGGGATTGAATCGGGATGCCGGATCCGGGACGGAAACGCCGCCTTCGTTGCCGCCATCGATGCCAAACGCGTAACGCGCCCCGGCAGAAACGTCGGCGACGTGTGCCGCGAACCAGCCGTCATCCAGCGCCGGCATGTCGAGCTGGCGTTTCGAGCCTTGCAGCTCGAGTTGCAGCGTCACGCTCTGGGCAGCGGGCGCCCACAGGCGAAAGCGCGTGCCCGCGGCGGAAATCTCGGCGCCGAACGGCATCGCATGCCGGTATCTCATCGCAAGGTCCTAAGCACGCGTGTCACGCGTTGGAACGGCTCGCCGAGCGCACGCGCGTCAATAGCGCCAGCGATCGTCCCTCGAGCGGGTAGACACTTTCCGGATCGAACATGCCGTCGGGGGCAAGGCCATCGTCGCGCGCGGTATCGAGGATCGCGTGCCATGGACCTTCGCCGTGAGGCGCGAGCGAATTGGCGGGCAGCCGGAACGGGATCGAGTCATGGTGGGCGTTGAACAGCATCACGAAATCGTCGTCGACAACCCGTTTTCCGCGAGCGTCGGTTTCGGTCAAGGCGCTGCCGGCGAGGTAAACGCCGAGACAGCGCGCGAAGTCCTGGCTCCATTCCTCGTTGGTCATCTCCAGGCCGTCGGGCTTGAGCCAGACCAGGTCTTTTGCCTCGCTGCCGTGGAGCGGCCGTCCCTCGAAGAAATGGCGGCGGCGAAACGCCGGATGCGTGCGGCGCAGGTGCACCATGCGGCGGACGAAATCGCGCAGCTTGGTGCGTTCCGTATCGAGCTTCCAATCGAGCCAGGAGATCGCGTTGTCCTGGCAGTAGGCGTTGTTGTTGCCACTTTGGGTACGGCCGATTTCGTCGCCCGCGACCAGCATCGGAACCCCCTGCGACAGGAGCAGCGTGGCCAGCATGTTGCGCTTCTGGCGCGCGCGCAGCGCGCTGACCTCGGCATCGTCGGTCGGTCCCTCGACGCCGCAGTTCCAGGACAGATTGTTGTTATTGCCGTCGCGGTTCTCCTCCTGGTTCGCCTCGTTGTGCTTGTCGTTGTACGAGACCAAATCGTGCAGGGTGAAGCCGTCGTGCGCGGTGATGAAGTTGATGCTCGCGTGCGGCAGCCGGCCGTGGCGCCCGTAGAGATCGCTCGATCCGGTCAGGCGCCTCGAAAACTCGCCGATGAGTCCGCCGTCGCCCTTCCAGTAGGCGCGCATGGTGTCGCGATACTTGTCGTTCCATTCCGCCCAACCCGGCGGAAAATTGCCTACCTGATACCCGCCCTCGCCGAGGTCCCATGGCTCGGCGATGAGCTTCACCCGCGACAGCACCGGGTCTTGCCGCAGGATGTCGAAGAAGGCGCCGAGTCGGTTCACTTCGTGCAGCTCGCGCGCCAGCGACGAGGCGAGGTCGAAGCGAAAGCCGTCGACGTGCATCTCGGTGACCCAGTAGCGCAGCGAATCCATCAACAGCTGCAGCACGCGCGGATGCTGCATGTCGAGGGTGTTGCCGGTGCCGGTGTAATCGGTATAGAAGCGCTGCGCGTTGTGCTGAAGACGGTAATACGCGACATTGTCGATGCCGCGAAAGCACAGCGTCGGCCCGAGATGATTGCCTTCGGCGGTATGGTTGTAGACGACGTCGAGGATGACCTCGAGGCCCGCAGAATGCAGCGTCTTGACCATGGTCTTGAACTCGTTGACCTTGCCCGACGACGAGTAGCGCGCGTCCGGCGCGAAAAAGCCGATGGTGTTGTAACCCCAATAATTGCGCAGCCCTTCTTCCACCAGCCGGCGGTCGTCGACGAACGCGTGGACCGGCATCAGCTCGATGGTGGTCACGCCGAGGCGCTTCAGATAGTCGACGACCGGCGCGGTGGCAAGCCCGGCGTAGGTTCCGCGCAGCTGCGGCGGGACATCGGGATGGGTCATGGTGAAGCCCTTCACGTGCAGCTCGTAGATGATCGTCTCGTGCCAGGGGACGTCGGGGCCGCGATCGCCGCCCCAGGTGAAAGCGGGATCGATCACCTTGCACTTGGGCATGCCGCCAGCGCTGTCGCGGCGGTCGAGCGAAAGATCCTCTCGCCTGTGTCCAGGCGTGTAGCCGAACAGCGCGTCGCTCCAACGCAGCGCCCCGACGATCTGCATCGCGTACGGATCGAGCAGCAGCTTGTGCGGATTGAAGCGGCTGCCCTCGTCGGGGCGATAGCGCCCGTAGACGCGGTAGCCGTAGAGCATTCCCGGCCGCGCCTCCGGCAGGTAGCAGTGCCACACCTGGTCGGTGCGCTCGGAGAGCGCGATGCGCTGCAATTGGCGCCGGCCGCCATCGTCGAAAATGCAGAGCTCGACGCGCTCGGCATTTTCGGAGAACAGCGCGAAGTTGACACCTTCGCCGTCCCAGGTGGCGCCGCGGGGATCGGGACGCCCGGGCCATACTTCGGTTATCGGTGTCATCGTCTCGTTGGTCGAAATCGTATCGGGAGATCAGGGTGCCGGTCTGCGATCGTGCGACTTCAATTCGTCGGTCTTGGCCCGGCGCGACCAGCGCTCGAGGAATTCGGCCGCGCGCTTCTGGCCGCCAAGCCCGAAGGCAAGCGCCAGCGCGAGCGCGACCGCAGTGAGCAGGATGAGAAAGGTCTGGCGGATGATGTCGCCCAGGCCCAGATGATCGATGGCGACCATGGTCACGAAAATGACGATCGCGTACATCGCCAGGCGGCCGAAAAGCTCGGCGTCGGGCATGTCCAGGTTCTTGCAATACGCGGTGACCGACATGCCGATGAAGCGCGCAAAGTAGGCGCCGAAGGCGAGAATCACGATGGCGACGATCACCTTGGGCACGAACAGCACCACCCGCACGACGAGCTCGGTGACGGCGATGAGACCGACGCTGTTGGAGGCGATCATCAGCGCGGTCAGGATGGTGAGCCAGTAGATCAGCAGCCCGATGATGTCGGTGGTGTCGGTCTCGCCGCCACCCTGCTTGAGAAACGAATCGACGCCGGCCTTTTCGGTGAGGACATTAAAGTTGATGGCGCGCAGCGCCTTGACCACCGCGAAGCGCACCGCCTTGGCGATGAGCCAGCCGAGCAACAGGATAACCAGTGCCAGCAGGACCCTCGGAAAGAACTCCCCCACCTGCACCAGAAACGCACGCACGGGTTCCCACATCATGTCGAATCGGTCCATCTTGATCTCCTCTTCAGAGCCTCTTAACAGGCACTAGTGCGTGGATCCGCGGCCGAGCAGATCCAGAAGCCCGGCCACGGGAACACGAATCCAGTCCGGCCGGTTGTCCAATTCGTAGGCGAGCTCGTGGAAGGCCTTGTCGATGAGGAACAACTCGAGCAAGCCGCGCATTTCGTCCCACGAGGTGAAGAGGCCGGCGGTGAGCGCCGTATCGCGGTACGCGTCCAGGTACGCTTCTCGGGTAACGGTTTCCCATGCGCGCGCGGGCGCCTGGAGCGACGCCACTGCGTCGGGCCGCTCAGCCGTCGCGTGCGACAGCGCCTGATGCAGCGCGTAGTTGAACGATCGAACCATGCCGGCGACGTCCTTGAGCGCGCAGTGCTTCTGTCGACGCTCAGCCAGCGGTCGCGCCGGCTCACCCTCGAAATCGGTGATGATGAAATCGTTCTGCGCCAGCAGCACCTGGCCGAGGTGATAGTCACCGTGCAGGCGCGTCTTGAAGGCACGCGCTGCGGCCGGCGCGCTGGTATCGACGCGTTTCAGCACGTCGGTGCGCGCGGCAAGCAGCTTCGCGACGCCGACCTGGACCGCAGGGTCCAGCGACGCGCGCCGCCGTTCCAGTCGGTCGAGCGTGGTCACCGCCACCTCGTGCGCTGCCCGAACCCATCCGCTCAGGTCGCGCGCCTCGATGGGCTCCGGGTCGAACGCCGGGTTGCCGGTGCGTTGCGCGAGAGCCGCATGCAGCTCGGCCGTGCGCTTGCCGAGGATGCGAATCAAGGCCAGATAACCGCCGTGGATGTTGGCAGGTGCGTCGGCGGAAGAGCCTGCCGGCGCTGTGGCGGTAATCACGCCATCGCGGAATCGCTCCAGAAACTGCTCGACATAATTCAGCGTATATCCCCACGCATCGCCCTGGTTGTCGACGAAGCCCTGCAGCAACCCGAGCGTCGTCACCGCGCCGTCCGCGGCGATGTACTCGATGGCGCCGGCCACCGGAACGGCGTGCGCGAATGTGACCGACTCGGAGAGAAAGCGGCCGATCTCGAGCTCCGGATTGGTGCCCGGCTGGAGCCGCCGGTAGGCCTTGAGCAGCAGGCGCTCGCCGAGCACCAGCACGGTGTTGCTGCTTTGCGCGCCGGTCGAGCGTACCTGTCCCTGCCATTCGGCGTCGCTGCCGGCGAGCTCACCGAAAGCGCGCGTGCGCACGAAGCGTATGGTTCCGCGCGCGCAGCGGATGTCCTCGCCGGCGCCGATGGCGCCTGCCAGCGCGCGGCAAAATTCCTCGTCGGCAAACGCGTCGGCGAGCACGCCGACGCGGCCCTGCTGGCGCACACGGGCGATGGTCGCGTCCTGCACCGCGCGAATCCGTTCCTCGGGCGCGTCCTCCCACACCAGCGCCATCGGCAGCAGGTAGGACTGCGGCTCGCCGGCGCCACGCTCGGCGCTGGCGAGCGTGATCAGCCAGCTAAGCGGCGCCTTGCCCCATTCCACGTGATCGATCAGCGTCACCCGCTTCAGCGGCTCGTTCTTGGCCGCGTACCAGCGCTGCGTGGCGACGAATGCCGGCAAGAGGTCGCGCTCGAGCTGCGTGCGTACTTTTTCCGAGAGCGCGATGCGCCACGGCACGACGCGATCGCGAAACAGGCTCTGCCAGCCGTCGAAGAGCACCAGCACCGGCAACTCCTCGCGCAGCAGCCGATCGTCGCGCAAGGCCTTCGCATCGCCGCCCTTGGTGAGCCGGAACCACATGAAGCCGTGGCCGGGCAGCGTGAGCAGATAGGGCAGGTCGCCCACCGGTGGAAAGCTGGCGCGGCCCATCACTTCGATCGGCACCAGTCCCTTGTATTGCGACAAATCGAGCTCCACTGGCTGCGCCGATCGCGCCAGGTTCACCACGCAGAGCAAGAGGTCGTCCTCGTACTCGCGCAGATAGGCGAGGATCTTGCGGTTGGTGGGCTTCAAAAAAGTCAGCGTTCCGCGGCCGAATGCCTTGTGCTGCTTGCGCGCGGCGAGCATGCGCCGCATCCAGTTGAGCAGCGACGATGTCTCGCGCGCCTGCGCCTCGACGTTGACCGCCTGATAGCCGTACACCGGGTCCATGATCGGCGGCAGGTAGAGGCGCTGCGGATCCGCCGACGAAAAACCGGCGTTGCGGTCGGGTCGCCATTGCATGGGGGTACGGACGCCGTCGCGATCGCCGAGATAGACGTTGTCGCCCATGCCGATCTCGTCGCCGTAGTAGATCATCGGCGACCCGGGCATCGACAACAGCAGGCTGTTCATCAGCTTGAT
This sequence comes from Pseudomonadota bacterium, assembly GCA_030948365.1. Taxonomy (GTDB): domain Bacteria; phylum Pseudomonadota; class Gammaproteobacteria; order Burkholderiales; family Casimicrobiaceae; genus PALSA-1003. The sequence continues at coordinate 5,546 of JALZAN010000048.1, forward strand.
CTTGTCGAGATCGTTGTCGAGCAGTGGAGCGAGGCGGCGCCGGATGCCCAGGTTGAGACGCGCGCGCGGGTCCGCGGCGTACGTCTGGTACATGTAGTCGCGCTCCTTGCTGGTGACCATCTCCAGCGTCAGCTCGTCGTGGTTGCGCAGGAAAATCGCCCACTGGCAGCCCTCGGGAATGTCCGGTGTCTGCGCCATGATCTCGGTGATCGGATGGCGGTCCTCCTGCGCGATCGCGCTGTACATGCGCGGCATCAGCGGAAAGTGATACGCCATGTGGCATTCGTCGGCGTTGCCGAAATACTCGCGCACGTCCTCGGGCCACTGGTTGGCCTCCGCCAGCAGAAGGCGGTCGCCGTAATGCTCGTCGATCAGCGCGCGGATCTCCTTGATCACCGCGTGCGTCTCGGGAAGGTTCTCGTTGTTGGTCCCCTCGCGCTCGACCAGGTACGGGATGGCATCGAGGCGGAAGCCGTCGACGCCCATGTCCAGCCAGAAGCGCATGGTCTTGAAAATCGCCTTCAGCACCTTGGGGTTGTCGAAATTCAGGTCGGGCTGGTGGCTGAAGAAGCGGTGCCAGAAGTACTGCTGCGCGACATCGTCCCAGGTCCAGTTCGACTTCTCGGTGTCGGTGAAGATGATGCGGGTCCCGGCGTAGCGCTTCGGATCGTCGCTCCACACGTAGAAGTTGCGCTTGTCCGACCCCTTGGGCGCGCGGCGCGCCGCCTGGAACCACGGATGCTGGTCGGAGGTGTGGTTGACGATCAGCTCGGTGATGATCCGCAGATCGCGCCGGTGCGCCTCGCGCACGAAGTTGCGGAAGTCGTGGCGCGTGCCGTACGCCGGAGCGACGTTGTGATAGTCGGCAACGTCGTATCCGTCGTCCTTCATCGGCGACGGATAGAACGGCAGCAGCCAGATGGTGTTGACGCCCAGATCGTGGATGTAGTCGAGCTTGTCGGTGAGACCCGCGAAATCGCCGATGCCGTCGTTGTTCGAATCGTTAAAGGCCTTGACGTGCAGCTCGTAGACGATCGCGTCCTTGTACCAGAGCTTGTCCGGGATTGCGACGGAAGCGATATCGACGGGCGGCGCGGCAGATGCTTGCGTATCCATGGGCCTGGCTTTAGAGGAAGTAATCGAACCCTTGCTCGTTTTTCGCGCGCCGGCGCAGGCGGAACAGGTGCGCCGGCGACCGACTCGGAACGAGCTGGACGAAATTGCGACGGCCGTGCCAGATGTAGCGCGCGTCGGTGAGCAGGTCGTGCATCTGATAAGTGCTGTCTTCCGCGAGCCCGAGCGCGGCGAGGTCGATCTCGACCCATCCTGACTGGGGGTTTACCGTGTCGAGGCTGACGACGGTCACGACCACGTTGTCGAGATCGACGCTGGTTTTCGCGTAGCAAATGAGCTGCTCGTTGTCGACCGGAAAAAACCGGAGGCTCCAGTTCTGCTGCAGCGCCGGATTATCGCGGCGGGCGCGGTTGATCCTGCCGATGAACCCGGAAAGGCTGTCGCTCACCGCGAGGTCCCAGTGCCGAAGCTGATATTTTTCCGAGTCGCGATACTCCTCGCTCCCCGGCTCGCGCGGGACATGGTCCATCAGCTCGTACGCCGGCCCGTAGATGCCGTAGTTCGCCGACAGCGTCGCCGCCAGCACCACTCGCGCCATGAACGCCGGACGCCCGCCGACCTGCAGTGTCTCGTGCAGGATGTCGGGCGTGTTCGGCCAGCAGTTCGGACGGAAGTATTCGCGGCTTCGATCTGAGCTAAGCTCGGTGAAGTATTCCGTCAGTTCCTGTTTGGTATTGCGCCAGGTGAAGTAGGTATACGACTGGGTAAAGCCGAGCTTGGCCAGCCGGTGCATCACCTTGGGCCGGGTGAACGCCTCGGCGAGGAAGATGACGTCCGGATGTTCGCGGCGTATCCGGGCGATCACCCATTCCCAGAACGCAAACGGCTTGGTGTGCGGGTTGTCGACGCGGAAAATGCGCACACCCTCGCCGATCCAGAACGAGAAAACGTCCGCCAGCGCGTTCCACAATTCCTGCCAGCGTTCGGACTCGAAATTGAACGGATAAATGTCCTGGTACTTCTTCGGCGGATTTTCGGCGTACTGCACTGTGCCATCCGGGCGCCATTTGAACCACTGCGGATGTTCCGTGACCCAGGGATGGTCGGGGGCGCATTGAAACGCGATATCGAGCGCGACTTCCAGGCCGTGTCCTGCGGCGCTTGCAACGAGCTCGCGAAAATCAGCCAGTGTTCCCAATTCAGGGTGGACCGCGGTGTGGCCTCCCTCCGCCGCGCCGATCGCCCACGGGCTTCCGACATCGGTCGCGGTGGTGATCAGCGTGTTGTTGGGACCCTTGCGGCGTTCGCGCCCGATCGGATGGATGGGCGGAAGGTAGAGAACGTCGAAGCCCATTGCGGCGACGTACCGGAGCACGGCATGACAATCCTTGAACGTGCCGTGTGCTCCCTTGATCGCTCCGAACGAGCGCGGAAAGAGCTCGTACCAGGTGCTGTAGCGAGCGCGTTCCCGGTCGACGTGCACGGCGAGCTCGACCGGATGCGTCGTCGCCGACGACCGGTCGGCGTGTTCATTGGCAAGCGTGGCGAGATCTTCGTCCTTGCCCAACAGTACGAGCGCCGCCGGATCGCGTTCGGCGCGCAGCCGTTTGGCCCACGTCGCAAGCCGGCGCCTGGACGCTGCCTTGGCGCGGCTCGCCGCGCCATCGATGATCCCGGCGCCGACCTGCGCCGCGAGCAGCAGGTCGTCGGGGTCGACACGACGCAGGAAATCGTGGCGCCAGGAGCGGAATGCATCCACCGACGCGGTGACCGTATAGCGGTAGATGCCCATGACACCGACGGTGAATGCAGCGCGCCAGCGATCGTTGCCGAGCGCGACCATCGGCTCGCTCGACCACGCGCGGTCGGCGTCGCGGCGGTAAAGCAGCAGGCAACCGAGCTCGTCGTGTCCGTCGGCGAAGCAGTCGGCCTCGACGACCACCTGCTCGCCCACGACGCGCTTGATCGGAAAGCGTCCTCCATCGACTTCGGGCGCCACGTTTTCGATCACCGCGCGCGCGGTGGTCGCGGAGACCTCGCGTTTCGCGCGGCTCATCTCAGTCTTCTGAGCCGGCGCCGCCGCCGTCCGGCTTGAGCAGCACCAGCGCCAGCGGCGGCAATGTCAGCGTGAGCGAGTGGGGACGGCCGTGCGCTCCGACCGGGGCCGCCTCGACGGCGCCGAAATTGCCGACGCCGCTGCCGCCGTAGATCGCTGCGTCGCTGTTGAGCAATTCGCGCCAGACGCCGCCCTGTGGAACGCCGACGCTGTAATTGCCGCGCACCACCGGCGTGAAATTGCACACCGCCAGCACCGGCGCGCCGGTTTGCGGTTTGCGCAAAAAGCACAGCACACTCGCGGGCGAATCGCCGGCGTCGATCCATTCGAATCCGGCCTGCTCGAAGTCGAGCTCATGCAACGCCGGTTCTGCGCGCAGCAGCGCATTGAGATCGCGCACCCAGCGCTGTACACCCGCGTGCTCCGCGAGCGTCGTCGCCCTCCATTCGAGCCCGCCTTCGTGCGTCCATTCCCGGCGCTGCCCGAACTCGCCGCCCATGAAAAGCAGCTTTTTTCCGGGATGCGCCCACATGTAGCCGAACAGCAGCCGCAGGTTGGCGAACTGCTGCCACGAGTCGCCGGGCATCTTGCCGATCAGCGATCCCTTGCCGTACACCACCTCGTCGTGTGACAGCGGCAGCACGAAGTTCTCGAAGAAGGCGTACCAGATCGAGAACGTGAGCCGGTCGTGATGGAATTTGCGGTTGATCGGCTCCTCGCGCATGTATTCGAGGGTGTCGTGCATCCACCCCATGTTCCACTTCATGCCGAAGCCCAGGCCACCCATGAACACCGGTCGTGAAACCATCGGCCACGACGTTGACTCCTCGGCCATGACCTGAACGTCGGGGTAGTCTCGGTAGACCGCTTCGTTGAGCAGGCGCAGAAAATCGATCGCCTGCAGGTTCTCGCGCCCCCCGTTGCGGTTCGGAACCCACTCACCGGCCTTGCGGCCGTAGTCGAGGTAGAGCATCGACGCGACGGCGTCCACCCGGATGCCGTCGACGTGGTACTTCTCGAGCCAGAACAGCGCGCTCGACAACAGGAAGGCGCGCACTTCGTTGCGGCCGTAGTTGAAGATCGAGCTGTTCCATTCGGGGTGAAATCCCTGCTTCGGATCGGCGTGCTCATAAAGGTGCGTCCCGTCGAACATCGCCAGCCCGTGCGCATCCGCCGGAAAGTGAGACGGCACCCAGTCGAGAATCACGCCGATTCCGTGCTGGTGCAAATCATCCACCAACTGCATCAGGTCCTGCGGCGAGCCGTAGCGCGACGTCGGGGCGAAGTATCCCGTAGTCTGATAGCCCCACGAGCCATAAAACGGATGCTCGGTGAGGGGCATCAGCTCGACGTGCGTGAAGCCCATGTCGCGCACGTACTCCGCAAGCTGAGGCGCGATCTCACGGTAGCTCGGCAAGCGGTTGTCGTCGCCGCGCCGCCATGAGCCCAGGTGCAGCTCGTAAATCGACATCGGCGCGTCCAGCGCGTTGTGGCGCGAGCGCGCCTTCATCCACAAGTCGTCGTGCCATTCATGATCGAGCACCCACACCCGTGAGCCGGTGGCCGGCGCAACTTCGGCGAAAAACGCGAACGGGTCCGCCTTGTCGGTCGCGGATGCGCCATGCGCCGAGATCACCCGGTACTTGTAAGTCTGGCCGGCTTCAACGCCTGGCACGAATCGCTCCCAGATGCCGGAGCCATCCGGGCGCGCCTGCATCGGATGCGCCGCCGATTCCCAGCCATTGAAGTCGCCGACGACCGAGACCCGGGACGCGTTCGGCGCCCACACCGCGAACGACGCGCCCGATTTATCGCCGGTGACATGACAGCCCATTCGCTCGTACAGCCGTCCGTGCGTGCCCTCGCGAAAAAGATAGATATCGTGCGTGGTCAGCGGATCGCGTCCGGGCGCGCTCCTGGAACCAGAATTTGCATCGCGGCTCGCGGCGTCGATCATGAGGTCGGCGGGCATGTCCTAGCTCCAGAGCATCAGGCCGAGCTCGAACCGGTGCGCGAGCAACTCGTGCCACGGAAAGGCGCGGATGCGGTAGTCGAGCCGGCCGCAAACTTCGGGCGCCAATGCCAGGACGTAACGCTGCTTTCCGCTTTCCGCCGCGCCCTCGGCGGCAAATCGGTATTGGCGCGGGGTGGTGTCCGGCGATTCGTATTTGGGATCTGACAGGAGCAGCTCGACCACCACGTCTTCCGGGGCCAATCCGTTGAGCATCACCATCACCTCGAGTCGGACGGTTTGGCCGAAATTCAGCCGCGACTGCGCAACGTCGGTCCTGCGCACCGCAACGCCTGCCCACGCGGCGCGAACACGAGCCTTCCACGCCGCCACCGTTTTCGCGGCGGCGTAGCCGGCGTCGGCGTACCTTCGGCCGTGACCTGCGGCGGGACTGTAGAATTTGGAGACGTACTCGCCGACCATGCGCGCCGAGTTGTAGCGCGGCAGGATGCTCGCGATGGAGCGTTTGGCGAGAGCAACCCAGTCCGCCGGGTAGCCGGCGCCCGGGTCGCGGCTGTAATACATCGGAATGACGTGGTCCTGCAGGATTTCATAAAGTGTTTGCGATTCTTCGCGATTGCGTTGCGCTTGATCCAGGGTGTCCGCCGCCGGTTTGATAGCCCAGCCATTGTTGCCGTCGTAGCCTTCCGCCCACCAGCCGTCGAGCACCGACAGGTTGATGACGCCGTTCATCCCCGCCTTCATCCCGGAAGTGCCCGACGCCTCCAACGGATGAATCGGGTTGTTTAGCCAGATATCGACACCCGATACGAGCGCGCGCGCGAGCCAAAGGTCGTAGCCTTCAACCAGCAGAAGTTTGCCTTCCAGTCTGGGTGAGCGCGCGAACTCGGCGATGGTGCGGATCAGGTCCTGTCCGGGAACGTCGGCCGGGTGTGCGCGCCCGGCAAACACGAACAGCACCGGGCGGTCCGCGTCCGACAGCAACTGCTCCAGCCATTCCCGGTTTTGAAACAGCAGGGTCGCGCGCTTGTAAGTGGCGAAGCGGCGCCCGAAGCCGACGGTGAGTACGTTCGGGTCGAGCGGGTCCGCGTTTTTGAGCAGGCGGTCCAGGTGCGCCTCGCTGCCCTGATTGCGAAAATGCTGTTCGCGTACGCGCTGCTGCAGAGTATGCAACATCCTCGACTTGAGGAACTGATGCACGCCCCAGAAGGCATCATCGGGAATGCTGTCGATGGCCCGCCACTGCTCCGGATCATTGAGCCGCCTATTCCAATCGGGTCCCAGAAAACGGTCGAACGCGTCGACCCATTCGGGCGACAGGAAGGTCGGAACGTGCACGCCATTGGTGACGTGATCGATCGGATTCTCGGAAGCCGGGATTTGCGGCCAGAAGTCCTTCAGCATCGCCGCGGATACCTGTCCGTGCAAGCGCGACACGCCGTTGTGGAAGCGGGATCCACGCACCGCCAACGCCGTCATGTCGAACTCGCTGCCCGAGCCCGTGCGGCCGAGCGCAAGCATCGTCGCGTCGTCGATTCCTATGTCCCTGGCGTAGGCCGAAAAATAACCGGCCAGCATCTGTTCCGGGAAATGGTCGTGTCCCGCCGGGACGGCCGTGTGGGTGGTAAAGACAGTGTTGACCGCCACCGCTTCCAGGGCGCTGGCGAAATCGAGGCCGGTGCCGCGCAGTACACGGATGCGCTCGAGCACGAGAAAAGCGGCGTGTCCCTCGTTCATGTGCCAGACGGTGGGCTCGAGACCGAGCTGCGCCAGCGCCCTCACGCCGCCGACGCCGAGCACGATTTCCTGCTCGATGCGCATGGTCCGGTCGCCGCCGTAAAGCCGGTAGGTGATTCCGCGGTCGCGATCGTCGTTCTCGGGAACGTCGGTGTCGAGCAGGAGCAGCGTGACGCGGCCGACGCGGGTGCGCCAGACGCGGATGGCGACGCCGCGCCCGGGCAGCTCGACGCTGATCCGCAGCTCGCCGCCCCCGGCGAC
>JALZAN010000049.1:0-1689 GCA_030948365.1 Pseudomonadota bacterium
CGGTCGCGTGCCGGCCCTGCGGCTCGCTTCGCGGTTCCCGAAGGCAGCGTACAAACGACCGCGTCTCCTCGGCACGCTTACCGTTCCCTATCCGCTGCGCGCCGCGTTCGCTCACCGCGACGGACGCATCACGGTGCTGTTGCTGATCGACGCCAACGGAAATGTCACCGAGACGACGCTCTATCCGGACGACCCCTACTTTTCGTCGACCGTGCTGGCGGCGCTTCGCGGCGCCCGCTTTTCGCCCGCAGAAGAGGCCTCTGCTACTCCGCTAGCTTATTGGGCGATATTGGAATTCGTATTCCACATGCGGCGCTAAGCAGCTAACGAGCGACTACCGCGCGCGTTTATCAGCCAAGCGTCGGCATATGGAAGCCCGGAGCCGCGCTGCCGTCGTCGGGCCAGCGCGTGGTCACCGCCTTGCCGCGGGTATAAAAGCGCACGCCGTCCATGCCGTGGACGTGCAGATCGCCGAACAGCGAATTTCGCCAGCCGCCGAACGAATAAAATGCCATCGGAACCGGAATCGGAACATTGATGCCGACCATGCCGGCCTCGACGTCCTGCTGGAAATGGCGTGCTGCAAAACCCGACCGCGTGAACAAGGCTGCGCCATTGGCATATGGATTCGCGTTGATCATGGCGATCGCCGCCTCGAGCGACTCGGCGCGAACGATGATCAGCACCGGCCCGAAGATCTCCTCGCGATAGATCGCCATGTCCGGCGTCGCGTGATCGAACAGCGTCGGTCCCACGAAGAATCCCGCCGTATGCCCCGGCACGCTCGGGGCGCGTCCGTCGACGACCAGCGTCGCGCCCTCGGTCACTCCGCGATCGATCAGGCCCATGATGCGGTCGCGCGCAGCACAGGTGATGACCGGACCCATCTCGGACTCGGGCCGATCGCCGGGGCCGACCGTGATGCGCCGCGCGAGCTCGGCGAGCTTCGCGCATAAGGGATCGGCTGCATCGCCCACCGCGACCACCACCGAAATCGCCATGCAACGCTCGCCCGCCGACCCGTAACCCGCGCCGATCAGCGCCTCCGCCGCGAATCCAAGGTCGGCGTCGGGCAGGACCACCGCGTGGTTCTTGGCGCCTCCGAGCGCCTGCACGCGCTTGCCGTGCCGGGCGCCGGTCTCGTAAATGTATTTAGCGATCGGTGTCGAGCCGACAAATGAAACGGCCTTGATGTCGTGATGGGCAAGGATCGCATCGACCGCCTCCTTATCGCCGTGCACGACGTTGAACACGCCATCGGGCAGACCGGCTTCGGCGAGCAGCTCCGCCATGCGCAAGGACATGGTCGGGTCGCGCTCGGACGGCTTGAGGATGAAAGTGTTGCCGCAGGCGATCGCGACCGGAAACATCCACATCGGCACCATCGCCGGGAAGTTGAATGGCGTGATGCCGGCGCAAACGCCCACGCTTTGTCGCATCGAGAAACCGTCAACCCCCGTTCCGACGCTGTCGCTGAACTCGCCCTTGAGCAGCTGCGGAATGCCGGTCGCGAACTCGACGACTTCGATGCCGCGGGTGATCGAGCCTTCGGCATCGGCGACTGTCTTGCCGTGCTCCTGCGACACCAGCCGCGCGAGGTCCTTCTTGTGCGTTTCCATAAGCTCGCGAAAGCGCATCAGGATTCGAGCACGCCGCAGCGCCGGTGCGCCGCGCCACGCGGGCCACGCC
>JALZAN010000049.1:1699-2859 GCA_030948365.1 Pseudomonadota bacterium
GGCGACTGCGACATCCACATCCGCGGCGTCGGCGAGCGGAACGTGGCGCAGCACTTCACCGGTGGCGGGATTGGTGACTTCGCCGTAGCGCGTCGTGTGCGCCGAGACCGCGCGCCCGCCGATCCAGAGTGGCAGGCGTTCCAAGGTAGTCAGGTCCATCGCTTAGCTCCTCGTTCAGGCATCGGGGTCGTGTAGTCGCGCGACGTAGCGGGCGATGATGTCGACCTCTAGATTGACCGCCGCGCCAGCGGCAAGTGCACCCAGCGTGGTGACCGCCAGTGTATGCGGTATCAAATTCACCGAAAAGCGCCGGCCCGAAATCTCGTTCACGGTAAGACTGACACCGTCGACGGCGATCGATCCTTTGGCCGCGACCAGGCGCGCAAGCTCCGGTGGGACATCGATTTCCAGCAGGACGCTGCCACCGTCAGCCTCGCTCATGCCTGCCGGCCTGATGTGCTCGAAACGTACCACGACACCGACGCCATCGACGTGTCCGCTCATCAAATGCCCACCGAGTCTGTCCGACAGGCGCAGCGCCTTTTCGAGATTGACCGGACCCGGCCGCACCAGCCCCGCGGTGCAGCGCGCGCTCTCCGCCGATAGATCGAAGCGCAGTGTGGTCTCTTCGACCGCGATGACGGTCAGGCAGCAACCGTTGACGGCGATGCTGTCGCCGACCGCAACGTCAGCCACGCCGAGACCGGCCGCATCGACCTCGATCCGGTGGCCGTCGGCGGCGGGCCGTACCGCGTCGATGCGACCCACGCTCTGCACGATGCCGGTAAACATCAGCGGGGCTCCACGGCGATGCGAGCCAGCACCCGCCAGTCGTCGCCGACGGGTTCGATGCTTCTGATGCGCAAGGGCACTCGATCGGCGAGGCGCGCGAGCGGCGCCGGCATCGCGAACATGCCGCGCGCCGGGTCGCCGAGCAGGCACGGCGCGATATAGAGCAGCAGCTCGTCGACAATGCCGGCGGCAAGCAGCGCTCCGTTGAGCCTGGCCCCCGCTTCGACGTGCAGCTCGTTGATCTCTCGCGACCCCAGCGCCAAGGCCATGGCGGGCAGGTCGATCCGGCCATCGCGATCGGGAACGGTGATGACCTGCACGTTGCCCGGAAAAATCGCGGCGGGCTTGGACGCGGTGACCACGATCAC
>JALZAN010000049.1:2869-12196 GCA_030948365.1 Pseudomonadota bacterium
ACGATCACTTCACCGCCTTGCAGCAGTCGCGCGGTGGTCGGCAGCTCGCCGTGGCGATCGACGACGACTTTCACCGGCTGTCGCGGGGTCGCGACGGCCCGCACGTTCAGCCTCGGATCGTCATGTCGCACGGTACCGATGCCGGTGAGAATCGCACACGCCCTGGCCCGCCAGCGATGCCCGTCGGCGCGCGCGTCGGGGCCGGTGATCCACTGGCTGGCGCCGTTTTCCAGCGCGGTACGGCCGTCGAGACTCGCCGCCACCTTGACCCGTATCCACGGCCTGCCGCGGCGCAGTTGTTGCAGCCAGCCGAGATTGAGCTCGCGCGCGTCGTCTTCGAGCAGGCCGGTTTCGACGCTTACACCGGCGGCTTTCAGCGTTTCTTCTCCCCCGGCGGCGATCGGGTGGGGATCTTTCATGGCCGACACGACTCGGGCGATGCCGGCGGCAACCAGCGCGTCGGTGCACGGCGGCGTCCTTCCGTGATGGTTGCACGGTTCCAGGGTTACGTACGCGGTTGCGCCACGCGTGTCGTGGCCGCGGCTCCGCGCGTCGTCCAGCGCACGGACTTCGGCATGCGCCTGGCCGGCGCGTTCGTGCCAGCCCTCCCCAAGCACCACGCCATCGCGAGCGATCACGCACCCGACGCGTGGATTGGGCGTGGTCGTGAACAAGCCGCGCTCCGCGAGCGTGAGCGCGCGCGCCATCAGTTCGCGGTCGGTCGCTGCAATCATGTCCTGCCGATGCGCCAGCGCCGCGACGTCCGCTTATCGCGGCTTGCGTCGCGGCGGCGTCGGCTCGACTTCCTGCAGCGCATCGCGGAAGTCGGCGACGTCCTGAAAGCTCCGGTACACCGACGCAAAGCGTATATAGGCAACCTTGTCGAGCTTGTAGAGCTCCTGCATGACCATCTCGCCGACCTGGCGTGATGGGATCTCGCGCTCGCCCAGCCCGAGCACCTGCTGCACGATCCGCTCGACGGCCCGGTCGACGTATTCCGTCGGCACCGGACGCTTGTGCAGCGCACGCTGAAATCCGTTGCGCATGCGATCGACATCGAAGTCCGCGCGGGTGCCGTTCTGCTTGACGATCTGCGGCAGCCGAAGCTCCGCCGTTTCGTAGGTCGTGAACCGTTTCTGGCACGCCAGACAACGCCGGCGGCGGCGAATGGAATCGCCGGCCTCGGAGACCCGCGAGTCAACGACCTGCGTCTCGGCGCTGCCGCAGAAGGGACATTTCATCGTGGCCTGAGTGCGATCGGTACAGCGGATCGCATCGATCGCGTCATGTAGCGTGTCCTCGCGCGCTGTCCACGGACGGGCATTCGACGGTCGATCACCCGTATACGGGGAACCTGGCCGTCAGTGCCTTCACGCCGGCGGTCACCTTCTGCCGTGTCTTGGCGTCGGCGGGCGCATCGAGCACATCGGCGATCAGATGCGCCAGCTCCTCGCACTCGATCTCGGTAAAGCCGCGGGTGGTGACCGCAGGGCTGCCAATGCGCACTCCGCTGGTCACCAAAGGCTTCTCGGGATCGTTGGGAATGGCATTCTTGTTCACCGTGATATTGGCGCGCGAAAGCGCCGCCTCGGCATCCTTGCCGGTGATTTTCTTCGCCCGCAGGTCGACCAGGAACATGTGCGAATCGGTGCCCCCGGAAACGATGCGCAGCCCCCTGTTCTGCAGCACGGTTGCGAGTACCCGAGCATTTTCGAGAACGCGCTCCTGGTAGACCTTGAACTCGTGCGTGAGCGCCTGCTTGAAAGCGACCGCCTTGGCCGCGATCACGTGCATCAAAGGGCCGCCCTGCAGCCCGGGGAAGACTGCCGAGTTGATCAGCTTCTCGTGCTCCTTGGCGGCGAGGATGAAGCCGCCGCGGGGGCCGCGCAACGTCTTGTGCGTCGTGCTGGTGACGAAATCGGCGATCCCGACCGGTGTCGGGTAAAGGTCGGCGGCGATCAGTCCGGCGTAGTGCGCCATGTCGACCATGAGGTAAGCATCGACCGAATCCGCGATCTCGCGAAAGCGGGCCCAGTCGATGACCCGCGAGTAGGCAGACGCGCCGGCGATGATCAGCTTCGGTTTGTGCTCCTTCGCCAGCCGCTCCACGCTCCTGTAATCGATGAGCTCGGATTCGGGCTCGAGGCCGTAGGCAACGACGTGGAACCACTTGCCGGACATGTTCACCGGCGAGCCGTGCGACAAATGACCGCCATGCGGCAAGGACATGCCGAGCAGCGTGTCGCCGGGCTTGAGCGCGGCAAAAAAGACCGCCTGGTTCGACTGCGCACCGGAATGCGGCTGCACGTTGGCGAACTCGGCATTGAAAAGCTTTTTCAGACGATCGATCGCCAGCTGCTCGGCGACATCGACGAACTCGCAGCCACCGTAATAGCGCTTCCCCGGGTAGCCTTCGGCGTACTTGTTGGTCAGGCTCGAGCCCTGCGCCTCCATCACCGCGCGCCCAGTGTAATTTTCCGACGCGATCAACTCGATGTGCTCTTCCTGGCGGCGGTTTTCGGCCGCGATCGCGGCGGCGATCTCCGGATCGGCGTTGGCGAGCGTTTGGGTGCGGATCGGCATGGTCGACGGGCGCGCAGAAAAGCGCTTATCTTACCATTGCCGTGACGACGACCCGCACGGCGGGTTACGGCATTTGGAGCTAATTGCCAACGCCGCCATGCCGGGTTAATCTTCGCGCCAGCCGAGCGCTTGAGCGAGAAGCGCGGTCGTGCGGTGCGTACGATGCATTGCATGTCGAACCGCCTCGGTACGGACCGGCGCCAACCTTCTGGAGGAGCCCCGTGTCATTCCTGCTATCGCTGTCACGGCTGATCGATCGCTTGAACGAGCGTATCGGGCAGGTCTTCTACTGGCTGGTGCTGGTGACGGTGCTGATCAGCGCCGCCAATGCGGTGGTACGCAAGCTATTCAACTACAGCTCGAACGGATTGCTCGAGATTCAATGGTATTTCTTTTCGGCGATCTTTTTGTTTCTCGCCGGCTATACGCTGTTGCGCAACGAGCATGTGCGCATCGACGTTATCGCGGGTCGGCTCTCGAAGCGCGCGCAGACCTGGATCGACATCCTTGGAACGCTGTTCTTCCTGTTCCCAATGGCCATCCTTCTCATGTGGCTGTCGTGGCCGGTGTTCGTCGATGCCTACCAGCGCAATGAGATTTCCACCAATGCCGGCGGGCTTATCATCTGGCCGGCGCGGCTGCTGGTTCCGGTGGGCTTCTTCCTGCTGCTGCTGCAAGGCGTGTCGGAGCTGATAAAGCGCGTCGCCTTCCTCAAGGGTCTGATTCCCGATCCGTCCGAAAAGCACGTCGCCAAGACCGCGGAAGAGGAGTTGGCCGAGGACATTCTCCGGTCCCGTGGTGAGCGGACACTGGCCGAAGAATCGGTGCAACAGGCCAAGGCGGACCGCTCATGACCGCGTTTCTGATCGAATACATCGGGCCGCTGATGTTCGCGACGCTGGTCATCGTGTTGCTGCTCGGCTACCCCGTCGCCTTCTCGCTCGCCGCGGTCGGCATCGGCTACGCGATTCTCGGCATTCAGCTGGGCCTGCTCGATAACTCGCTCCTGCAGGCCCTGCCCCAGCGTGTTTGGGGAGTCATGTCCAACGACACGCTGCTTTGCGTACCGTTCTTTACTTTTATGGGCCTCATTCTCGAACGAAGCGGCATGGCCGAGGATTTGCTCGACACCATCGGCCAGGTCTTCGGCCCGGTGCGCGGTGGGCTTGCTTATGCGGTGATCTTCGTCGGGGCGCTGCTTGCCGCCACCACCGGGGTCGTCGCCGCTTCGGTGATCTCGATGGGATTGATCTCGCTGCCGATCATGTTGCGCTACGGCTACGACCGCCGGTTTGCGTCGGGCGTGATCGCCGCGTCCGGCACCTTGGCGCAGATCATTCCGCCGTCGCTGGTGCTTATTATCATGGCCGACCAGCTCGGCAAGTCGGTCGGCGATATGTATGCCGGGGCATTCATTCCAGGGATCACCCTGGCAGGCCTCTACGCCCTGTACGCGACGGGCGTTTGCGTCGTCAAGCCGCAATGGGCACCCGCGCTGCCGCTGGAAGCGCGCACGTTGCGCGAGCCTAGCGGTGCGGGTGGGACCCGCTCGCTGCTGGTGCTGACCATCGTCGCCGCGGTCAGCGCGGTGGCTTTTGCCCACTGGAAGTACGGGCCCGATGATCCGACCGACGAGATGCTGGTCGTCGCGACCAGCGTCGGGACCGGAGTGGCATTTTTCGCCGCGGTCATCAACCATTTTTTCAAGTTCGGTCTGCTCTCGCGTCTTGCCGAGCGCGTGGTGTTCGTGCTGATTCCGCCGCTAGCACTGATCTTCCTGGTGCTGGGCACGATCTTCCTCGGCATCGCAACCCCGACCGAAGGCGGCGCGATGGGTGCCACCGGCGCGCTGATCATGGCGATGGCGCGCAGGCGGCTGTCGTGGAAGCTGATCAAGCAGGCGATGGACACTACCGCCAAGCTTTCGACCTTCGTCGTGTTCATTCTTCTCGGTGCCCGTGTCTTCAGCCTTACCTTCTATGGCGTCAACGGCCACGTCTGGGTCGAACATTTGCTGCTGCATCTGCCCGGGGGTCAGCTCGGCTTCCTCATCGTCGTCAATATCCTCATCTTCGTGCTGGCCTTCTTCCTCGACTTCTTCGAGCTGTCGTTCATCATCATTCCGCTGGTCGGTCCCGTCGCGGAAAAGCTGGGGATCGACCTGATCTGGTTCGGCGTGCTATTGGGCGTCAATATGCAGACCTCGTTCATGCATCCGCCGTTCGGATTCGCGCTTTTCTATCTTCGAAGCGTCGCGCCGGCCAAGGACTATCTTGACAAGCTGACGGGCAAGCTGACGCCGAGGGTCACCACCGGACAGATCTACTGGGGGGCGGTCCCGTTCGTGCTGATCCAGATCGTGATGGTGGCGCTGGTGATCAGCGTCCCGCAGATGGTGATGGTGTACAAGGCAAAGGAAAGCACGGTCGATCCGAGCAAGATCGAAATACAGTTGCCGCCCACCGAGATGACGCCAAGCGGGCAACCCGGCACGGCACCCACCGAGCAGCAGGAGCAGAAAAGCGAGGACGACGCGTCAAAATCGCTCGAGGATCAATTCAAAACCGCTCCGCCGCCCGAGATCAAAAAATAGCACCGCACGGCCCAAAAAAAAGCCCCGCGATCGCGGGGCTTTTTCACTGGTACGGCCAGCTTGGACTGTTGCCCGATCAGCCCTTCTTCGCCGGCGCCGCGCTTTGTTGGCTGGCGGTCGCCATGAACTGGTCGAAATTCTGCTCGGCCACGCGAAACCAGAGGATTTCCTCGTCGCGAAACTTCTTCCACGGCTCGTAGACTTTCTTGAACTTCGCGTTGGTCGCCGCGAATTCGTCATAGACCTCGACCGCCGCCTTATAAGACGCTTGCATGATCTCGCGCGGGAACGGCCGCAGCTGCACCCCGGCGGCGACCAGCCGGCGCAACGCGGCCGGGTTGAGCGCGTCGTATTTCGCCATCATGTCGACGTTGGCTTCGGCGCACGCCGACTCCAGGATCGACTGGTAGTCCTTCGGTAAGTCGCCCCACGCCTTGGTGTTCACGAACAGATCGAGCTCCGGACCGCCCTCCCACCATCCCGGGTAGTAATAAAACTTCGCGACCTTGTACAGCCCGAGCTTCTCGTCGTCGTAAGGACCCACCCACTCCGCCGCATCGATGGTTCCCTTCTCCAGCGCCGGGTAGATGTCGCCACCCGCGATCTGCTGCGGCACGAGCCCGAGCTTCTGCATCACGACACCAGCGGAGCCGCCGATGCGCATTTTCAAGCCCTTCATATCGGCGACGGTCTTGAGTTCCTTGCGGAAGAAGCCTCCCATCTGCGCGCCGGTATTGCCGGCGGGGATGTTGTAGACGTTGTAATCTTTCATGAACTCGCGCATCAGCTCCAACCCGCCACCGTGGTACATCCAGGCATTTTGCATCCGCGCGTTGAGGCCGAACGGGATCGCGCAGGCGAAGGCGAACGTCGGATCCTTGCCGAAAAAATAATACGGCGCGGTATGGCAGCACTGGACCGTCCCGTTCTGAACCGCGTCGAGCACCTGCAATCCCGGAACGATCTCGCCGGCGGCAAAGGTCTGGATCTGGAACTTGCCGTTAGTTGCCGCGGCGACGCGCTTGGAGATGACCTCGGCACCGCCGAAAATCGTGTCCAGGCTCTTGGGAAAGCTCGACGCCAGGCGCCATTTGACCTCGGGCTGCGCGCCTTGCCCGATGGCCGGCGCGGCCACGGCGCCGGCAGCAAGCCCGGCACCCGCCTTTTTCAGAAATGAACGACGTTGCATGAGTTCCTCCAATTGAGAAATTCGATGTGTCGGCCCGCCTTGAAAGTTGCGACGTGACGCGACGGGTGATTCCGGCAAAAAACTCGCCGCGGATAAAGGGTCCTCGGTGCGCTGCCGGGCTACCTCGGTACCGAACGCGATTCTAACCCATCCTCCCCCTCCCTACGCTGAGAGCTTGCGCACCGCGTTGAACAGCGCCCAGGCCCAACCTGCCTGGCGCTCGATGGTCTCGGTGAAGCGGACCAGATAGCGAGCGTTTCCGGTGTCGAGCTCGACCATGCCGCCGGGCACGAAACGCTCATCCGGGCCGAGCAGGCTCCGCTGCGCCGACTGCCGATTATCCGGATGTGCGGGAAGATAGATTCCGAAGAAAGGACGCTCGACCGCGGCGCGCGCGGACGATTCCAGCGGCGCCGTCCAACTGCGCAACAACACGCGAACGATGCGCCTGGCGATGACTTCGACGCCGCAGATCACCTCGTCTATCTGCTGCCGTTGCATCCGGCGTACGATCGCGAGCGCCCAGCTGTCGCCGTCGCGAAAAGCGATCATTTCTCCCAAGCGCGTTGGCGCGTCCTTGGCCGGCGCCACCAAGCGGCAGCCGGTCTCGCTGCGCTCGACCATGCGCCATTCGCTGCCTTTGACCCGCCGCGCGACCGAGTCCGGATTCGCCGTCGGGTTGACCATTTGCGTGATCTCGTCGTAACTGTGCCTCGCGCCGACCGACTTCGCCTCCGACGAAAGGCGCTCGACCTCGGCCACCGCGCGTGTAAGCGCCTGCAGGCCGACAACGACGCGCACGCTCGTTTCAGCGACCTTGCGCGGCGCGCGCGGCGAGAACGCCAGCGCGTCGGGGCCATACAATGCCGCCAGCCGCATGAGCAAAAGCTTCTGTTCGCGAGGCGGCAGATCCCCCTGCGCAGCGGCGTCGTCGTCGCGGTCAGGCAGCCATCGCATCCGCTCGACGACACGCGCATAGACAGCGGTTGCGTCGAGGAACAACAGCCGTCCGCCCGCGCGAGGCTTGTCCTGCCGCTTCAGCCCTTGGGTGCCCGACAGATCAACGTAAAAGTTGGCACCAGTGCCAGGTGGCGGCATCAAGGACAACGGTCCCACCCATTCGTCGAGTGCGCGCGCCACCCAATCGACCTGGTCCGGGGTGAAGTTGCCGCTGTCCAGACGCATCAGCAACAGCGATCGAATGTATTCCTGTTCGATGGAGGTCGCGGAACGGCTGAAGCCGTCGATGCCGAGTGCGAGCGTCTCGAGCTGCCAGCCGCGCATCCGCGCGAATTCGTAGAGCTCGTGAAACTCACGCCACTGCGCCGGAATCCAATGCCCGTAGCGGAACAGCCGGAACTTGCCGTCGAGACCCTTGTAATGCCCGAGCCGAACCAGAATCTTCGGCAGCACAGCCCTCCATCGCCGCCGCTCGCCGGAGTAGCCGGTCTTGAGGGCGGCCTGGTACGCCGCGGTGAACGCCTTGACCAGGTCGAAAACACCGTGCCACAGACGTGTTTCCACTCCGCTGGATCGCTGGTAGTTGGCGGCGTATTGAGCGGTCAGCTGGCTGATCACCGGCTCGAACCGCGCGTCGATTCGCATCAGCGCTTCCGCTTGTGCCGGAGTGATCGTGCGGCGATTTCCCGGAAACGAGGAAACCAGGTCGAGCGCCTCGCGCTGCAGCTGCAACGCCTCGACTGTCGGCAACATCGCGATCCATCGATTCGCCGCCGTGGCATTGCGCAATGGATCGGCGAGCGATCGTCGCCACGACAGCAACCGCTCCCGCAGTCGGCGCTCCGCCACCGTGCGCCTAGTTTCCTGCGACGGTCATGGCACCGATCAGGATCGATCCGCAGTGTCGGGAACCGCGCCGGTCCACGTCATCGCCGATGGTGACAATGTCGCGATACATGTGCGAGAGATTTCCGGCGATGGTGATCTCCTCGACCGGGTAGGCGATCTCGCCGTCTTCGATCCAATATCCCGCCGCGCCGCGCGAATAATCGCCGCTGACCGGATTGACGCCCTGGCCGAGCAATTCGGTCACCATCAGTCCACTGCCCATGCGCTTGAGCAATGCCGGCAGGTCGTCATCGCCGTGACTGACGACGAGATTGTGATTTCCGCCGGCATTGGCCGTCGACGCCAAACCGAGCTTGCGAGCCGAGTAGCTCCCCAAAAAATAGCCTTGCACGACGCCGTCGCGAACGACGTCGCGCGGTTGCGTCGCGACGCCTTCATCGTCGAACGGCGCCGATGCCTGCCCACGCTTAAGATGCGGCTCCTCGCGGATGGTGATCGCCGGCGTGAATACCTGGGCGCCCAGACTGTCGATCAGGAACGACGATTTGCGGTAGAGGCTTCCTCCACTGACGGCGCCGACGAAATGGCCGATCAATCCGGTGGCGATCGGCGCTTCATAGAGAACCGCGCAGTCGGTGGTCGCCAGCTGACGCGCACCGAGCCTGCGCACGGTGCGCAGGCCCGCCTGCCGGCCGACCTCGGCGGCGGGCTCAAGATCCTCGGGCGCGCGGGCGGTCGCATACCAATCGTCGCGCTGCATCGCGCCGTCCTCTTCGCCGATGACAGCGCAGTAGATGCCGTGGCGGGAGCTCGCGTAGCCGCCGCTGAATCCGTGGCTGTTGGCGTAGACAAACTGCGCTTCGTGCAGCGAGACGGTCGCGCCTTCGGAATTGACGAGGCGCCGGTCGACGCCGAGCGCCGCCGCTTCGCATTCGCGACCCAGCTCGATAGCGTCCTCGACGGTTAAATCCCAGGGGTGATACAGATCGAGATCGCCCCAGGCGCGGGCAAGAAGCGCCGGGTCGGCCAATCCTGCGCACGGGTCCTCGGCGGTGAAACGTGCGATGGTCAGCGCCTTGGTGACCGTGTCCTTGAGCGCGGTGGGCGCAAAATCGGCCGTGCTGGCGTGCCCCCGCCGCGCCCCCACGTAGAC
>JALZAN010000050.1 GCA_030948365.1 Pseudomonadota bacterium
GGCCGGAGTCGTCGCGGGTTCCTGAAATCGACGATGCCAAGGTCGACTGGGCTTGGCCGACATCGGGCAAGGTCATCGCCGGATTTTCCGAGAGCGCGAATCTCAAGGGGATCGACATCAGCGGCAAGGCCGGGCAACCGGTGCTGGCCAGCGCCGCCGGTCGCGTTGTCTATGCCGGCGCGGGACTGCGCGGCTACGGCAAGCTGGTCATCGTCAAGCACAACAACACCTACCTGTCCGCGTATGCGCACAATCGCGAGATCCTGGTCAAGGAAGGACAGCAGGTAAGCAAGGGACAGAAGATCGGCGAGATGGGCGACACCGACGCCGACCAGGTCAAGCTGCATTTCGAGATCCGCCGACTCGGCAAGCCCATCGATCCCGCGAAATTCCTTCCACCGGGATGAGCGTGCGGGCAACGACGTCCCGCGGCTTCGCATGAGGGCTCAGTCGACGACCGACGACGACAGGCTGCCGGCCGCGACCGAGCCCGACACGCGCACGCGGGAGTTGCCGCTCGAGGTGCCCGAGACCGGCGTCGGCGCCGACTTCCTCAACGACATCACCCAGATCTACCTGAACGAAATCGGGCAGAGTCCGCTGCTGACGCCGGCCCAGGAGCTCGAATACGCGCGCGCCAATCGCGACGGCAATTTCGATGCGCGCCAGAAGATGATCGAGCACAATCTGCGGCTGGTCGTCAGCATCGCCAAGCACTACCTCAATCGCGGGCTGACTCTTGCCGACCTGATCGAGGAAGGCAATCTGGGCCTCATCCACGCCCTGGAGAAATTCGATCCCGAGCGCGGGTTTCGGTTCACCACCTATGCGACGTGGTGGATCAGGCAATCGATCGAGCGCGCGATCATGAATCAATCGCGGACGATCCGCCTCCCGGCGCACGTGGTCAAGGAGCTCAATATCGTGCTGCGCGCGCTTCGCCATCTGGAGACGCATGGCGTTCTGGGCGAAGGGCGAGAACCGACCGTCGACGACGTCGCGCACCTGCTCGACAAGCCGGTCGAGCAAGTGCGCAAGGTCTTGAGCTACAACGAGCACGTCGCGTCGCTCGATGCGCCCTTCGATTCCGAAGCGGGGGGTTCGCTCGGCGATCAGCTCGCCGACGAGGACGCGCCGGGCCCCGAGCTCATCCTGCACAACTCGGAGATCGAGGACTGGGTCCGGCAGTGGCTCGACGAGCTTTCAGAGCGTCAGCGATGCGTGATCGAACGCCGCTATGGGCTCAACGGCAGGGACGTGGCGACGCTGGAAAAACTATCGCGCGAGCTCGGCGTCACCCGCGAACGCGTGCGTCAGATCCAGTCGGAAGCGCTCGACAAGCTGCGCGCGCGCCTGCGCCGCCGGGGCCTCTCCCGCGACGCGCTGCTGTAGCGCTGCGGCGGGCGCGGGAAACGAATCAGTCGACGGTTTCCGGCTGCTCCGCAGAGCGTATCGCGCGCGGGACTTGGTTCAGAACCCGCGGCGCCGGAACCGCCTCGATATCGTGTTTCATCGCCTCGAGTAACTGCGCCCGCGAAGGCATCGGTGGCCCGTAGTGGAGGCGTGCATAACGTTCGCCGATGCGTCGCAGAACGGCGGCCCATTGCGGCCAGCGCGCGCCGGCGCGCTCGGTATAAGCGAGCGGTCCTTCTTCCGGCGCCCGCATCAGACCGGCGCGGCCGAGCCTGCGGCAGAGCGCATTCCACAAGGCAACCTCGGTGTCGATGCGAGACCGGCGCAGTCGCGCCGCGCCGAGCACGATCATGCCCCAGACGAATACCAGAGTCGCGACCGCCGCCACCAGTTGCCAGGGCTGCGCATTCTCGAGTCCGAAGTCGCGCATCAAATCGCGCTGGCGCTCGAGGTTGAATCCGACAACGCCCCGCTGCCATTGGTAGTTGACGGCATCCCATTGCAGGCGAAGGCTCTTCAGCCATGTCATTTCGAGCTGGGCGAAGTATGGCACCCCCTCGCCCGCAGGAAGCGCCGCGCCGAGCCCGCGCTCTATGCGCGATGGCGCCACCGCGGCGGTGGGATCGAAGCGCTGCCATTGGCCGTCGAGCAAGGCCTCGGTCCAGGCGTGCGCGTCGGACTGCCGGACGATCATGTAATCGCCTTCGGGATTCATCTCTCCGCCCTGATAGCCGGTGACTACGCGCGCCGGTATTCCGGCAGCACGCAGCAGCACGGTAAATGCGCCGGCGTAGTGCTCGCAGAATCCGCGACGCGAGTCGAATAGGAAACCGTCGACGGGATCGCGGTCGATCAACGGCGGCGCGAGCGTGTACACGAACGGCTCGTCGCGAAACCAGCGGAGCAGGGCGGCGACGTAGGCGCGATCGGAGTCGAAGCGCGGCCGCATTTCCCGAGCGAAAGCCAGCGTGCGGGGATTGCTGGCCGGAAGTTGCAAGCTCTCGCGCAGATTTTCATCGGCCGCGGGATAGGTGTCGCGCAGCGATGAGCGCTGGACATAACGGATCGCCTGCGCTACGGGATACCTCGCCACCAGTTGCTGGTCGTAGGTGAGATACGCCATGTCGGCAGGGGCCTGCGCGAGCGGGTTGCCGGTCGGCGACCGAGGCGGCGCCGACGGCTGCTCGAGCGCAAAGAGCCAAAGTTTGCCGTGAGGCTCCAGCGTCACCGTGTACTCGATGGCGTTTGGCTGACGCGGCACGAACTTGCCCGGAAGAATCCTGTATACCGCGCGCCATTCGCGCCCGTCGAACCGGGACAGTACCGGCCCGCGCCAGTAGCGCAGCGCGGGAACCGGCGGCGAGGCCTTGAAGTCGACCCGGAAGGCGACGGCATCGGAGAGCGACATCTCGCTGATCGAGCCCGGGCTCATGCTGTCCGAGAGGCCCGAGCGAGCGCCGGCTTCGGTCGGCGTGCCCCACAGTGGGCCGGCGAGTCGGGGAAAAAGCACGAATACCAGCAACGCCAACGGGATGCCTTGCACGATCAAGCGCGTCGTCGCCTTGAGCTCGCCGCGCCAGTCCGACGCGGCTGCGACCGCGCCACCTCTCAGCGCCGCCAACGCTCCTCCTAGGGCGAGCAATACAGGCACCATCGACAGCGCCGAAACGATCGTCTGCAAATAGAAAAACTGCGTCAACGACAGAAAAAGCGCGAGGCAGATCAGCAGCGTGCCGTCGCGCGTCGTGCGCGACTCGATGAACTTGATGCCGACCAGGAAATACAGAAATTCGACGCAGGGATCGCGCGCAAGGAAGTAGCCGAGGTTCGATCGGATGCCGAGCGCGCCGGCGAGCGCCAACAGCGGCAGCAGCCAGCGCCCGTGACGCGTCAGTGTCCGCCATTGCGGCGGCAGCGCCATGCGGGCAATGACCAGCCCGGCGCCGGCAATCGCATTCCAGGTCAGGACGTGACCCCAGAGCGGCCATTGCGCCGAAAGAAGAAGCGCGCCCAGCCAGGCCACCCGGACCGGAGTCAGCGGCGGCGATGCCCGCTTGCTGCTCATCGCTCGGGTCCCGGCGGAAACAACGCCAGCGCGATCAGCGCCTTGCGCCGATGACCCGCACCCTGACCGGTGGGCAGCATCGTTCCCGGAATGTGCAACGAAAACGCGCGCGCGGCGCGCTCCGCCGCGAGAATCCAGGCGGTAAACCGCGACAGCCGTGTTTCGGTGTCGAGGCCCTGGGGCAGCTCGCTCCAGTGCAACTCCAGCGTTCCGCCGCCGCCGGTGCCCTCGAATTGCTTCGAGTACCAACCCGCGCCTCGCGCCACGGCTTTCCAGGCGATGCGGTTCTGCGCGTCTCCGCGCTCGTATTCGCGCAGCCCGGCAAGCTCGGTGTCGACCAGGCGCGACGAGCGGCCGACGAAGGATCCATGACGGCCCATCGGCAGCGGCGGTGCGCCAGCCTCAGGCGCGGGAAAAACGTTTCCGCTCAAGGGAAAGTGGACATAGGCCCAGGCACGCCATATGCCGAGCGGAAAATCGGATGACACACTCACCCGCCCGAGCCCGACCCGGCCGCGCGTGGGGGCCGTAATCGACAGTCC
Source organism: Pseudomonadota bacterium (assembly GCA_030948365.1). Classification (GTDB taxonomy): domain Bacteria; phylum Pseudomonadota; class Gammaproteobacteria; order Burkholderiales; family Casimicrobiaceae; genus PALSA-1003. Next base: position 4,021 of record JALZAN010000050.1, read on the forward strand.
GATCGGCCGCGTCGCCCCTGAGGGAAGATCGACGCTGCCGGGCAAACCCTGACGTCCTGCGACCGTGATCCCGACGCGCCGGCGCGAGCCGCTGGCCAGCGACAGCGTGAATTCGAGGTCGCCGCCGGCAAAAGCCTCGCCCGAACCGAGCGGCGATACGGCGAGGCCGGCCAGATTGCGAAACGTCGCCAGCAGGGCCGCGGCGACCAGACCTGCCGTCAGAAAGGTCAATGCATAGCCGAGCGACAAGGCGTAGTTCATCGCCGTCAGTAGCATGATCGCCAGCGTGGCGATCAGCGCCGCACCGCGTGTCGTCGGAAGAATATAGATGCGGCTGTGGCGAAGGACGAGCCGCTCGGTGTCATCCGGCGCCAGCCGCCAGAGGCGCTGACGGACGCGTGCGGGCCATGACTGCGGCTGCGTCTGCAACCCCGCGGCTCCGAGCGTGGTCAACGCATCCTCCGACGGGGATCAGAAGTCGTTTGCGGTTTCAGGGAAGCGCGACGGCGCGCAACAGCGCCTGCGCCTGCGGGTTCCCGGCGCGCGTGCTGCCGCCGAGACGATGACCGGCGACGGATGGAAATACCGCCTGCACATCTTCGGGCAGGACCATCGGCCGACCATCGAGCAGCGCCCAGGCGCGCGCCGCGGCGACGAGCAGCAGGCCCGCTCGCGGCGACAGGCCGCGATGCGATCCCGGCACCGACATCGACGCCCTATTGGCGCTCCGGGACGCCGCCAGCAGCGCCTGAATATAGTCGAGCAGCGCGGGCGCCACGTGCACCGCGGCCGCCTCGCGCTGCCAGGCCATGAGCGTAGCGGGATCGGCCGAGGGCTCGAGCTCGTGAATGCGCGCGCGCCGGTCACCGGAAATCAGCAGCTCGCGTTCGGCCGCGGGGTCCGGGTAGCCGAGCTCGATCGACATCAGGAAACGATCGAGCTGTGATTCCGGGAGCGGATAGGCGCCGATCTGCTCAGTGGGATTTTGCGTCGCGATGACAAAGAAGGGCTCCGGCAGCGGTCGCGTAACGCCGTCGATCGAGACCTGACGCTCCTCCATCGCTTCGAGCAGCGCACTTTGCGTCTTCGGCGGCGCGCGATTGATTTCGTCGGCCAGCACGATCGAATGGAAAATCGGGCCGGAATGAAACCTGAACTCGTGCGTATCGGGATCGAAGATCGAAACCCCGAGCACGTCCGCGGGCAATAGATCGCTGGTGAATTGAATGCGCGCGTAGTGCAAGCCCAGGGTACCGGCGAGCGCTTGCGCCAGAGTCGACTTGCCGACGCCGGGTATGTCCTCGATCAGCAGATGGCCGCGCGCGAGCATGCAGGCTAGCGCGAGCTTGAGCGGCGTTGCCTTGCCGACCACGATGCGCCCGAGCTCGGAAAGAACGGTCTCCAATCGCTCGGTCAGCGGAACGGCCAGGGTCTCGGCGGGACGAACGGTCATGGCGATGAACGCAGCAAGAAAGATGCCACTATAGCAAGCCCCGGCTTCCAGACGGCGGAGCCCCGGCTTCTAGGCATCATTATGGCCTCCGCGCTACACTTGCTCCATCACTCGTCGCTTCCCCTTCGAGCCCGGCCGGCGACCAGCGCCATCCACTCATTACCGTGCCCATCGCGTACATCACGCATCCGACGTGTCATCTGCATGACATGGGACCTTACCATCCCGAATGTCCGCAGCGTCTGGATGCGATCAACGACCATCTCATCAGCCAAAGGCTCGACGGGCTCGTCGCGCATTACGAAGCGCCGGCGGCGACGCGCGAACAGCTGCGGCGCGCTCACTCCGGCCGCTACATCGATGAAGTCGAGGCAGCCAGCCCGAAATCGGGCATCCACTATCTCGACCCCGACACCGCGCTCAATCCCAATTCGCTCGACGCGGCGCGCCATGCCGCGGGGGCGGTGGTGCTCGGCACCGACCTGGTGATGAGCGGCGAATGCAGCACCGCGTTCTGCGCGGTCCGGCCTCCGGGCCATCACGCCACGCGCGAGCGGGCGATGGGCTTTTGCCTGTTCAACAATATCGCCGTCGGCGTCGGCCACGCGATCGCCAGGCACGGCCTGACGCGCGCGGCGGTCATCGACTTCGACGTTCATCACGGCAACGGCACCGAGGATATTTTTGCCGGCAACGCCGATGTGATCATGGTCGGCACGTTTCAGTATCCGCTGTATCCGTATTCGGGGGTCGAGCCGCTCGGGGCCAACATGCATAACGTTCCCTTGTCGCCGGGCAGCGGCAGCGATGCTTTTCGCGCCGCGTTCACCGAACGCTGCCTGCCGGCGCTCGAAGCGCATCGCCCGGAAATCCTTTTCGTCTCTGCCGGGTTCGATGCGCATCGCGAGGACCCGCTCGCCAATCTCGAGCTTTCCGACGAGGATTACGCCTGGGTGACCTCGGAGATCGTCGCCGTGGCCGCGCGCCACGCACGGGGACGCATCGTGTCGTCGCTCGAAGGCGGATACGCGCTGCCGGCGCTGGGCCGAAGCACCATCGCGCATCTGCGTGGTCTCATGGCGTCGCAGACTTTTGACCGGAACGCCGCACGACAATGCAACGAAGGCAATTCCTGACCGCGTGCGCGGCGGTCGCCGGTGCGTCCGCCGTCGGCGCGGTGAACGGAGAGTGGACGTCCGCGACGCCGCATCTGTACACGCGCAGCCGACTGATCGATCAACATGGCGAGCCGATCAAGGTTGCGGCGCTGGCGACACGCACCAACTACATCTTCCAATATCCGTTCTCGGGAACGCCCTGCTTCCTGCTCAATCTCGGTCGCCCGGTGGCGGGCGCCGACAAGATGCTTCGCGCCGACGGTGCACCTTATGCGTGGAGTGGAGGCGTCGGCCGCCAGCGCTCGGTCGTCGCGTATTCGGCGATCTGCGCCCACAAGCTTGCGTATCCGACGCGGGAAGTAAGCTTCATCAAGTTCCAGCCGGAACGCTCGCCGACTTCGGGCGCCAACGTCATCCACTGTTGCGCCGATCACAGCGTCTACGATCCATCGGCGGGAGCACGAGTGCTGAGCGGCCCCGCGCCGCAACCGCTGGCGGCGATTCTTCTCGATTACGACGCAGAGCGTGACGAGTTGGCTGCGTTAGGCACCGTGGGCGCGGAGCAATTCGACGCCTTCTTCAGCAAGTACGACTTCAAGCTGGCTCTGGAATACGGGCAGGGGCGCGCGCGCGCGCCGGTCGGCGCCACCACGGTGGTGCGTGAATTGACGCAGTATTGCCGGCAAACGGTGCAGTGCTGAGGATCGCGACGGGGCGTTCCTGCCGTCGCACCATCGTTCAGCCCGGCATGCTCACGTAGCCCGGCTGCGCCTCGACGCGAGCCAGCCATGCCTTGACCGCGGGGAATCGATCCAGCTGGAAGCCGCCTTCCCCGGCCACGTGGGTGTAGGCATAGAGCGCGATGTCGGCGATGGTGTAGCGCCCGGCCGAGAAATAGGGCTCGCGCGCCAGATGCCCTTCCATCACCGCAAGCGCCTCATGCCCGCCGTCGAGCTTGGTCTCCGCCAACGCGCGCTGCGACCCGGGATCCGGATGGAACCGGCGCAGGTAGCGCGCGACGGCGATGTAAGGTTCGTGGCTGTATTGCTCGAAAAACAGCCATTGCATGACACGCGCGAGCTGGAGCCGATCGCGCGGCAGCAGCGGCGTCCCTTCGGCGAGATAACAAAGAATGGCGTTCGATTCCGGAAGGTAAGTGCCGGCGTCGATCTCCAGCAGCGGAACCTTGCCGTTGGGATTCATCGCCAGGAACGCCGGAGTGCGTGTCTCGCCGCGCGCAGGGTCGATCTCGGTCCATTCGTAGGGAAGGCCGAGCGTCTCCAGCGTCATGCGCACCTTGTGGCAATTGCCCGATGCGGACATCCCGTAAACCCTGAACATTCCACGCTCCTAGGCGATGCATGCGGCGCGGATCGATCCGCGCGTGGACCAAACTGCACTACAATCGGCGGGCGCTTGCGGCCGTGAACGGCACGCGGATCGCGCAAGACAGCATGTTACCGCCCTCCATCTCACCGCCCGCCGTCATCGAGGTTCGCGACCTGCGCAAGGCGTTCAAGCACGTCAATGCGGTTCGCGGCATCAGTTTCGACGTCCATCGCGGGACGACGACGGCGTTACTCGGCGGCAACGGCGCGGGGAAGACGACCACGCTTTCGATGCTGCTCGGGGTGCTCACGCCGACCGAGGGGTCGATCCGCATCCTCGGCGAGAACATGCTGCGCTTTCCCTACCGCGTGCTGCCACGCATCAATTTTACCTCGCCCTACGTCGACTTACCCAAGCGCCTCACCGTCGGCGAAAATCTTCGCGTCTACGCGCGTCTCTACGGAGTCGTGCGGCCCCGGGAGCGAGTCGACGAGCTTGCGATCGAGCTCGAGCTGCGCGACCTGCTCGACCGGCCGTACGGCGATCTCTCCGCAGGCCAGCGGACGCGGGTGAGCCTGGCCAAGGCGTTGCTCAATCATCCCGAAGTCCTGCTGCTCGACGAGCCGACTGCATCGCTCGATCCGGACGTCGGCGATCGGATGCGAACGCTGCTCGAGCAATACCAGAAACGCTCCGGCTGCACGATGCTGCTCGCCACCCATAACATGGGCGAAGTCGAGCGCATGTGCAACGAAGTAATCATGCTGCGCGCCGGGCTGGTGGTCGATCAGGGCTCGCCGTTGTCGCTGCTCGAGCGTTACGGGCGCGGGAACATGGACGAAGTCTTCCTCGACATTGCGCGCGATCGGGTGAGCGCCGACCACGGCAAGACCGCCAATGGCCACGCCGAAGGGATCGTATCGTGACCGCGCTCGCCGCCGGCGCAGCGGTCGCTGCGTCCGTCAATCGCATTCGCGCCATGATCGAGCGCCACGCCTACCTGCTGCTCAAGTCATGGCCGCGGATGGTGTCGATGGCTTATTACCCGACCGTCACCATGATCATGTGGGCGTTCGTCACCGTCTACCTTCGTCCGACAAGCAATTTCCTGGCCGACGCCCCCGGACTCTTTATCGGCGCAGTGCTGCTTTGGGACATTCTGTTTCGCGGCCAGCTCGGCGTATCGCTGACTTTCTTCGAGGAGATGTACTCGCGCAATCTGGGCAATCTGTTCGTCAGTCCGCTGCGCGCCTGGGAAATGATCGCCGGCCAACTGGTGATGAGCATCATCCGCACGGTGATCGGCGTGGGTGCGGCGTGCGTCTTCGCCTGGCTGCTGTTCAGCTTCTCCATTTTCTCGCTGGGATTTCCGCTGATCGCATTTTTCGTCAACCTCATCATCTGTGGCTGGGCGATCGGGCTTGCCGTGTCCGGCATGGTCCTGCGCTGGGGCCTCGGCGCGGAGGAGCTCGCGTGGGCCGCGATCTTCCTGCTGGCTCCCGTGTCCGGTGTCTACTATCCGATCGCCGTGCTGCCGGGGTGGTTGCAGGCGATCGCCCAAGCGGTGCCGACCAGCTACGTGTTCGAGGGCATGCGCGCCGTGCTGCTCGAGCATCAGTTCCGTCCCGACCTGTTCTGGAGCGCGCTGGCCATCAACGTCCTGTACATGTTCGCCGGGATCAACCTGTACCTGCTGGCGATCGGTTACGCGCGGCGGCATGGCATGCTGATGCAGATGGGCGAATAGCAGCGGCGACAAGTGGCCGGCAGGACTGCGAAGCCGATGCACCGGGACGAGCTGATGGTGACTCCCGGCCTCGCATGCCTCACGAAAACCGGCTGGATACGTTAGGCTGCGCAATGATCCACAAGCTCAGCATGGTGTAGCCGACCATGAGGCCGAGCATCGGATACTGACTGCGCAGCGCCGCACGCCGGTCGGCGAATTCCTGCAGCGCTTGCAAGTGCGCGAGATAGACGGCTGCTACGTGGCCAACGACGATCGCACCGACCGACACGTTCCAGACAACGCGCGCGTCAACCCATCCGGGACGGACGAAATGGTTGACGGTGCCGAACAGGTCCCAGCCCAGACCCATGGGGTCGGAGGCGAGCGGCACGAGGTATTGCGCAGCCATTGCCAGGAATGAGAGATAGTGCGCAAGATGGTAGGCAATGGCGATGGGCACCAGCGTGTTCGCGAACAAGCCTGCAAGCCTCCACGTTGATTTCCGTTCGCCCGGGCTCCTTAGCGCGGTCTGCGCGGACCACGCGCTCAAGCGGCAGACCAGAAGGAAGATCCCCAGGAAGAGGCACGGAGCGAGAAACAGACCCAGGCTCTTGAGCAGAATGCCGTCACCGGTGAGTTCGGCGAGCGCCGCCCATGCCGGCGTCTCGATGAAACCGTCGAAGCTCACCGCCGCCAGCAGCAGCAGCACCAGCGCGACGTACGAGCGGTCCACTGGTTCGCGCACCAGCAGTCCGAGCGCGTACGGGCGCAGTTCCACTGCGACCCGTTCCCGATCAACGCTGAGGTGAACCGGAGCGAGCCGCGCCAGCAGGCCAAAGATCAGCGAAAACACTTCGCCCCGTTGCAGCCACTTCCGCCGGCCGAATGCTGCCATGCCGAGCCAGGTAAACGCCGAATAGCCAAGCATCGCAACCGCCAAGCTGGCCGGCCTGTCGCTTGCCTCCCAGACGATCTCCATCCAGAGGAAAACCAGAAACAGCAGCACCGCCGGCCAGACACCGAGCCGCTCGGGATAGTGCAAGTGCTTTTCCAGCGGTCTCCCCCGACGCAACCTCGCGTAAAAGGCATCGACCCACGCAAACAAGCCGTCGAGCGGGTTGACGAGCACCCACAGATTTCCGATAAACGCCGATACGTAGGACATGCCCACCCACCACAGCGCCCAGACGAATACCGGCGCGATGTTCTTGAGCGGGCTCTGCACGCCGAAGAGTCCTGCGAACACTACCGACAGGTAAACTGCCACACCGATCACGCGGGCAATGGGCAGCACCAGCGGCCAGCGCCCGCCGTCGGCACGAAGGGCGCCCGCCGACACTGGTGCGAGACGCAGGACGGATCCGAGCATGACAAAGGACAGCGCGACAACGAGGCCGGCGCCGGTGATATACAGCGAAAGCGGGATCGGCAGATCGTAGCGCGCGCCGAAGCCGTGCGCCGCGGCGTGCCCGGGCAGCGCGAGTGTGCAACAGTACAGTGCGCCGCGCCCGACGTTCAATCCGGATGCGCTTCCAGATACAGCAAGACGACCTCGCGATGCGCACCCTGGTCCGCGACGGCGCCGAAGCCGTGCGCGCTGATGGGAAAGCGCCCGGCGGCGTTGGCCACGAAGCGCATGCGCCCTTCAGTGGCCGGGTCGAGTGTCAACTGGATGTTGTAGCCGTGTACATGGACGCTCGTCACCTCGTCGGTCGTCCAGCGCAGTTCGACCCCGTCTCCTGCGGTGACGCGGATCGTGGCGGGAGCATTCTCGATTCTGCGGCGCGCAATGCGCAAATGCAGTACGCGTTCCGCTGCCCGCGCGCCACTGCCGAACGGCCCAACGCAGGCG
>JALZAN010000051.1 GCA_030948365.1 Pseudomonadota bacterium
CCGTCATTATTTGGTTTGGTGGAGGCGGCGGGAATCGAACCCGCGTCCGAAAACGCTACACAGTCGGGACTACATGCTTAGCCACGTCATTTTGCTCTCGCCCCGGCGCCACTGACGGGCAGGCGACGCCGGAACCAGTCACCTTGATTTAGCGTGTCGTCCAAGTGACCCGGACGTACGCGATCGCTCTAAATGTCCTCGCTGTGACAGTTACATCACCCGGGCTGAGCGCCGCCCGGTGCGAGGTCCGGCGGGGTTAAGCCGCCAGAGCGTAGTTTTCGTCGTTCGCAGTTAAGTTTGCGATTGCAGAGGATTCACAAGGTTCTGCACCTTGGCATGCCCCGCGCTGCTTCACAGTCCCCGTCGAAACCAGGTCGCCCCCGGTAACCGGTCCTGCTGCTCGCCACATTCATGGCTCGCGCTGGAGTCACTATGATACCACCGTGACGTTCGGCGCTTGCCGTGTGACTCGCGTTCTACAAATGAGGGCGTCCTCGCCTGATGCAAGGCCCGTCAGCTCTCGACGAGGTGATTCCACAGCTCCGCCTTCGGCTCCGCACCCAGCCCGGGGCCGCGCGGCAGTTCGAAAGCGCCCCCGACACACCGCATCTCGGTTTCAATGAAGCGAAGATTGGCGTCGAACACCGAATGCTGATGCTCATGGAACAGGACGTCAGCCAGGGTGGACGCGCCGAGCAGGCTCGCGGCGTGAAAGATACCCACTCCGATCGTCGCGTGTGGAACGACGCCGATGCCTTGCGCCGTGGCGAGCTTGCCGATGGCCGCGAATTGCGACAGGCCGGTATGCGCGACCTCCGGCTGCACGACCCGGACGCACCGATGCGCGAACCGCGTCCGCGCCTGGAAAACGGTGCTCCATTCCTCTCCGCCGGCGATGGGCGTGGTGACGTTGGCGGCAACATCGGCCTGGCCGTCGACATCCTCCGGCGCGCACGGCGCCTCGACGAAATACGGGCGAAACGGCTCCAGTGCACGGATCAGCGTGATCGCCTCGGTCGGCGTGTACTTCCAATGCAGATCGACCATGATCTCGACGTCGTTGCCCACCGCTTCGCGCAACCGCCGCATCTCGTCGACGACGCTGCGCTGCGCACCGTCCTGCGAGACGACCGCGGCGAACTTGATGCCCCGAAATCCCTGCGCCACCAACTCTTGAGCGAGCTCCACGCGCTCATCCAGCGTGGCTCGCGGCAACCCGGAGGCGTACGCCGGTATGCTCGTGCGACGAACGCCGCCGAGCAAATCGGCCACCGAGCGCCCGGCAATCTTGCCGGCAAGGTCCCAAAGTGCGAGATCGACCGCCGCCAGCGCGTCGGTAAAAAATCCGCTCCAGTGGCCGCGCACGCGCATCAATGAATAGAGCTCGTCCCAGATCGCCGGAATGTCGACGGGCACCCGGCCCGCCAGGAGGGGCGCGAAGACATCGGCGACGATTTCCGTCACCGCCCGCGGTGCGACAATGCCGTAGGTCTCGCCCCAGCCGATGGTGCCGTCGGAGGCGGTGATTTTCACCAGCGCCGAGCGATCGGCCGTGGGGTAGATCGTTCGATTGCCGCGACGGACGAAATAGCCTCGCTCGTTGACCTGTTCGCCCTCGCCCAAAGGCCCGAGATACGGGACGTCGCGCGGCAACGCGACGATGAAGGTCTCCACCGAACGGATCTTCGCGGTCGTCAATTGGCGACCGCGCCGTGGGTCAGCCCGCTCACGAGGAAAGGCTCGAGCAGGAAGAACAGGACAAACACCGGCGCCAGCGACAACGCCCCGACCGCCATCAGGCTCGACCAGTCGACCAGATATTCGCCCAGAAACGATTGCATGCCGACTGTCAGCATCCAAAGGTCGGGGCTGGTGACGAGGGTGCGCGCGAACACGAAGTCCGACCAGGTGACGATGGCGAGATAGATGGCGCATGCCGCCAGGCCGGGCCTCGCCAGCGGCAGCACGACGTACCAAGCGGCCTGCAGGCCGGAGCATCCGTCGAGCATCGCCGCCAGCTCGATCTCGCGCGGGATGCCGTCGAAGAATCCCTTCATCATCCAGGTCGCGAATGGAACGCCGACCGCGGCGTTGGCTACGATCAATCCCCACCGGCTGTCGATCAACCCGAAGGTGGAAAAGCCGATGAAGAACGGAATCACGATGAGGCTTGACGGCAACATCTTGGACACCAGCAGCGCGAACCCCGCGCCCTGTTGCGCGCGGCTCTTAAAGCGTGACAGGCTGTAGCCGGCGAGGGTCGAGATGACCAGACTGATCGACGTCGCGCCGACGGTGACGATGGCGCTGTTGGCAAGCCACGCCAGCACGGGCTTGCGCGCCAGGACTGCGGCAAAGGCGTCGAGCGAGAATGCCGACAGCGCCGGCAGCAGAACGGGATTACGCGAGCGGGTGAGCTCGCCCGGCATCACCGAGGTCAGCAGCATCCAGTAAATCGGGAAAAGCACCACCGCGGCCACAGCCGCGGCGGCGAGCGTGAGCGGCCATGGCCGGCGCGACATCAGAAATACTCGCGCCGAATGGTGCGCATCGACATCAACACCATCAGCACCGCCATGGTCATGGTCAGCACGCCCAACGCCGACGCGGTGCCCATGCGGAAGAACGAGAAAGCTTCCTGATAGATGCGGACCGCGAGCGTCTCGGTCGCGCGGTCGGGACCGCCGCCGGTGGTGAGATAGATGATGTCGAACTCGCGCAGCGCCCACAGCGTATTGAGAATCGCCGCCAACGCAGCGGACGCTCGCAGCCCCGGCCAGGTGATGTAGCGAAAGCGCTGCCACGACGTCGCGCCATCGACACGCGCCGCTTCGTAAAGACTTGCCGGAATCGACTGCAGTGCGGCCAGCAGCGTCAGCGTGAAAAACGGGTAGGCCTTCCATACGGTCGGCACGACGACCGCGGCGAGCGCGGTGTCGTCGGTGGCGAACCAGGCGAGATCGGTATGGAGCCATCCCGCCTGCCGCAGCAGCGCGTTGACGACGCCGAACGATCCGTCGAGCAGCCACAGAAACACGATGCTGACGATGACCCCGGGGACAGCCCATGGCAGCAGGATCATGCTGCGCAGCCACCTTCGGCCCGGAAATGCGCGATTGAGCAACAGTGCGGCACCGAGTCCGATCAGGAAGGCCGGGCCGATGCTTGCAAGCAGATAGACCGCGGTGACGCCGACCGAGTGCCACGTCGCGTCGCTGGCGAGCATCGCGCGGTAATTCGCCAGACCGAACGGCAGCTCGGAGAGCCGCAACACATTCAGCGTCTTGCCCTGGCGGAAGCTGGTCGCCACCACCAGATAGAGCGGATAGAGGATCAGGAACCCGACCGCGAGCAGCGCCGGCGCGAGCAGCGCGTAGCCGAGCCAGCGAGAGCGACCGATCATGGCAGCGGAATGGCCGCGGTCAATTCCTTTTGCAGATTGGCGAGAATCGCCTCGGTGGGCTGAGACGACGATTGCATGCGCACCACGGCCCGGCTGAACAGCGTCGCGAATTCATTGTAGTTCTCGCGCAGCGCGGGCTGCATCGGGAACAGGTTCTCCGCTTTTTCGGCCGCCTGCGTGATGGCGCCGAGGTGCGGATCCTTTTTTGCCTGATCGGATGCGATCGTACCGGTGCGGCCCGACGGAGAGCCGGTAAGTTGAACGTACTTCTCCTGCCACGCCGGCGACGCCGCGAGGACGATGAATTCCCAGACCAGCTTCTTTTTCGCGGCGTCGAGCCTGGCGGGGATGTGCAGGCTATTGCTGGCGCCGCCGGTGACGACCGAAAACGGCAGTTGAGCCATCTTGAGCAGTGGCCGCGTCTCCGGTCTCGCTTTTTGCAGCGTTGCCCACACCCAGGGTCCGTCGCGCAGAAACGCCGCCTTGCCGTCGATGAAAAGCTGTCGCGCGCTGGCCGAGTTGGTGCCCGGCGGCGCGAAAGTCAGCGACTTGCGGAACTGATCCATGGCCGCGACCACGCCGGGATCGGTGAAGTTGTACCTGTTTCCCTTGAGCCAATCCTGCTTCTCGCCGAGAACCCAGGTCGCCGCATCGATGAACATGTTCGGATGCTCGGCGGTGGTCGTCACCAGTCCGAACTGTCCCTTGTCGCGGTTGGTTGTCTTCGCCATCGCATCGAGCCACTCGGCGGGCGTGGTCGGAACCTTCGTGCCCGCGTCCTGCAACAGCTTTTCGTTGTAGTAGAGCAGATTGCCGTAGGGCAGGAGGAGCACGCCGTAGGTCTTGCCGTTCCAGCTCATCTCGCTCTGCAGCTTCGACCATTTGGCGGGGATGTCGCTGCTCTTGAGCAGGTCGTCGATAGGCTCCAGCCACTGCTGGCCGGCGAAGCTCGCGAAGTTGCGCGACGGAAGGTGCACGATGTCGGGCGGGTTCTGGCCGGCGAAGCGCACCGTAAGCTGGTTGACATAGTTCGCGAACGGAATCGAATACAGCTTCACCTTGACGCCCGCATGCCGGGCTTCGAACTCACCGATCAAACCCTTCCACCAATCAGCGAACCCTGGCTCCTCGGCCTGCCAGCTGGGGAAGTCCAGCGTGACCGACTGCGCCGTCGCGACCGACGAGGCGCCGACCGCAATGCATATCGCCAGTGTTGCGATGACCCGCGTCAGCGTGCTCATCTCGCCTCCTCCCGATCGGTGTCCGCGCTCATGGCGCCAAGGTCGCGCTCGCCGCGCGGGGCAATATCGGCCAGCAAGTCTCCGATTTCGGCGAGCATGAGGCCAAGCTCCTCGTGGTCCCGGCGATCGAGCCTCGGGCCCGGCGCGCGCACGTGGGCGCTGGCAATGACACCGCGCCGCTTCAGCACTTCCTTGGTCATTGCCCAGCGGAACACTGCCTGGAAATTGAGCAGCGGCAGCGTCCGGTTATACAAGGTTCGGGCGAAGCCCCTGTTGCCGACCTGCCACGCCGCGAACATCATCGCGTGAATGTCGGTCAGCTCGCACGCCGGCATCGTGCCCAACGCGCCGCGCGCAAGCTCATCAAGAATGTACCGCCCGCCCGCGCCGCCCAATACACCGACGAAATGCGGCGCGCCCGCTATTTCCCGCGCCGCGAGCAGCGATGAAATGCGCTGGCCGCAAGGCGTCGCCTCCTCCTTCACGTAGCGCACCGCCGGCACTTCGGCGACGACGCGCGCAATCGCGCACATGTCGAAGCCCGCGCCCGACGGTGGGGGCGCGTTTTGCAGCATGATGGGCACGTTGGCGGCGGCGCCGAGCGTCCGATAGTAGTCGATCAGCGCCGCGGTATCGCCGGCGAGACGCGCCGGCGCCATCACCATTGCCGCCGCGGCGCGCAACGATGCCGCCTTATACAGATGAAGGATGGTTGCCGGCAGGTCCGCCGCACTGGCGCCGACGATCAATGGCACCCAGCCGTGAACCGCCGTCGCCAACACGTCGAGCATTCGATCGCGCTCGGCGTCGGTCAATTGCTCGACTTCGCTCGCCACCCCCGGATAGACGATTGCATCCGCGCCGCAGCGGATGGCAAACTCGGCGATGCGCGCCAGGCCCGCCCCATCGGGCAGTCCGTCGTCATCGAACGGAGTGGCCAGCACCGGGCAAACGCCGGCAATCGGTCGCGATTCAGCGCGTACGGATGAACCCATGGAAGTGGTTCACTTGCATTCGAATCGAATGCGAAGGAAGTTCCGACACGTTATCGACGCGTCGACCTTCCGTCAATATGCGCTGCTCGTTCGGGTACAATTCGAAGCTTCGATTCGGGAGGATTCGCTCGTGGCACTCGTTCCAGTCATACTTTCCGGCGGCGCCGGCACGCGGTTGTGGCCGTTGTCGCGCGAGTCGGCGCCGAAGCCGTTCATGATCCTTCCGGATGGCGAGACGCTTCTTGCCAAGACGGTTATGCGCGCAGTCGCGCTTCCCAATGTCGCTGCGCTGATCACGGTCACCAACCGCGACTATTATTTTCACACCAAGGACGTCTACGCCGGTGCGGGCGTTCCGCCGCCACCGGTCGCTTATCTGCTCGAGCCGTTCGGCCGCAATACCGCCGCGGCGGTGGCCCTGGCCGCGATGTATGCCGAATCGACGATCGGCGCCGATTCGATGCTGCTGGTGCTGCCCGCCGACCACCTGATCCGCGATACAACTGCATTTGCCCTCGCGGTCGAGCGCGCAGCGTCGCTGGCGCGTGACGGCTGGCTCGCGACGTTCGGCATCGTCCCGGGGCACGCCGAAACCGGGTACGGCTATATTCAATTCGGCGAGCCGCTCGATATCGAGAACACGTATCGCGTCGATCGCTTCATCGAAAAGCCGCCGCTTGCGGAGGCGAGCCATTACGTCGCCAGCGGCCGCCACGCCTGGAACTCGGGGATGTTTTGCTTCACTCCGGCGGCGATCCTGGAGGCGTTCGCGAGCCATGCACCGGCCGTCCTCGACTCGGTGCGCCGGGTCTGGCAGTCGGTGAAGATAGAGCAGGGGTCGCCGATGATGGAGCTCGACGCCGCGCTGTTTGCCGCGGTGCCCGATATTTCGATCGATTATGCGGTCATGGAAAAGGCGGCCAACGTTGCGGTCGTTCGCGGCGCGTTCGATTGGAGCGACGTGGGATCGTGGCAGGCGGTATCGGCCCTGGCCGAGCCCGACGCCGACGGCAATCGCGGACAGGGTACCCGGGTGACGATCGCCAGCCGCGACACCTTCATCCACGCCGAGGATCGCGTCGTCGCCACGGTCGGCGTTGACAACCTGATCATCGTCGACACGCCCGACGCCGTCCTCGTCGCCCACCGCGACCACTTGCAGCGTGTGCGCGAAGTGGTGAGCGAATTAAAGGCGCGCGGTCACGACGCGTACAAGTTGCATCGTACGGTAGCGCGTCCGTGGGGCGCGTTTACCGTGCTGCAGGAAGGACCCGGGTTCAAGATCAAGCGCATCGAGGTCAAGCCCGGTGGCAAGCTGTCGCTGCAGATGCACGCGCATCGAAGCGAACACTGGGTGGTGGTCAGCGGCGAAGCTCGCGTCACCAACGGCGAACGCGTCTACCCCGTGCAGGTCAATGAATCGACGTTCATTCCACTGCAGACCCGGCACCGGCTGGAGAACGTTGGTGCGGAGCCGCTGGTCATGATCGAGGTTCAGTGCGGCGACTACGTCGGCGAGGACGACATCGTGCGCTTCGACGATCAGTACGGCCGCGTCAAGGCCTGAGCAGGCATAAGCACGCATAAGCGGGCCTGAGCATCGCCTAAGCGCGCCTCCGAGGGCGCTGCGCCGTCGGCTCCGAGCTATCGCCGAAGTACGCGATGGTTCGGTCCAAGGCCGTGACCGCTTCGCGGTCGCGCAGTTGCGACGCCGTATAATTCTCTCTTTTGGCGTCGTCCGCCGCTCGTCACAGTTGTCTTCCCTCACTCCACCCGTCGCGCCGCCACCCGTCTCCGCGTCTTTGTCGGAATCGCTGCCGCGATTGCTGCCGTCGCCGCCGGACGCCGGCCGCAAGGTGACGACAACGCCGCTCGCCGGCTCGGCCGACGCGCTCGCGATTGCACAACTCGCGACCGGCGCGTCGAAGGAAGGCCGGCTGGTCGCCGTTGTCTGCGCCGAAGCTGCCGCGACGCAGCGCCTCGCCGATGAAATTGCCTGGTTCGCGCCGGCATTGCGCACCGCGATGCTGCCGGATTGGGAGACGCTGCCCTACGATCATTTCTCGCCGCATCAGGATCTGGTTTCCGAGCGACTGGCGACGCTGTATCGCGTGTCGCGCGGCGAATGCGACGTGCTTCTGGTCGCCGCGACGACCGCGCTTTATCGCCTCCCGCCGCCGTCCTATCTCGCGGCATTCACCTTCTTCCTCACCCAGGGTGAAACGCTCGACGTCGACGCCTTGCGCGCGCAGCTCGCGCTGGCGGGATATCAGAGCATGACCCAGGTCGTGTCCCCCGGTGAATTCAGCGTTCGCGGCGGGCTGATCGATCTGTATCCGATGGGCAGCCAGCTTCCGTACCGCATCGATCTTTTCGATCAGGAAATCGAATCGATCCGGACCTTCGACGTCGACAGCCAGCGCACTGTCTACCCGGTTTCGACGGTGCGGCTGCTGCCGGCACGGGAGTTTCCGCTCGACGACGCGGGGCGTGCGCGATTCCGGAGCCGTTTTCGCGAAGTCTTTGAAGGCGATCCGTCGCGGTCGTCGCTGTACAAGGATATTTCCAACGGAATCATCCCGGCCGGGATCGAGTATTACCTGCCGCTGTTTTTCGAGGCGACTGCGACGCTGGCCGACTATCTGCCCTCGAATTCCGTGGCGCTCCTTCACGGCGACTTATCCTCCGCCGTCGTTCATTTCTGGGAGGACACGGAAGCGCGCTATCGGCTGCTTCGCGGCGACAAGGCGCGGCCGCTGCTCGCGCCGCCCGAGCTGTTCCTGCCGGAGGACGAGTTCAACGGGCTGCTCAAGCGTTTCTCGCGCGTTCTCGTTCCCACGACGGAC
Source organism: Pseudomonadota bacterium (assembly GCA_030948365.1). Classification (GTDB taxonomy): domain Bacteria; phylum Pseudomonadota; class Gammaproteobacteria; order Burkholderiales; family Casimicrobiaceae; genus PALSA-1003. The sequence goes on from JALZAN010000051.1 coordinate 8,486, forward strand.
GCCAGCCCGGGCCCGGACGACAAGCGCTCCAAAGCGGCGACGCAGGCACCTCCGTCGGTGCAAGTCGATCGCCGCTCGACCGACCCGCTGTTGTCGCTGAAGCGCTTCGCGACTTCGACCCGCGAGCGGGTGCTCATTGTCGCGGAAAGTCTCGGCCGCCGCGAAACCATGCAGCAGTATTTCGCCGAATACGGATTCAAACCGTCGCTGGTCGATGACTGGGCCGGCTTTGTTGCCAGCGATGCGAGCCCTGCGCTGGCGGTGGGTCCGCCGCACCGCGGGTTCGTCTGGCCTGCCGCCAATCTTGCCATCGTCACCGAAGCCGAGCTTTACGCCGATGTCGCGCGCCGGCCAGGAAAACGCGAGGGCCGCGTCAGCAATGTCGACGCGATGCTGCGCGACCTTTCCGAAGTGCGCATCGGCGACCCGGTGGTGCACGAGCAGCACGGGATCGGGCGCTACCTCGGATTGACGACACTCGACCTGGGCGACGGCGCCAACGAGTTCCTGCATCTGCTCTATGCCAACGACGCCAAGCTCTACGTTCCGGTATCGAGCCTGCACCTGATCAGCCGCTACAGCGGGGCGTCGCCCGAAGCGGCTCCGCTGCACGAGCTCGGCACCGCGCAATGGGCGAAGGCCAAGAGAAAGGCGGCGCTGCGCGCGCACGATACCGCCGCCGAGCTGCTCAACCTGTACGCGCAACGCGCCGCCCGCGAGGGCCACGCGTTCAAGTTCGACGTTCACGATTACGAGGCCTTTGCCGCCGGTTTCGGTTTCGAGGAGACGCCGGACCAGGCGGCCGCGATCGAGGCCGTGATCGGCGACCTGACCTCCGGCAAGCCGATGGACCGGCTGGTCTGCGGCGACGTCGGGTTCGGCAAGACCGAGGTCGCGCTGCGCGCGGCGTTCGTCGCGGTGGCGGACGGCAAACAGGTCGCGATTCTCGTTCCGACGACGCTGCTGGTCGAGCAGCACTTTCAGACTTTCTCCGACCGTTTCGCCGATCTGCCGGTGAAGCTCGCCGAGCTGTCGCGATTCCGATCCTCCGCCGAAGTGAAGGCCGTTCTCGAGGGCCTTGGCAACGGGCGGATCGATCTCGTCATCGGCACCCACAAGCTCATTCAGCCCGACGTGAAGTTTCAGCGGCTGGGGCTGATCATCATCGACGAAGAGCATCGCTTCGGGGTGCGGCAGAAGGAGCGCCTGAAAAAGCTGCGCGCGGAAGTCGACGTGCTCACCCTCACCGCGACACCGATTCCGCGCACGCTGGCGATGTCGCTCGAGGGTTTGCGCGATTTTTCGGTGATCGCCACCGCGCCGGAGCGCCGGCTGGCGATCAAGACCTTCGTCTCGCCCTACTCCTCGGGCATCGTGCGCGAGGCGGCGCTGCGCGAGTTGAACCGCGGCGGCCAGATCTATTTCCTGCATAACGACATCGACACCATCGCCACCATGGGCGCCAAGCTATCGGCGCTGGTGCCCGAGGCGCGCCTGGCGATCGCCCACGGGCAGATGCCCGAGCGCGAACTGGAGCGCGTGATGCGCGACTTCTATCAGCAGCGCAGCAACCTGCTGCTTTGCTCGACCATCATCGAGACCGGCATCGACGTGCCGACGGCGAATACGATCCTCATTCATCGTGCCGACCGGTTCGGCCTCGCACAGCTGCATCAGCTACGCGGGCGTGTCGGACGCTCGCACCACCAGGCGTATGCTTATTTGCTGACGCCACCGGAGGAAGCGCTGTCGATGCAGGCGAAAAAGCGCCTCGAGGCGATTCAGCTGATGGAGGAGCTGGGCTCGGGCTTCTACCTCGCGATGCACGACCTCGAGATACGCGGCGCAGGCGAAGTGCTCGGCGAGGAGCAGTCAGGCGAAATGCAGCAGATCGGATTCCAGCTCTACGCCGACATGCTCAAGGCGGCCGTCGACGCACTGAAGGCCGGCCGCGAACCGAACCTGACCGATCCGCTCGGCGTCACCACCGAGATCAACCTGCACGCACCGGCGCTCCTTCCCGAGACCTATTGCAATGACGTGCACGAGCGTCTGGTGCTTTACAAGCGGCTCGCCAATTGCGACAGCGCCGCGGCACTGACCGACATGCAGGAGGAGCTGATCGATCGCTTCGGCCTGCCGCCGGAGCAGACGCAAGCCCTCCTCGCCTGCCACCGCTTGCGGCTGGTGGCGCACCCGCTCGGCGTGATCAAGGTCGACGCGGGGCCCGAGCGAACGCAGATCCAGTTCGGGCCCGAGCCGTCTTTCGACCCGGGCAAGCTGATTGCGCTGCTCCAGCAGGACGGGCGATACCGGTTCGCCGGCCCCGATCGCATCCGGATTGAGCGCGCCGCGCCGACGCTCGACGAGCGCGTCACGCTGGTAGAGTCGTTTCTCGGGCGACTGCCGTGAAATCGCAAAAGGCGCCGGCGACGCTTCCAGCGCAGGTGCACGTTTTTATCCGCGACTGGCTGTCGGCGAACAATGTGCTGCTGAAAGGGCGCGCAGAAAACACGCTGATCGATTCCGGCTACGTGCGGCACGTACCGATGACGCTCGCGTTGCTCGCTACGCCAAAGGGCTTGGCGGGCGCGCCGCTCACCCAGCTCGTCAACACCCACTGTCACAGCGATCACTGTGGCGGCAACGCGGCGATCCAGGCCCGCTATCGCTGTCCGATCGTGCTGCCGCAAGGCGAGGCGCCGCTGATCGACGCCTGGGACGAGAAAGCGCTCCTCCTCGGCTATTGCGACCAGCGCGCGGAGCGCTTCCGCTACGACGAGACCGTCAGCGCCGGCGAGACCCGCACCTGGGGCGATCTCGAATGGCGTGCGCTGGCGGCGCCGGGGCACGACATGGGCGCGCTCGTTTTCTACAACCCCGAGCATCGGATCCTGATCTCGGGCGACGCCTTGTGGCACGACGGTTACGGGTTCGTCATGCCGCTGGAAATCGATCCGCGCGCATTGCCCGCTACGCGTGCGACGCTGGAGATGCTTGCCGGACTC
>JALZAN010000052.1:0-8364 GCA_030948365.1 Pseudomonadota bacterium
GCCGATCTTGTAGTCGAGCCGGTTCAGGGTGAAGCTGCCCTCGGCGACGCTATTGCCGCCGGCGTCCTTCTTGAGCGTGACCGGGACCACCGCGTCGCGGGTAACGCCCTTGAGCGTGAGCTGGCCGAGAACCTCGTACTTGTCGCCGCCGAGACCCTTGATCGCCGACGAGGAGAAGTGAGCGACCGGAAACTTCGCGGTGTCGAACCACATCGGGCGCTTGATCTCGGCCTCCGACTCGTCGCTAGCGAGATCGATGCTGCCGAGCTCGATGTCGAAATCGGCTTTCGATCGCCCCAGATCCTTGGGCAGGAACACGATATTCGCCTTCCAGCGGCGAAACCGCCCCTCGACATTGGCGCCCATCTGCCTGGACTGGAACCGGATCTCGCTCTTGTCGATGAGCACGCCCTGCGCGCCGGCCTGTCCGGCGGCAAGGAGCATCATGCCGAGCGATGGAATGAAAGAGCGCAGTCGCATCATGTTGAGCCCTTCACCTGGGAATGGGGAACCTCAAGGGTTCCTGGACCGCGGCAGCATTCGCATTAGCACCGCGTCACGATCGACAAAATGGTGCTTGAGCGCCGCCGCACCATGGATACAGACCGGGGTCGCCAGGGTGAAGTTCAACCCGATGTGGATGCTCCTGAGGAGATCGGCCAGGGCTCGGTCCTTGGCCAGCAGGTCGGGCAGGGGGATCAGCCCCAGGTAGACGACCTGAACCCCGGTCGCCGAGCTGTGGAGCCAGCCTGACAGGGGAATGACCGCCAGCAGGACGTATAGCAGGACATGGCTTGCGGCCGCCGCCCGGCGCTGCCATTCGGCCGTGGGTTCCATCGGCGGCGCCGGATGCGTCCAGCGCCAGGCAATTCTGGCGCACGTGATGAGCCAGATCGTGATGCCGATCCATTTGTGCCACGCGTACCACTGCAGCTTCTGTCGGCTGAAAGGCAGTCCGACCATGGGACAGGCCGAGGAGAAATCCGGCCACGACCAGCGCCGCGGTCAGCCAGTGCAGCGCGATCGCCGTTGCGTCGTAGCGTCGGTGCGTTTGCGCGAGTTCCATCGCCGGCCTTTGCATGGTCATTGCATGCTTCATTGCATGCTTCATTGCATGCTTCATGTAAGGCGCTCGGCCACGCGGTGTCAACGCGCGACATTTTTGCGCCGGTATAATGTTGAACTCCTCATTCGCCCCTCTCCGTGACCCGCAACGAACACTGGCTCTCGCGCAGCCGCAAGGCGGTCTGGCACCCGTGCACGCAGATGAAACAGCACGAGACCACGCCACTGGTTCCGATCTCGCGCGGAAGTGGGACATGGTTGTACGATTTCGACGATCGCCGCTATCTGGATGCGATCAGCTCGTGGTGGGTCAACCTGTTCGGCCACGCGCATCCCGCTATCAACGCCGCGATCGTCGAGCAGCTCGGCCGGCTCGAGCACGTGATGCTCGCGGGGCTTACGCACCGCCCCGCAGTCGAGCTTTCCGAGCGGCTGTCGGCGATCGCACCGGGCAGGCTCGGCCACTGCTTCTATGCCTCCGACGGCGCATCGGCGGTGGAAATCGCGCTCAAGATGAGCTACCACTACTGGCGCAATTCCGGCCGCGCCGGAAAAACGAATTTCGTCAGCGTGGCGCACGGTTATCACGGCGAGACGGCCGGCGCGCTGTCGGTCACCGACATCCCTCTGTTCCGGGACGTCTACGATCCCATCCTGCGCCGGCAAGCGACGGTGCCCTCGCCCGACGCCCGCCTCGCCCCCGAAGGCGTGTCGCCGCGCGACCATGCGCTGGCGGCGGCCGACGCGCTCGACGCCTGGCTTGCCGCGAATCACGAGGGCACCGCCGCGCTGATCGTCGAACCGATGGTGCAGGGCGCAGCGGGCATGGCGATGCACGATCCGGCGTATCTCGCCCGCGCACGCGAGCTCTGCACGCGATACGAGGTTCACTTGATCGCCGATGAGATCATGACCGGGTTCGGCCGCACCGGAACGATGTTCGCGTGCGAGCAGGCCGCCGTGGTGCCCGACATGTTGTGCCTGTCCAAGGGGATCACCGGCGGTTACCTTCCCTTGTCGGTGGTGTTGACCCGCGATGGAATTTTCGCGGCGTTTTACGACGACGATATTGCCCGCGGCTTTCTGCATTCGCACTCCTATACCGGCAATGCGCTGGCCTGCCGCGCGGCGCTTGCCGTGCTCGATCTGTTCAACGACGACGGCGTGCTCGAGGCGAACCGGTCGGCGGCGACCAAGCTCGATCGGCTGTCGCGCCCTCTTGCCAGGCACCCCAAGGTCGAGAATTTTCGCCATCTCGGGATGATCTGGGCCTTCGATGTCGCCACCGCGCGCGATGATTTCGCGCGCTGGTTCGCCGCCGAGGCGCTGAGCCGCGAGCTGCTGTTGCGGCCGATCGGCCGCACGGTGTACTGGATGCCTCCCTACTGCATCACCGACGACGAGATGGAGATGCTTGCCTCGCGCACGCTGGAGATCGTCGAATGCGCGTGAGCTCGCGCGGCATGGCGCACGGCGCGCGCGGTGCCGCTTCGGCCCTCGCGATGTCCGTCGCGGTGTTCTTCGCCTCATGCGCGCCGCCGTTGTCGCATCCGGCGTTCGCCGCCCTGCCGCGCCCGATCGCCAGCGCGTTTCTCGGCGAGCGCATTCCCCTGGGGGCGGTGGGCGCCTACGTGCAGGAGATCGGCGCCGCAGCGCCGTTGTTCACGCAGCACCCAGCGGAGCCGATGAACCCGGCGTCGACGATGAAGCTGCTGACGACGTTTGCCGGCCTGGAGCTGCTCGGCCCCGACTTTCGCTGGACCACCGAGGCGTACGCCGACGGTCCGATCGTCGCCGGCGTTCTCAGCGGCGATCTGGTGCTCAAAGGCCGCGGTGATCCGAAAATCACCGTCGAGCAATTCCGGGAGCTCATCGCCCGCATTCGCGCCAGCGGCGTGGCGGTCATCCGGGGCGACCTGGTGCTCGACCGAACCTGGTTCGATACCGGACCGTACGATCCTGCGGCGTTCGACGCCGAGCCGCTGCGACCCTACAACGTCGGCCCCGACGCGATGGCGGTCAACTTCAAGAGCGTGCGCTTTATCTTCGCACCCAACGTCGCGCGCGACGCCGTCGAGGTGCGCATGGATCCGCCGATGGCCGGCGTGGTGATTCGCGGTGCACCGCGGTTGAGCGCCGGCGACTGCGGCGACTGGCACACCGCGCTGCTGGCCGATTTCGCCGACCGCGGCGAAAGCGCCGAAGCGACCTTTCGCGGCCGCTATCCCATCGCCTGCGGCGAGCGCGAGTGGTACGTCGCGCTGCTCGACCATCCGCACTACGTCCTCAACCTGTTCACGCGAGCCTGGGCCGATGTCGGCGGCAGCTTCACCGGGACGGTTCGTGACGGGCGTACGCCAATCTCCGCCAAGCGTCTCGCCACGCTCGATTCCGCGCCGCTGCACGAGGCGGTGCGCGACATCAACAAATTGTCGAACAACCTAATGGCGCGGCAGCTTTTTCTGACGCTGGCGACCACCGCTTATCCGCCGCCCGCAACGACCGCGCACGCCTCCGAAGCGGTCAAGCGCTGGCTCGCCAAGCGCAAGCTTAAGTTTCAGGAACTGGTGCTCGTCAACGGCTCCGGCCTGTCACGGCACGAGCGCATCTCCGCCAAGAGCATGGCCCTGCTGCTGCTGGCCGCGGACAGCAGCAGCGCGCGCAACGAATACATCAGCTCGCTCGCGGTCGCGGCTACCGACGGCACCGTAGGCAAGCGCTTTACCAACGACGAGGTCGCCGACCAGGCGTTTCTCAAGACCGGCACGCTGGAAGGGGTGCGCGCGATCGCCGGCTACGTCTTCGGACCCACCGGAAAGCGATTCGTTGTCGTCTGCTTCGTCAATCATCCGAACGCGTCGCGCGCCCAGCACGCAATCGACGTCCTGGTCCAGTGGGTGTATGAAAATTCGCGCTGAAAGGGCCGACTACATGCCCGGGACCGGCTTGCTGTCCTTGAACAGGCCATAGCCGCGAATGAGGCGATAAATGACCCAGATGGTCGCCGCGATCCAGATGCCGAACGCGATCGGGATGCCGATCAGGATCAGCCCGAGCGTAACCATCACCAGCATGCCGACGAAAGCCCACAGCAACGAGAACCAGAAAGTGCGAATCAGCCAGCGGTAGTGCGAGGCGAGCCAGGTGCCGGCGGCTTCGGCGCGCCTGGCGTAGGCGATGATCACGGCGATGATGCCCAGCACCCCGAAAAAGGGCGCGATCAGAGGGAAGCCCGAGGAAAACAATCCGAAGATCGCCGCGATGCCATAGAGCGCGTAGATCAAGAGCGTCGTCGAAATCAACGACGCGGACGGCGTGGGTGCCGTCACAACCTGCGAGTCGTAGGTGGTGGCCATGGCGGAATCTCCAGAGTCGATGCGGTCAATGCCGGCCGCGCCGCCTATATGGGGACGACCCCCGGGCGCTTCAACCGTGACGCCTGTGTGCGGCGGCGAACCAAGCCGACGGCGCGTTTCGCGCCCCACATCACGGCGTTATAATGGCATGGGAAGCGCCTGGGCGCGCGAGGTGGCTTTCGGGCCGTCGATCTTCACCGATTCATTCACAAGGAGTTGCAAATGACTGCTGCAAAACTGGAGCGGGGCCGGAAATCGGTGGTCAAGGACTTCGGCGATGTCCTTGCGGAAGCGGAATCCCTGCTCAGGCAGGCTGCCTCGGAAACCGGCGAGCGGGCAAACGATCTGCGCTCGCAGGTCGAAGCCAAGCTGCTGGCCGCGAAGGTGAAGCTGCAGGACCTTCAGGATGACGCCGTCGATCGCGCCAAGGCGGCTGCGCGCGTTACCGATGATTATGTACGCGACAATCCCTGGCAGGCCATCGGCGCCGCCGCGGCGGTTGGTTTTCTGGTCGGCGTGTTGATCAGTCGCCGCTGACCGGTGGCTCAGGGCGGTCCCATGGGTGCGTTGGCGCAACTTGCCGCCACCGCGCTGGCGACGTTGCGCACCCGCCTCGAGCTCGCGGCAGTCGAGTTCGCGGAAGCGCGCACGCGCATCAAGGACATGGTGGTGCTGGCGGCGGTCGGCATCGTTCTCGCTCTGTTCGCGCTGCTGTTCGCGTCCCTGTTCGTGATTGCCTGGTTCTGGGACACCCATCGCCTCGCTGCCGTGGGCGGCGTGACGCTGTTCTATATCGTGGTGACGGTGGGGATCTTCGCGCGCCTCCGGCAAATCTCCCGCAACGCGCCGGCGCCGTTCGCGGCGACGCTGGAAGAGCTCGAAAACGACGCCGCGGCGTTGCGGCGCCGCGGCTCTGGAATTCCATGAGCGCCCGCATGGACACGCTGGCGGCACGCAAGTCGCTGCTGATCGCCCGGGTGCGGTTGCAACGCATGGAGCTGGCGCTGCACGCCGGCGCGGCGCGCGAATCGCTGCGCCCGGCAAGCCTCGTTGCCAGCGCCATCGCCAAGCCGGCGGCGCTGGTCGCCGTGTTCGAAGTCGTGGGGCCGCTGCTGGGCCTGAAGCGCTACACGCGCTGGGCGCGCCTGGCGTCGGTGGCCTTCGCCATCTCGCGCATCGTGCGCACGCGCCGCATCGGCGCGGACTGACATCTTCCGGCTCCCGGCCAACGCCCGCTTGGCTCCGATGCGGCGGCGGCGGCGATGAAGCTTCTCGGCGCGGCGATGCTGCGCAACGAAGCCGATGTCGTCGAAAGCTTCGTCCGGCCCAACCTCGCGCTGCTGGACGCGCTGGTGGTCGTCGACCACGGATCCACCGATGGAACTTCGGAGATCCTCGACGCCCTAGTCGCCGAAGGCCTGCCGCTGGAGGTTCAGCGCGACGCGAGCGTCGCTACCTGGAATCCGAGACCATGACCCGAACGGTGCGTGATGCGCTGATGCGACACGGCGCCGATTTTGTGTTTGCGCTCGACGGCGACGAGTTCCTCAAGGCGCCACGGCGGGAACTGCTGGACGATGTGCTCGCGACCCTGCCGCACCGGCTGCACGCGGCCGAGCGACATGCGGGGCACGACGTTCCGGCTATCGAGCGTGATCCGATGCAACGGCAGACTTACATTCCGGAATTCGAAGACGTTGCGCCGGCGCAACGGAGCGTGCTCGCCCGGGCGAAGCGCCGCCTCGCGCTCGAGCGGCACGGCCTGCACAAGGTCATCATCGCGCAGGCGTTTGCCGACACGCCCGAGGCAGTCGTCGCCGTCGATCTTGTTGGTGAGCTGGCGTGCGCTGCGGACCAGCAGATGCGCCAACGCGACGACTTCGGCGGCAACCGGCGCGTGCTTGACCGGTTGCTCCGCGGTTGAATGTCCCGCGCTCGGCAGGACCACGTAATTGCATCAGCGCGATGTCCGCCGGCGGAAGCCACACCGCCATCGGCAGGCCGTAATTGGCGGCGATGGTGCGCAAGCGCGCTACGTCCGGCACCTGGCCGTCGGCAAGTTCCCGGTATAACTCCCTCCAGTGGAATGCGAGATCGGCGTTGTCGCGCCGCGCGAAGCAATGCGACAGCCGGCCGATGACGATCCCCTGCCCGATTGCGAAATGCGCTACGCAGCGATGATCCGCGATGCGACGCTGCCGCTGGTATTGCGCTTCACCGAAAAGCTCGCCCTACCTGGCTAACGCGACGCGACCTACCCCAGCCCCAGCTCTTTCCACAACGCGTCGACACGCCGCTTGACCGCATCGTCCATGGAGATCGGGCGCCCCCAGGCGCGCGCCGTCTCGCCGCTCCACTTGTTCGTCGCATCGATGCCCATCTTGCCGCCCAATCCCGACACCGGCGAAGCGAAGTCCAGGTAGTCGATCGGCGTGTTCTCGACGATCAGCGTGTCGCGCGCCGGATCGACACGCGTGGTGATCGCCCAGATCACTTCCTTCCAGTTGCGCACGTCGACGTCGTCGTCGGTGACAATGATGAATTTGGTGTACATGAACTGGCGCAGGAAGCTCCACACGCCGAACATGACGCGCTTGGCGTGGCCGGGATACTGCTTCTTCATGCTCACTACGGCAAGACGATACGAGCAACCCTCCGGTGGGAGGTAGAAGTCGGCGATTTCCGGAAACTGCCGTTGCAGTATCGGCACGAACACTTCGTTGAGCGCGACACCGAGCACCGCTGGCTCGTCGGGCGGTTTGCCGGTATAGGTCGAGTGGTAAATGGGATCGCGGCGCATGGTGATGCGCTCGACGGTGAGGACCGGGAAGCGCTCGACCTCGTTGTAGTAGCCGGTATGGTCGCCGAAGGGTCCCTCCAGCGCGCTCTCGAATCCGCTCGGATCGGATGCGTCGGGCTGGATGAAGCCCTCGAGAACGATTTCCGCCGATGCCGGAACCTGCACCGCATGCGTCAGGCACTTGACGATCTCGGTGCGCGCGCCGCGCAACAATCCCGCGAATTGATACTCCGACAGGCTGTCCGGAACCGGCGTCACCGCGCCCAGCATGGTTGCCGGATCGGCCCCCAGTGCGACCGCGATCGGAAACGGCGTGTCGCGGGCGGCGAGCGCGTGATCGCGAAAATCGAGCGCGCCGCCGCGGTGCGCCAGCCAGCGCATGATCACCTTGTTGCGCGCGATCACCTGCTGCCGGTAGATGCCGAGGTTCTGGCGCGCTTTCAGCGGCCCGCGCGTCACCGTCAGGCCCCAGGTGATCAACGGCGCGACGTCGCCCGGCCAGCACGTCTGCACCGGCAGCCGCGCCAGGTCGACGCCGGCGCCCTCCCAGACGATGTCCTGACATGGCGCCGACGAAACCTCCTTCGGCGCCATGTTCATCACCTGCATCATCAGTGGACGCGTGTTCTGCCACGCGTCCTTGATGCCCTTGGGCGGCTCCGGCTCTTTGAGCGCGGCAAGCAGTCGGCCGACATCGCGCAATGCATCGACCGAATCCTCGCCCATGGCGAGCGCAACGCGCTGCGGCGTGCCGAACAGATTGCCCAGCACCGGGATCGAGTGTCCCTTCGGTTTCTCGAACAGCAGCGCCGGCCCGCCAACGGCGAGTACCCTCGCGCAAATTTCCGTCATTTCGAGATTTGGATCGACTTCCACGCCAAGGCGCCGGAGCAGGCCGCGTCGCTCGAGCTGGGTAAGGAAGTCGCGGAGGTCAGCGTATTTCACGGCACGGATCTCGATTGGCAGCCATGATCGGGCCTTTTCTGTGCCGAAAAGGGGAATTCTCGCCGAACTGTCGGGGGCAGGCGACACTTGTCGCGTCGTATCCGCGCCACAACTGTAATGAACGGGCAATTCGCGACCATACGGGCTGGACCGAAATCGTTCGTCTCGCTATGCTCGTTTCGTGGGCCTCTTCGGAGG
>JALZAN010000052.1:8374-11431 GCA_030948365.1 Pseudomonadota bacterium
CTTCGGAGGCCCGCGTCGCCAAAGGATAACGTTGAATCGAATGACCATCACGGGCTCGACCAGCACGCTCCTTGGATTGTGCGCGCTGCTCTGCGCTGGTGGCGGCATGGCTGCGGCCGCAGGCACACTCGCCGGCACCGTTGCGCCTGCGGCGCTGGGGCCTACGTCCGCGGTGCTGCCGTCGGTCGAGATCCTGAGCCAGCAGACCAGGCTCGCCGGCACCTGCGGAGGCTCGAGCTTCGACCTCAACACGTTCATCAACGTCGATTCCAAAGCGTCCGTGGATGTGCGAGTCGCAGTGCCCGGATTCGGCACCATCGAAGAGTTTACCGACGAAACCGGGAGCAATGTCGGTCCCTTCGTGGGCAACTATCCGGCATTTCATATCCTGAGCTTCGGCGGAGGATTGCCTCCGAATACGGCGATCACGATTACCCTCACCACCTACACCGGCATTATGCTTTCCGGCAAGCCGACCTTCGTCAGCACGATCCAATTCAACTGCACGACCGGGGCGATTCTGAATCTGGCCGGCGCGGGACCCGACGCGGCGTCACCGATCCCGGCGCTCGACGACGCGGCGTTGGCGGCGCTCGCCGGCATCCTCGCGCTTCTCGGCATGGTGGCACTCAAGCGCCAAAAAACCGTCCGCCGATAGTCGCGGCGGACCGCGCAGTATCCAGCAGGGCGGACGAGCCATACGCGGCGGCGAGTCGGCGCGACTAGATCACCGCGCTCGCGCCACCGTCCATTGCAATGATCGCTCCGGTCACGTAGCTCGCCTGCTCCGACGCAAGGAACAAGGCGACCCGGGCGATTTCCTCGGGAGTTCCGTAGCGTTTGAGTGGAAGCCGCGCTTCGCTCCGGGCCAGAAGCTCGGCCTCGGCGAGCCCGGTCATTTTCGATTCGGCCTTGAGTCCTTCCTGTACCCGGCCGGTCAAGGTTGCGCCGGGATTGATGCCGTTGATGCGAATACCCCTCGGCCCGAACGCGCTTGCGAGACCGACCGTTGCCAGCATGAGCGCCGCATTCGCCGCGCCTCCGGGCAGGTGCACCGGAGTGGCGATCTTGCCGCCGGCACCGATGATGTTGACGATCGTTCCACGACCGCGCGCGACCATTCGCTTCAGTACAGCATCGGTCGGATGGATATAGCTGAAGAATTTGGCGTCCATCGCGTCGCGCCATGCCCGGGCATCCAGGTCATCGGGCGCGTAGCGCCGCGCCGCGCCGGCCGAATTCACCAGCACATCGATGTCGCCGAGTTTTTTTTCCACGGTGGCAACCATCTCGGCCGCGGCGTCGCTGCTGGTCATGTCGGCGGCGATGGCGATCGGTGCGATACCGTTGCGCGCAAAACGCGCAAGCGCCACATCGAGGTTCGCCTGGCTCCTGGAGACCAGAGCGACCCTGGCACCTTCGGCGGCGAACGCTTCCGCGCACGCGTAGCCGATGCCTTTGCTCGCGCCGGTCACGATCACCACGCGACCGGTAAGATTCAGGTCCATCGAAAGCCTCCTGCGCGATTGGCGTGGATCCTCTTTTGGCGAATAAGCGAGACGCTACCGATCTGGCGGTTGCGGTCCACTACCGCGCGAGCGCCGCGCGCAGTTGTTCCTTCATGCGTGCGTATGCGTCATCGCGCGCAGCGCGATTGGGCGCGATGGTCACTCCCTGACCGGGATAAACGCCGGTTGGCACGTCCAGATGCAGCGGATGCGTCATGTTCGGCGCATCGAAGCCGTGGTAGGTATCGGGATACGATCGAACCTGCAGTGGCTCGTTGTCCGCCGCCATTTTCTCGCCCAGCGAAACGCAGGGCTTGGGTGAGGTCCAGTCGTCCGCCTCGCCGATGAAAAGGCTGACCGGCGCCGCGGGCGCGTAGCCGAATCGAGTGCGCAGCGACGCGAAGCACCCCGGATAAAACGCGATCGCTGTCCGATAAAAGACGTCGGCGCGATCTTGTGCCGCCAGGAACTGAATCACCACCGGATGGCGCCGATTCATCGTCGCGAGCACCGCGCTGCCGCCATGCGACCAGCCAAGCAACGCCACGCGCGATCCATCGATGTCGGGGCGCGCTCGTAAATAGCCGAGTGCGGCAAGCACATCCAGACGGCGGTGATCCTGCGTGATCCACTGCTCGCGAATCTCGAGCGAGCAGACTTCGCGCCGTCCGCGCGGATTGAAGCTGTCGGGAAAAAGCACCGCGTAGCCTTCGGCGACCAAAAGATCGGCCATCGCCTGATGACGCTCGGTGAGTCGATCGCGGCGCGCCGGCAGCGTTCTGTACATGCCGCCGCAGCCATGCAGCGCGACCACCGCCGGCAGCTTGTTCGACGCGTCGGCAGCGGGGCGGAAATAAAGTGCACTGATCGTAACCGGCTGTCCTGTTTCTGGATCGATGTCGAGACTGTCGAAGCTCACCCGCTCGCCCGTCGCTGCTTGCGCCGGCGACGCGGAGCCGAGCAACGCGGCAACGAGCGAGGAAAGGATCGCGAGCTTGCGCAGGGCCGCGACGCCAGGCGCTCCCGGTTGGCTCGCACGTGCGAAGCGCTTCGACACTCTCATTGCGGCCACAGCGGCCATCGCTCCAATCGCAGAGCGTAGTCGATGGCGATGCCGGCAAACACCGCGAGGCCGAACCAGTGATTGCCGCGGAAAGCGCGAAAGCACCGCTGCGGATCGCGGGTGCGGATGAGCCAGAAATGCCACAGCGAAACCAGCGCGGCGACGAGGAGCCCGACATAATAAATCGCACCGAGGTGCCGCTGCAAGCCGACCCAGATCATGCCTGCGAGATAAGCCGCATAGCAGAACATGACCGCTGCAACATCGAACCTCCCGAAAGCGATCGCCGAAGTCTTCAACCCGAGCTTCAAGTCGTCTCGCCGGTCGACCATCGCGTACTCGGTGTCGTAGGCCATGACCCAGAACAGGTTGATGCCGAACATCCACCATCCGATGGGGGTGACGCGATCGCCCGCGGCCGCGAACGCCATCGGAATCCCGAACGAAAAGGCGATGCCCAGGAACGCCTGCGGCAGCACAAAAAAG
>JALZAN010000003.1:0-10678 GCA_030948365.1 Pseudomonadota bacterium
AGCTCGAGGAGCTCGGCGCGCAGATCATCCTCGGCAACGCCTATCATCTGTGGCTGCGACCGGGGCTGGAAGTGATCGCCGCGCACGGTGGCCTGCATCGTCTCATGGGCTGGCCGCATCCGGTTCTCACCGACTCCGGAGGCTTTCAGGTATTCAGCCTCGGCCCGTTGCGCAAGGTCCACGAGGATGGCGTGACATTCGCCTCGCCGGTCAACGGCGACAGGATGCTGCTGACGCCAGAGATCTCGATGCAGATCCAGCGCACGCTCGATTCCGACATCGCGATGGTCTTCGACGAATGCACCCCGCATCCCGCCACGCGCGACGCGGCGGCCTCGTCGATGCAGCTCTCGATGCGCTGGGCGCAGCGATCCAGGGCGGCGCACGAAGGCACCCGCAACGCGCTGTTCGGCATCGTCCAGGGAGGCATGTACGAGGACCTGCGCGACGAATCGCTCGACGCACTGCGCTACATGGGCTTCGATGGATACGCCGTGGGCGGACTCTCGGTCGGAGAGCCAAAGGAGGACATGCGGCGCATCCAGGCGCACACCGTCCCGCGCCTGCCTGCCGCCGCGCCGCGCTACGTCATGGGCATCGGCACGCCGGAGGACATCGTCTCGGCCGTGGGGGATGGCGTCGACATGTTCGATTGCGTGCTGCCGACGCGCAACGCCCGCAACGGCTGGCTATACACCCGCCGCGGCGACGTCAAGATCCGCAACGCGCGCCACCGCTACGATACGCGTCCGCTGGATGAAAGCTGTGCCTGCTATACGTGCCGCAACTTCAGCCGCGCCTATCTGCATCACCTGCAGCGGGTCAACGAGATCCTCGGTGCCCGGCTCAATACGCTGCACAACCTTCACTACTATCTGACGTTGATGGCTGAGCTGCGGCAGGCGATCGCCGGCAACGCCCTGCCCGCCTATGCGATCCGTTTCTTCGGCGAGCGCGCCCTGGAAGAGGGCTCGTCCGACATGGTAGAATAATGAGCTTTACATCAGCGTCGTCATACGCGCTGGTCGCGCCCAAGGTTCGTGGCACGACGAGCGTCGCGGCGGCGAGAGTCCGGTTGCAACAGGAGGGTCACCCGTGTTGATCAGCCCCGCATACGCGCAGGCTGCCGGCGGTTCCACCGGCACCGATCTGATGGCATTTTTGCCGATGGTCGCCATTTTTGTCGTCTTTTACTTCCTGCTGATCCGCCCGCAACAAAAGCGAGCCAAGGAAACCAAGTCGATGCTCGAGGCGCTGCAAAAAGGCGACGAGGTCGTTTCCGCCGGCGGCATCGTCGGCAAGATCAGCAAGCTGACCGATTCTTACGCTACGGTCGAAGTCGCGCCCGGCGTCGAGATGACCATTCAACGGAGCGCGATTTCTCTGCTGCTGCCCAAGGGTACGATCAAGAGTCTCTAGGGACTCGCGGCAATTCGCGAACGCCCCGGCTTAATGGTACAACGCCCCCGTGCATTACATCGCTAACGTTCCATGAATCGCTACGCCGCCTGGAAATACGTTCTCATCGGCGTGGCGCTGTTCGTCGGCATCGTCTATACGCTGCCGAACTTCTTTCCCGAAGTGCCGGCGGTTCAGGTATCGACCAGCAAGGCGAACATCAAGGTCGACAACACCACGCTCAAGACGGTCGAGGACGCGCTCAAGGCGGCCAATATCGCCTACAGCGGTGAAACGATCGATCCCACCGGCATCAAGATCCGTTTCGCCGACAGCGACACACGGCTCAAGGCCAAGGACGTCCTGCAACAGAAGCTCGGGGACGACTACATTGTTGCTCTGAATCAGGTATCGAGCTCGCCGCGCTGGCTGGCGTCGATCGGCGCGCTTCCGATGTACCTCGGACTCGATCTCCGCGGCGGCGTCTATTTTCTCGAGCAGGTCGACATGAAGGCGGCGCTCGACAAGGCCGCCGACCGCTATCTGACCGACATCCGTTCTCTGTTACGCGAAAAGAAGGTGCAGTACTCGGGCATCGCAAAGGAAGGGCAGAACGTCGCCATCCGTCTTCGCAGCTCCGCGGAACGCGACAAGGCCAACGTCGAGATCAGCGGCGCGTTTCCGGATCTCGCGCTTTCGAGCGTCGACGCAGGAGACCAGTTCAAGCTCGTCGCGGGTCTCAAGCCGGAAGCGCAAAAACGAATCCAGGATGGCGCGGTGCTGCAGAACATCACCATTCTGAGAAATCGCGTCAACGAGCTTGGCGTGGCGGAGCCGATCATCCAGCAGCAAGGCGCCGACCGGGTGGTGGTGCAGCTACCCGGGGTGCAGGATACGGCGCGGGCCAAGGACATTCTCGGGCGGCAGGCGACGCTCGAAATCCGGATGGTCAACGACGATCCCGGCGCATTGGACCAGGCGATTGCCGGCCAGCCCGCGCTGGGCAACGACCTGTTCACCGAGCGCAGCGGCGGAAAGCTCCTCGTCAAGCGCCAGGTGGTGCTGACCGGCGACCGCATCAACGACGCGCAGCCCGGCTTCGACGGCCGCACCAACGAACCCGCGGTCCATATCAACCTCGACGCAACCGGCGCGCGCATTTTCAAGGAGCTCACGCGGGAAAACGTCGGCAGGCGAATGGCGATCGTGCTGGTCGAAAAGGGCAAGGCCGAGGTCATCACCGCGCCGGTGATCCGCGAGGAAATCGGCGGCGGGCGGGTGCAGATCAGCGGCCGGATGAACACCCGCGAAGCGAACGATACCGCGCTGCTGATGCGTGCGGGGGCGCTGGCGGCGCCGATGGAAATCGTCGAGGAGCGCACGGTCGGCCCGTCGCTTGGCGCGGAAAACATCCAGAAGGGCTTCGACTCGGTGCTTTACGGCTTCATCGTCCTTTCCATCTTCATCTGCGTGTACTACGGGCTGATGGGAATCATCTCGACGATCTCGCTGGTAGTCAACCTGCTGCTGCTGATCGCGATCCTGTCGATGCTGCAGGCGACCTTGACCTTGCCGGGCATCGCCGCCGTGGCGCTGACACTCGGCATGGCGATCGACGCCAACGTCCTGATCAACGAGCGCATCCGCGAAGAGCTGCGCTGGGGAGATACCCCGCACGCCGCGATCAAAGCGGGCTACGAGCGCGCGTGGGGCACGATTCTCGACTCCAACGTCACCACGCTGATCGCCGGACTCGCGCTGCTGATCTTCGGCAGCGGACCGGTGCGCGGCTTCGCGGTAGTTCACTGTCTTGGAATCCTGACCTCGATGTTCTCGGCGGTGTTCGTCTCCCGCGGCCTGGTCGCGCTGGTCTACGGCGGCCGGAAGAAGCTGGACAGGATCTCGATCGGCCAGGTATGGAAGCCGGGCGTCGCGAAAGCGGCGAGCCAATGACATCTCCGATGAAGCTTCGGTGTTGCGGCCGGTGCCGCGGCCGGGCTCGCAACGGCTGACAGAAAGCAGGCATGGAATTCTTCCGCATCAAGACCGTCATCCCGTTCATGAAGCACGCGCTGGTGTTCAACGTGATTTCGTTGGTCACCTTCCTGCTGGCGGTGTTCTTCCTTGCCACGCGCGGCCTCAATCTCGGCGTCGATTTCCGCGGCGGAACGGTGATCGAGATTGCGTATACTCATCCGGCCGATCTCACCCGCGTGCGCACCGTGATCGACAAGATGAATCTCGGCGAATTCGCTGTGCAAAGCTTCGGCAGCTCCAACAGCGCACTGATCCGGCTTCCGCTCAAGGAGGGACTTTCCAGCGCGCAACTGTCCGAACGGGTGATGACCGAGCTCAAGGCAGACGACCCGGCCGTCAGCCAGCAGCGAGTGGAGTTCGTCGGCCCGCAGGTCGGCAAGGAGCTCTACGAAAACGGCGCGCTGGCGCTCCTGCTGGTGAGCATCGGCATCGTTGCCTATCTCGCGCTTCGATTCGAGTGGCGCTTCGCAGTGTCGGCGATCGCCGCCAATCTGCACGACGTGATCATTATTCTCGGCTTCTTCGCCGTCTTTCAGTGGGAGTTTTCGCTTCCGGTACTCGCTGCGATCCTTGCCGTCCTCGGCTACTCGGTCAACGAATCGGTCGTGATCGCCGACCGGATCCGGGAGAATTTCCGCAAGATGCGCAAGGCGTCGGTTCCCGATGTCATCAACGGCGCCATTACCAGCACGCTCTCGCGCACCATCATCACCCACGGCTGTACCTTGATGATGGTGTTGTCGATCCTGTTCTTCGGCGGCGAGACGCTGCACTACTTCGCGCTCGCGCTGGCGATCGGGATCTGCTTCGGCATCTACTCTTCGGCGCTGGTCATGGCGTCTCTGGTCATGTGGCTCGGCGTGTCGCGCGAAGATCTGGTCCGGCCGGACAAGGGAAGCGGCGCCGCGGCCCGGGAAAAAATCCTGCCCTGACGCTCTTCGGGCCGTCGTTTCGCGGTCCGACCCATGATTACAACGCTCCTCTATTCGCTGCTAGCGCTCGACCAAACGCTGTCCGCGCTGGCGGCGGAGCATGCGGCGCTGATGTTCGCGGCGCTGTTCCTCGTCATCTTCGCCGAAACCGGACTGGTTATTTTTCCACTGCTGCCGGGGGACTCGCTGCTGTTCGTGGCCGGCACGGTCGCCGCGGCCAGCGGCGTAAACGTGCATCTCCTGGTGTTGACCCTGCTGCTCGCGGCGGTCCTTGGGGATTCGCTCAATTACTCCATTGGCCATTTCATCGGTCCGCGGGTTCTTTCCCATCCCCGCGAATCGCGGTTAGGCCGATGGCTGAAGCCCGAGTACATGGACCGTACCCACAAGTTCTACGAGAAATATGGCGGCTTCACCATCATCATCGGCCGCTTCGTGCCGATCGTGCGCACCTTCGCGCCTTTCCTCGCCGGCGTCGGTCAAATGCGCTACCGGAAATTCCTGACCTACAACGTCACCGGCGGCGCCGCTTGGGTCGGCCTGCTGACCTACGCTGGCTATTTGTTCGGCAATATTCCGTGGGTTAAGGACAACCTGGCGTGGATCGTGGTCGGCATCGTCGTGGTATCGCTGATGCCGATCGCCCATCAGTGGCTGCGGGAAAAACGGTCTGGAAAGAAGAAGCCGGTCGAGAGTAAACGACCGCATGTCCCCAGCCGTTGAAGGCACCGCTAGACGCGACGCGCCAGCGCCGCCGCGTTGCCGAGGTAAGTTGCCGGGGTCAATGCCTTGAGCCGCGCCTTGGCATCGGCGGGGATCTCAAGCCCGTCGATGAAAGCATGGAGCGATTCGCGCGTCATGCCGCTCTTTCCGCGCGTCAGCGCCTTCAGCCTCTCGTAGGGATTAGGCGCGCCGTAGCGCCGCATGACGGTCTGAATCGGCTCCGCGAGCACTTCCCAATTGGCGTCGAGATCGGCTGCGAGCCTCAGTGGCTCGACTTCCAGCCTGGCGAGACCGTTCCGGCACGACAACAGACCGAGCAGCGTGTAGCCGAGCGCAACGCCCATGTTGCGCAGCACGGTTGAATCGCTCAGGTCACGCTGCCAGCGCGAAATCGGAAGCTTGTCGGCCAGATGCCGCAGCAGCGCGTTGGCAAGCCCGAGATTGCCCTCGGAATTCTCGAAGTCGATCGGATTCACCTTGTGCGGCATCGTCGACGACCCGACCTCGTCGTGTTTCAGCTTCTGTCGGAAATAGCCGAGCGCCACATACCCCCAGAGGTCGCGATCGAGGTCGATGACGATGGTGTTCACGCGCGCGAGCGCATCGAACAGCGTTGCCATGCCGTCGTGCGGCTCGATCTGCGTCGTGTATTCGTTGAATTCAAGACCGAGCGCGGTGACCACCTTGCGCGCCAACGATTCCCAATCGATCGTCGCGTATGCGGCGAGGTGCGCGTTGTAGTTTCCTACCGCACCGTTGATTTTTCCCGGCAGCGCCACACGCTCGAGCAATCCGCTCGCGCGCTCCAGGCGCGCGACGACGTTGGCCATTTCTTTGCCGAGTGTCGTTGGCGTCGCGGCCTGGCCATGTGTGCGCGAGAGCATCGGCAGCGCCGCGTTCTCGTGGGCCAGCTTGCGCAGATCGGCCGCCAGCGCCGCGATTGCCGGCAGAATGACTTCACGGCGCGCGCCCGACAGCATCAAGCCGTGCGCCAGATTGTTGATGTCCTCCGAAGTGCAAGCGAAATGAATAAATTCGGCGGCGAGGGTCACGTCCGCGGCATCGGCGAGCCGTTCCTTCAGCCAGTATTCAACGGCCTTGACGTCGTGATTGGTGGTGGCCTCGATGGCCTTGATGCGCTCAGCGTCGGCGGTGCTGAAGTCGCGCTGAACGCCCAAGAAAAGCGCGCGGGTCGGCGCGGAAAACGCAGGCACTTCACCGATTTCCGGCTCGTCCGAGAGCGCCTGGAGCCACGCGAGCTCGACCCGCACACGCTGTCGCATGAGACCGAACTCGCTGAAATATTCGGCCAGCGGCGCGACCTTGGCGCGGTAGCGCCCGTCAAGCGGCGACAGCGCGGTGAGAGGTGTAAGCGCGTCGGAAGTCGACATGGCGTTGCAGGCAGGGCCAGCGAAGTGTATCACAACGATCGACGCGCTTTCCGCACCTCGGCGTCGCGTTTCGCGGTGGTATAATTCACCTCGCTCTGCAGGCGCGCTCCGTCGCGCTGCAGGTGCGCTGCTTATCCGCGAACCGTCGATCCAAGTATGAAACTTCTAGCGTCGCTCACCAGTCCTTATGCCCGCAAGGTGCGCATCGCCATTGCGGAAAAGAAAATCGAATGCGAGCTGGTCGAGGAGTCGCCCTGGGTCGCCGGCAGCACCGTGCCCGAGTACAACCCCCTGGGCAAAGTTCCGGTCCTGATACTCGACGACGGCACCGCGCTTTACGACTCGCGAGTCATCGTGGAATACCTCGATACGGTAAGCCCGGTATCGCGCCTGATTCCCGAGCCGAGCCGGCAGCGCATTGTAGTCAGACGCTGGGAGGCGCTCGCCGACGGAATTTGCGATGCTGCGGTGGCAATCGTGCAGGAAACCAAGCGCCCGGCCAAAGCGCAGGATACCGAGTCGCTTGCGCGACAGCGGCAGAAGATCGATCGCGGCCTCGCGGGATTCGCCAACGAGCTTGCCGACAGGACCTGGTGTTGCGGCGACGCGTATACACTGGCCGATATCGCGACCGGATGCGCGCTCGCGTATCTCGATCTGCGCCATTCCTCGATCGACTGGCGCGGTGAATTTCCGTCACTGCTCAGGTTGTCGGAGAAGCTCGCCAAGCGTCAATCGTTTCAGGATACCGTTCCGCCGACGGCCTAGCGGGACCTGTCGCTGGTTCCGAATCGCCATTCCCGCGAAAACGAGCCCGTAGGGCATCGACCGCGATTACAGCGCCTGCTTCAACTGCTCCAGTATCGCCGGATTTTCGAGCGTCGAGACATCCTGGGTGATCGCCTCATCCTTGGCGATGGAGCGCAGCAGCCGGCGCATGATCTTTCCCGAGCGCGTCTTGGGCAGGTTGTCGCCGAAGCGAATGTCCTTGGGCTTGGCGATCGGACCGATTTCCTTGCCGACCCAGTCGCGTAGCTGCTTGGCGAGCTTTTCGGCTTCCGCACCGGTCGGTCGCGCCTGCTTCAGCACGACGAACGCGCACACCGCCTCTCCCGTCATATCGTCGGGGCGGCCGACCACGGCGGCCTCGGCAACCATGGCATTGGCGACCAGCGCCGATTCGATCTCCATAGTGCCCAAGCGGTGGCCGGAGACATTAAGCACGTCGTCGATGCGGCCCATGATCGTGAAATAGCCGGTCTCCTTGTCGCGCACCGATCCGTCGCCGGCGAGATAAAGCTTGCCGCCGAGCTCCTCCGGGTAGTACGACTTCTTGTAGCGCTCGGCGTCGCCCCAGATGGTGCGGATCATCGCCGGCCACGGGCGCTTGATCACGAGTATGCCGCCGTGTCCGTTGGCCACGTCATGCCCGGTCTCATCGACGATGGCGGCCATGATCCCCGGCAACGGCACTGTGCACGACCCCGGCACGAGCGGGGTCACGCCGGGAAGCGGCGTGATCATGTGGCCGCCGGTTTCTGTTTGCCACCAGGTATCGACGATCGGGCAGCGCTCGCCACCGACGTTCTCGTGATACCACATCCACGCCTCGGGATTGATCGGCTCGCCGACGCTGCCGAGCAGCCGCAGAGACGACAGATCGTATTTTTTCGGTGCGGTCTGCGGATTGACGTCGCAAGCCTTGATCAGCGATCGGATCGCGGTCGGCGCGGTGTAAAACACGCTGACCTTATGCTTCTGGATGGTTTGCCAGAAGCGTCCGGCGTCGGGGAATGTCGGCACACCCTCGAAAACAACTTCGGTCGCGCCGACGGCAAGTGGTCCATAAGTGATGTACGTGTGTCCGGTGACCCAGCCGATGTCGGCGGTGCACCAGAAGACGTCGGCGGGCTTGATGTCGAAGGTCCAGCGCATGGTCAGCATCGCCCACAGCAGATATCCCGCGGAGCTGTGCTGGACGCCCTTGGGCGTGCCGGTCGAACCCGACGTGTAGAGAATGAACAGCGGATGCTCCGCGCCCACCCATTCCGGCGGGCAGGTGTCCGCCTGCTGCGCCACAATCTCGTGCATCCACAAGTCGCGCGGCGCGGAGAACGCGACCTTGCCGCCGGTGCGCCTGTAGACGATCACGCTGCGTATCGCCTCGCATCCGCCGAGCGCGAGCGCCTCGTCCACGATCGCCTTCAGAGGCAGCGCCTTGCCGCCGCGCGCCTGCTCGTCGGCGGTGATGACGGCGACGGCACCGGCGTCGATGATGCGCTCATGCAGCGACTTGGCGGAGAAGCCGCCGAATACCACCGAATGGGTCGCACCGATCCGCGCGCATGCCTGCATCGCGACCACACCTTCGACCGACATCGGCATGTAGATGATCACGCGGTCGCCTTTGTTGACGCCGCGCGACTTAAGCGCGTTGGAGAACCGGCATACCCGGTGATAGAGATCCTGGTAAGTGACGCGCGTCACCGCGCCGTCGTCGGCCTCGAAGATGATCGCGACCTTGTCCGCATTGCCGTTTTCGAGGTTGCGATCGAGGCAGTTATACGAGACGTTGAGCTGGCCGTCCTCGAACCATTTGTACAGAGGCGCGTTGGATTCATCGAGCGCCTTGGTGAATGGCTTGTGCCAGGCCAGCGTTTCGCGCGCGAGCCTTGCCCAAAAGCCCTCGTAATCCGATACCGCCTCGGCGTTCAGCCGGTCCGAGTCGGCCCGGGTGACGTTCGCCTGCGCGGAAAATGCCGCCGGCGGCGGAAACACGCGCTT
Source organism: Pseudomonadota bacterium (assembly GCA_030948365.1). Taxonomy (GTDB): domain Bacteria; phylum Pseudomonadota; class Gammaproteobacteria; order Burkholderiales; family Casimicrobiaceae; genus PALSA-1003. Next base: position 9,266 of record JALZAN010000003.1, read on the forward strand.
TTCGTGCGATACCGACTCGATCGATGACATGTTGAAGTGCCTCCTTCGGGGTGGGTGTGCGCGTTTCGCCTTGCGAGGCGGCCAAGGCCGTTACGATGCGAGAAACCGATCCAGTCTACCGGTTCGACGATACTGGGCGCAATTGCGTCGGAAACGAACGAGGGTGCCCGGGGTACGACGCCGAGGCTATCGTAACCGTTGCCGGCGAGCTTGATCAAGCAATGCAACGCCCGGGGCAAGGCATCGACACCAGGCGCGCCCTCAGGTGAACCGGCGTGGCAGGCGGCGATGGTAAAATTCCTCATTCCGCGACCGTCCGGGCCGCTTTCACAACAACACCTTCCATGACCCCGACGACGATCTCGCAGGAATCGCTGATTCGCAGCGTCGCGGACGCGCTTCAGTACATCTCCTACTACCACCCGCTCGACTACATCGACGCGCTGGCCGAAGCGTACGCGGCGGAGGAATCGCCCGCGGCCAAGGACGCGATCGCGCAGATCCTCACCAATTCGCGCATGTCCGCCGAGGGGCACCGGCCGATGTGCCAGGACACCGGCATCGTCGTCGCCTTCGTCAAGATCGGCATGGACGTGCGCTGGGATGACGCCACGATGTCGGTCGCCGACATGGTCAACGAAGGCGTGCGGCGGGCCTATCTCGACCCGGACAACACCTTGCGCGCATCGATCGTCGCCGATCCGGACGGCGCGCGCCGGAACACGGGCGACAACACGCCCGCGGTCATCCACTTCGACCTGGTGCCGGGCAATACCGTCGAGGTCAAGCTGGCGGCGAAAGGCGGCGGCTCGGAGAACAAGGCCAGGTTCGCCATGCTCAACCCGTCCGATTCGATCGTCGACTGGGTGGTCAAGACGCTGCCGACAATGGGCGCGGGATGGTGTCCTCCGGGCATGCTCGGGATCGGCATCGGCGGCAGCGCGGAGAAGGCGATGCTGATGGCCAAGGAAGCGCTGATGGAGCCGATCGACATGCACGCGCTGAAAGCTCGTGGGCCGAAGAACGCGACGGAGGAGCTGCGCATCGAGATCTACGATGCGGCGAACGCGCTGGGCATCGGGGCTCAGGGCCTCGGCGGACTGTCCACCGTCCTCGACGTCAAGATCCTCGACTATCCGACGCACGCGGCGAGCAAGCCGGTCGGCATGATCCCCAATTGCGCGGCGACCCGCCATGCGCACTTCACGCTCGACGGATCGGGCGCGGTGAAGCTCGATCCTCCCGACCTTGCGCGCTGGCCGGACGTGCATTGGGCGCCGTCGCCGACATCGAAGCGGGTCGACCTCGACACGCTCACCCGCGAGCAGGTGGCGAGCTGGAAGCCGGGCGATCGGCTGCTGCTCAACGGCAAGATGCTGACCGGACGCGATGCGGCGCATAAGCGCATCGCCG
>JALZAN010000003.1:10688-34134 GCA_030948365.1 Pseudomonadota bacterium
ACAAGGGGCAGCCGCTACCGCCCGGGGTCGACTTCACCAATCGAGTGATCTACTACGTCGGTCCGGTTGACCCGGTGCGCGACGAAGTCGTGGGTCCGGCCGGACCGACCACCTCGACGCGGATGGACAAGTTCACCGAGATGATGCTGGCCAAGACCGGATTGATCGCGATGATAGGCAAAGCGGAGCGCGGTCCCGCCGCCATCGAGGCGATCAGGAAGCACCGGGCGGCCTATCTCATGGCGGTCGGCGGTGCGGCCTACCTCGTCTCCAGGGCCATCCGAAGCTCGCGCGTGGTCGCTTTTGCCGACCTGGGCATGGAAGCGATCTACGAATTTGAAGTCAGGGACATGCCGGTGACCGTGGCGGTAGACGCTACCGGCACCTCGGTGCATCAGACCGGTCCCCGGGAGTGGCAACAGAGAATCGGCAAGATTCCGGTCAGCGTAGTCTGAACCTCAGCGAATCGTCCCAAGCCGCAGCCGGGCCGCGCCGGCCCGGGCCAAAGCGGCACGCATTGCGGCACCCGTGTGGTGCCGCAGGCATACTGCGTGCTTTAGTACATCCTTCCGGTCCTTATTTCCCGAGCGCAAACCGTAGTGTCGCAATGGTCAAGTACAAGTCACCCCTGCACGCGGACACCATCTCACCGCTGAACTCCCCGCCGGTGCGTCTCGGCTTGCAGACCAAGCTCAACCTGCTGGCGATCGGCTTGATCGTGGCCACCGCTGCCGGGATTAGCGCGTTCCTGGTCAGCCAGCAGGTCCAGGACGAGCAGGCGCGCCTGCGCACGCAGGGCATGACCATCGTTTCGATGCTCGTCGAGCTGACCGAGTCGGACGTGCAAACCGCGGACAAGACCGATTTGCGCGTGATCCTCGACAGCCTCGACGCCGATCGGGACATCGCCTACGTTGTCGTCTTCGATGCCAAGCGCACGATTCTCGCCTCGCGCGTTTTCGGCCCTCCGGTGCCCATGCCGTCGCTCGGCGACCATCCGCCGCAGAAGAAGATCGAAACCGGCGTGCGCAATGTCTCCGGCCGTCGCTATCTCGATCTGGTGGCGCCTATCGTCGCCGCGAAACCGGCGGCTTCGGCGCCGCCGCAAAACGCGGACGTCGCATACGGTGAAGGTCCCATCGGCTATCTGCAGCTGGGCATGAGCTTCGAGCGCAGCCAGGATGAGCTGCGCAGCAATCTGATCGGCGCGCTATCGGTCGCGACGGCGCTGGTGTTCGCCGCGATCATCATCACGCTTCTGCTCACCCGGCGCCTCGTCGCGCCAATCACGCAACTAATGCGCGCCGCGCGCGCGGTTGGCGCCGGCAAGCTCGACGTTTACGTGCCGGTGACCTCGAGCGACGAGCTCGGCCTGCTCACGCACACCTTCAATCACATGACGCACCGCCTCTCCGATGCGCAGGCCGAAGTCGCGACCTACCAGCGCACCCTGGAGGAAAAAGTCGCACAGCGCACCAAGGAGCTTGAGGTCGCGACCGCGCAGGCCTACAAGCTCGCTCAGCACGACATCCTCACCGGCCTTCCGAATCGCGCGTTGCTGAACCAGAGGCTCAGGCAGATCGTCGCTCAGGCGGCACGCGACGGCCAGCAGGTGGCATGCCTGTTTCTTGATTTCGATCACTTCAAGCGCATCAACGACACGCTCGGGCATGATGCGGGCGACCAGCTGCTGCAGGCGGTGGCGCAGCGGCTGACCAGCGCCGTGCGCGAATCGGACACCGTGGCGCGCCTGGGCGGCGACGAATTCGTGCTGGTGCTCCCTGGCCTCGATCCGGACAAGGCGACGTTCGAGATCATGAACGTGATCAGGCGGGTGCGTGAGTCGTTCCTGGCGCCGTTCCGGCTCGCCGACCAGACACCGACGCTTACCTGCTCCATCGGCGTGTCGGTCTATCCGGTGGACGCGGCTGACCCGGGCGCGGTCATCAAGCAGGCGGACACCGCGATGTATGCCGCCAAGGACGCGGGCCGCAACGCGTACCGGTTCTACACCGCCGACATGAACGCGCGGGTTCAGGCGCGCTTGCAGCTCGAAACTGACATGCGCCGGGGCCTGATGGACGACGAATTCTTTCTCGTCTACCAGCCGCAGGTCGAGATGGGAAGCGGACGCGCGTGCGGCGTCGAAGCGCTGCTGCGGTGGCGCGATCCGGAACGAGGCGTGATCGGGCCCGACGAGTTCATCCCCATCGCCGAGGAATCGGGAATGATCCAGGCGCTGGGCGCGCGAGTGCTGCGCGACGCTTGCCGCCAGCTCACCGCCTGGCATCGGCACAACATGATGCTGCGCCTGTCGGTGAATTTGTCGGTGCAGCAGCTGCAGCACGACAGCTGGCTTTCGATCGTCGAAGATGCCTTGCGAACCAGCGGCCTTCCGGCGCGCTACCTTGACCTGGAGATCACCGAGAGCGTGATCATCACCCATCCGGAAAAAGCGGTCGCGACGCTCATGAAGCTGAAGGAGATGGGAGTGTCGATCACCGTGGACGACTTCGGCACCGGCTATTCGAGCCTGTCCTACCTCACCCGGCTGCCGATCCAGGCGGTCAAGATCGATAAGCGTTTCGTCCACGGGCTGGAGCAGAACAAGAACGACGAAGCGGTCACTCAGGCGATCATCGCCCTCTCGCACAGCCTGGGGCTGCGGGTGATTGCCGAAGGCGTCGAAACCGTCGCCCAGTACGAATATCTGAAGAGCCGCGGCTGCGAAGAGGCGCAGGGCTACCTGATTTCGCGCCCGCTCGAGGAGCCGGAGTTGCGGGCGTGGTGGCAGATGCAGGACGAGGAGAATCGCATCGTCGGCCGCCAGGCCGACATGTGGCGGCAGGACCGCAATAAGTGACGCATTCGTCGAGGAGCAAGACGCGTAGCGTCGCGGCGATTGGTTTTCGGATGCGTCTTGCCCGCGAAAGCCGGGATCTAGGTTGATCTAACAACAAATGGATTCCCGCTTGCGCGGGAATAAGAGCGCTAAAGTCTCACCGGATTTCCGCATGAAACGCGCAGTTTGGAAGCGTTGCGGTCGCGCGAGTTGCCGGTTTCCCGCTTGCGCCGGGAACGACCAGCGTTAGAGTCTCAGCGGATCAGATCGGGCCGCGTGTCGACGTCGCGCCCGACGCCTTCGTCATCCGTGGCGATCAACTCGAGTTCTCCGGCGTGTGCGTGCAGCAGCGTCCTGGCGCCCTCGTCGCCCGACAAGGCGGCGAGGTCCGCGAAGAACCGCCGCGAAAAGCCGACCGGATGACCGCGAGCTCCCCGGTGCGTCGCGGCAACCAGCGCGGCGCCGCCGTCGAGCGCAGCGACGATCCGCTGGGTGGTTGAATGCTGGATCCACGGCATGTCGCCGAGCGCGACGACCCACGCTCTCGCGAGGGGCGCGGCGCGTGCCGCCCAAGCGAGGCTTTGCCCCATGCCATTCTCCGCGTACGGACATACGATGACCGTTGCGCCGTCGTCGGCCAGCTGACGGGCGAGTATTTCATCGCCGGGGCGCACCACGGCGATCACGCTGTCGACGCACGGAGCCAGATTGCGCAGCGCGCGAACGCCGAGCGGTGTGCCGTCATCGAGCGGCGCGAGGAGCTTTCCGCCACCGAAGCGCGTCGCGCTGCCCGCGGCGAGCAGAATGCCGACGATCGGATCGCCGGCCGGGTGCGCGGTCACTCTGCAAGCAGGCGGAAGCGGCCGTCCCGGACGACGACCAGCACCCGTGCGCGCTCATCCATGCCGTTATGATTGGTGGGACTCATGTTGAATACACCCTGGCATCCGGTGACATCGCGCTGCTGCTCAAGCGCATCGCGCAATGCGACGCGGAACGCCTCCGTCCCTGGCTTCGCCGCCTTGAGCGCGAGGGGAATGGCCTGTTGCAGCAGCAATCCCGCGTCGTAAGTGTTGGCGCCGAAGGTCGCCGGCCGCTGGCCGAACTGCTTTTCGTAGGCGTTGATGTAGGCGAGCGCGACCTTCCTGATCGGGTCGGTCGGCGCGATGTCGTCGATGACCAGCATCGATCCCGCCGCGAGCACGGTTCCCTCGACCTTTTCCTTGCCCAGCCGGATGAACTCATCGGTGGCGACGGCGTGGGTCTGGTAGACGCGACCTTTGTATGCTTGATCGTACAGCGTCGCCTGCGGCAGCACCGCCGGCCCCCCCACGGCGGCAATCAGCACCGCGTCGGGCTTGGCCGAGATCATCTTCAGCACCTGGCCGGTCACGCTCTGGTCGTTGCGCGCGTAGCGCTCGCTGGCGACGATGCGGATGCCCGCTTTCTCGGCGAGACCGCCGAACACCTTGTACCAGTTTTCGCCATAAGGATCGTTGAAGCCGATGAACGCCACCGTCTTCACGCCGTTCTTCACCATGTGCCTGGTCAGCGCGCCGGCGATCAAGTCGTCGTTCTGCGTCGTCTTGAACACCCAGCGTCGCTTGGCGTCGATCGGCTCGACCACCGACGAGGTGCCGACGGTCGCCATCATCGGCACCTTGGCCTCGGCGATGATATCGAGGATCGCCAACGCGTTCGGCGTTGTCGACGGGCCGATGAGCGCGTCGATGCGGTCCTCGCCGATCAGCTTTTTCGCGTTCTGCACTGCGCGCGTCGTATCGCCGCCGTCGTCGAGCTGGATGTATTCGACGCTTGCATCGCCGATCTTCCGTGGCAGAAGCTCGCCTGTGTTCTTTTGCGGTATGCCGATGGCGGTGGTGGGTCCCGTCGCCGAGACCATCAATCCGATCCGCACCTGCGCCATTGCGACACCGACGCCAAACAGCATTGTCGCGGCGAAAATCATCGAACGCTTGACCATGAACACTTCCTTTTGCCGCTGCGATATCGCGGGAACGATTTGCATGCTAAGCCGTCGGCTCGCCTGCCACAAGCCCGCGCTACGCGCGTTGCGCTTCCGCGTCAGGCCGCCTGTCCGGCGGCGAAGCCGGATGCCCACGCCCACTGAAAATTATGACCGCCGAGATGGCCGGTGACGTCGACAACTTCGCCGATGAAGTAGAGGCCCGGCACCTGGACGGCGGCCATGGTCTTGGAAGAAAGCGCGCGTGTATCGACGCCGCCGAGGGTCACCTCGGCCTTGTTGTAGCCGAGGGTGCCTGACGGCTGCAGCTGCCAGTCGTTGAGCGCCGCGCCGATCTCGCCCAACCGCTTCCCGCTCAACCGCCGGAACGGCCCGGCGTCCTGCGCGGCGCTCCACTGCTGAGCGAATCGTTGCGGCAGGCGTTGCGAGAGCAGTGTAGAAACGCCGGCCGCGGATTTGCGCTCGCCGTGCAGCCACGCGCTCGCATCGAGCCCGGGCAAAAGGTCGACGTGAATCAGATCGCCCCCATTCCAGTACGAGGAAATCTGCAGAATCGCCGGCCCGGAAACGCCGCGGTGGGTGAGCAGCAGATTCTCGCGGAAGCTGACGCCGTTGCAGGAGACGCGGGTATCGATCGACACGCCGGAAAGATCGCCGTATCGCTCGAGGATCGCCGGCTGCAATGCCAGAGGCACCAGCGCAGGCTTCGGCGGCACGATGGTGATCCCAAACTGCTCGGCGATCTGGTAACCCAGCGGCGTGGCGCCGATTTTCGGCACCGTCAGTCCGCCGCTGGCGATGACCAGCGAAGTGGCTCGCACCCCGCCGCGCGAGGTCACAACGACAAAGCTGTCGCTTTCGCGCCGGAGCGTTTCGATCGCACATGGGACCCGCCATTCGACCCCGGCGACGTCGCACTCCGCGCGCAGCATGGCGATGATCTGTACCGCTGAGCCGTCGCAGAAGAGCTGGCCCAGCTTTTTTTCGTGCCACGCAATGCCGTATCGGTCGACCAGTGCGACGAAATCGCGGGGAGTATAGCGAGCCAGCGCCGAACGGCAGAAGTCGGGATTTTGCGACAGGAAATTCGTCGCCTCGGAATGAAGGTTGGTGAAATTGCAGCGACCACCACCGGAAATGCGTATCTTTTCGCCGATCACCGGGTAATGGTCGATCAGCAGAACGCGCCGGCCTCGGCGGCCCGCCTGTGACGCGCACATCATGCCGGCGGCGCCGGCGCCGATCACGATAACGTCGTACCATCCGTTGCGCGCCGCGGTCATGCCGCGCGCCGGGTCGTGCAAAGCTCGCGCGCGGGCGTCACAAGCGCACGGCGCTCACGGCTCGAAGAATTCGCGTACCTTGTCGAACCAGTTCTTCGCCCGCGGGTTATGCGCGCCCGGATCCTGCGCATTGATGGCCTCGAACTCGCGCAACAGCTCCTTTTGTCGAGGGGTGAGCTTCACCGGCGTTTCGATCGCGACGTGGCAGAACAAGTCGCCATAGCCGCTGCTGCGGACGCCCTTGATGCCTTTTCCTCGCAAGCGGAAAACCTGTCCGGTCTGCGTCTCCGCCGGGACCTTGATCTTGGCGTGGCCATCGAGCGTCGGAATCTCGATCTCGCCGCCCATGGCCGCGGTCGCGAATCCGATCGGCATTTCGCAATGCAGATCGTTGTTTTCGCGCTGGAAGACCGGGTGCTCCTTGAGGTTGACGACCACGTACAGATCGCCATGGGGACCGCCGTTCAGTCCCGCCTCGCCTTCGCCCGAGAGCCGGATGCGATCGTCGTCGTCGACGCCAGCCGGAATCTTGACCGACAAGGTCTTGCTTTTGCGGATGCGGCCCGCGCCGCTACACGTCGGGCACGGCTCGGGCACGATCTTGCCGGTGCCGCGGCATTGCGCGCACGTCTGCTGAATCGAGAAGAAACCCTGCGACACCCGCACCTGGCCCTGGCCGTTGCAGGTGGGGCAAGTCTTGGGCTGCGTTCCGGGCTTCGCACCGCTGCCCGTGCACGTCTCGCATTCTTCCATCGCCGGGATGCGGACCTTCGCCTCGGTGCCGCGTGCCGCTTCCTCGAGCGACAGCTCCAGGTTGTAGCGGAGGTCGGCCCCTCGATAGACGCCCGTTCCGCGGCCGCGAGCCCCGCCCTGGCTGCCGAAGATGTCGCCGAAGATGTCGCCAAAAGCGTCGGCAAAACCGCCGAAGCCCTCGCCGCCGCCAAATCCACGCGCGCCCGCCGCGCCCATGGCTGGATCGACGCCGGCGTGGCCGAACTGATCATAGGCGGCACGCTTGCGTGCGTCCGTCAAAATCTCGTACGCTTCCTTGGCTTCCTTGAATTTGTCTTCCGAGCCCTTGTCATCCGGATTGCGATCGGGATGGTGCTTCATCGCCAGCTTGCGATAGGCCTTTTTGATGTCCTCTTCCGACGCATCGCGATTGACGCCGAGTGTCGTGTAGTAGTCGCGCTTAGCCATCAGTCAGTATCCCTAACTTCGATTCCCATGACGCACGCCCCTGACGGCAGTTGGCCGAGCTGAGCGGCGCCCGCCGCTTCAACTCGGCCAGATAGTACGTCGCCGGGCGCACGGGACGATGGCCAAACTGACAATCGTCTTGCGCGCCCGGTGACGCACTATCACTTCTTGTCTTTGACTTCCGTGAACTCGGCGTCGACGACTTTTTCCTCGTCAGCCTTGCTGGACCCGCCCGCACCGCCGGCATGCTCGCCGCCTTGCGGATTGCCCGCCGCCTGCGCTTCCGCCTGCGATTGCGCGTACATCGCTTCGCCGAGTTTCTGCGACGCCGTCATCAGCGCCTGCGCCTTCGACTCCATCGCATCCTTGCTCGCGTCCTTCTCCTTGAGCAGCTCCTGGGCTTCCTTCAACGCCGCTTCGATCTTGCCCTTTTCGTCGGCGCCAACCTTCTCGCCGTATTCGGTCAGCGATTTTTGCACGCTGTGCACCAGTGCGTCGAGGTGATTGCGCGCCTGCACGGTCTCCAGCATCTTGCGGTCGTCCTCGGCATGCTCCTCCGCGTCCTTGACCATTTTCTGGATCTCGGATTCGGAGAGACCCGACGAGGCCTTGATGGTGATCTTGTTTTCCTTTCCGGTCGCCTTGTCCTTGGCGTTGACGTGCAGGATGCCGTTAGCGTCGATGTCGAAAGTGACCTCGATCTGCGGCATGCCGCGCGGTGACGGCGGAATCCCTTCCAGGTTGAACTGGCCGAGGCTCTTGTTACCCGACGCGACGTCGCGCTCGCCCTGCAGCACGTGGATGGTCACCGCCGCCTGATTGTCGTCGGCGGTCGAGAACACCTGCTGCGCCTTGGTCGGGATGGTCGTGTTTTTCTGGATGAGCTTGGTCATCACCCCACCGAGCGTCTCGATGCCCAGCGACAGCGGCGTCACGTCGAGCAGCAGCACGTCCTTGACGTCGCCTTGCAGCACGCCGGCCTGGATCGCTGCGCCCACTGCGACCGCTTCGTCGGGGTTGACGTCCTTGCGCGGCTCCTTGCCGAAGAATTCCTTCACCTTTTCCTGAACCTTCGGCATGCGCGTCATGCCGCCGACCAGGATCACGTCGCCGACATCCGACAGCTTGACGCCCGCGTCCTTGATCGCGATCCGGCACGGCTCGATGGTGCGCTCGATCAGGTCCTCGACCAGCGCCTCGAACTTGGCGCGGGTGATCTTGATCGACAGGTGCTTCGGACCCGACTTGTCGGCGGTGATGTACGGCAGATTGATCTCGGTCTGCTGCGAGCTCGACAGCTCGATCTTCGCCTTCTCGGCCGATTCCTTCAGCCGCTGCAGCGCCAGCACGTCGTTCTTCAAGTCAACGCCCTGGTCGCGCTTGAATTCGGTGACGATGTAGTCGATCAGGCGCTGGTCGAAGTCCTCGCCGCCGAGGAACGTGTCGCCGTTGGTCGACATGACCTCGAACTGGTGCTCGCCCTCGACGCTGGCGATCTCGATGATGGAGATGTCGAACGTGCCGCCGCCCAGGTCATAGACCGCGATCTTGCGGTCGCCTTCCTTCTTGTCCATCCCGAAAGCGAGCGCCGCCGCGGTCGGCTCGTTGATGATGCGCTTGACCTCGAGACCGGCGATCCGGCCGGCGTCCTTGGTCGCCTGCCGCTGCGAGTCGTTGAAATACGCGGGCACGGTGATCACCGCTTCGGTGACCTCCTCGCCGAGGTAGTCTTCGGCGGTCTTTTTCATCTTGCGCAGGATTTCCGCCGATACCTGCTGCGGCCCGATTTTCTTGCCGCGAACCTCGACCCAGGCGTCGCCGTTGTCGGCCTTGACGATTTTGTAGGGCATCAGGCCGATGTCCTTTTGCACTTCCTTTTCGTCGAATTTGCGGCCGATGAGCCGCTTGATCGCATAGAGTGTGTTCTTGGCGTTGGTGACCGCCTGCCGCTTCGCCGGCGCGCCGACGAGGATCTCGCCGTCGTCCTGGTAGGCGACGACCGAGGGAGTCGTGCGTGAACCCTCCGAGTTCTCGATCACCTTGGGCTTGCCGCCCTCCATGATCGCGACGCAGCTATTGGTCGTGCCGAGGTCGATACCGATTGTCTTGGCCATGATGTTTTTCCTTCTGTCCTGGATTCGCTCTCTGGGAGCTCAAATGTGAAGCTTTGGATGCAGTCGTAGTTGGGTGCACCGGCGTCCGGATTCAAGCCAAAAGCACCTCATTGGGCGCTTTCCGCGCTCTTGGCAACGGCGACGAGCGCCGGACGGAGCACGCGATCGTTGAGCAAGTAGCCCTTCTGAAAAACCTGGACCACGGTGCCGGGCGGCTGGTCGGACTCGATCATGGTCATCGCCTGGTGCCGATGGGGATCATATTTCTGGTGCAGCGGATCGATTTCGACGATGCCGGACTTGTCGAAAGCAGCCTCGAGGTTCTTCAGCGTCAGGGCAACACCGTCGCGCAGCGCCTCGGGCTTGGCGTTCGGCGTCGCCAGGGTGAGCTCGAGCGCGTCTTTCACCGCCAGCAGCTCCTGCGCGAATCGCTCGACCGCGTACTTGTGCGCCTTGGCGACATCGTTCTGCGCCAGGCGCCGTGCATTCTCGGTTTCAGCCTTGGCCCTGAGCCACGCGTCGCGAAGCTCGCCGGCTTCCGCTTCGGCGCGCTGGAGCTGTGCCGGAAGATCGAGCGGCTCGCCTGCCTCGTCGGCGGCGGTGGGCAGATTCGCAGCCCCATCGTCTGCGGACGTCGGCGAAACCTGAGCGTTTTCGTCGGGATTATTGTTCATTGGTGATTTCTCCACGTGCTTCAAGGCAAGTGGGGACATTTATCCATGTTTCAACCGTGATTGACGCCGAGCCGGTCGCCGGCAAAGAAAGGCCCGGATACAGGGCGCTTTCTAGCGCGTGGCGCCGAGCGCTTTGGCTCTCGCCAGGGTGGCATCGCGGGCCGCGGCCTCCGGCGGAGGCTCGAGCCAACCGCCGAGATTGCGTATTGCCAGGTCGGCCAGCGCTGCGATCCACGCTGGGCGCTCGTTCAGGCAGGGAATGTAGTGAAACTGTCCGCCTCCAGCCTTGAGGAATGCCGCCTGCCCTTCCTGGGCGATCTCCTCGAGCGTCTCCAGACAATCGCTGACAAATCCCGGGCAGACGACGTCGATCCGTCCGACCCGATCTTTGGCCATCGCCACCAGGGTTGGCTGAGTGTAGGGCGTGAGCCATTGCGCACGGCCGAAGCGCGACTGAAAGGTGACCAACGACTGCTCTTTTTTCAAGCCCAGCTCGGTCGCCACCAGCCGCGCCGTTTTCTGGCAGTGGCAGTGGTACGGGTCGCCAAGCTCGAGGGTCCGACGCGGCACGCCATGAAACGAAAACAGCAGCTTGTCGGGGCGGCCGTTCTTGACCCAGTACTCGTTGACGCTTTGCACCAGCGCGCCGATGTAGCCGCAATCGTCGTGGTAGGCGTCGACCACCCGCAGCGCGGGCATGCGCCTTTGGGTTCGGGCGAAGTCGTGGACCGCGTCGAGCGCGGAGGCGGTGGTGCTCGCCGAATATTGCGGATACAGCGGCAACACCAGCACGCGATCGCACCCGTCCGCCTCCAGCTTGGCCATCGCCGATCCGATCGAAGGCTCGCCGTACCTCATCCCGAGCGCAACGTCGGCGAAATCCGAGGGAAGCCCGGCGTCTTTCAGTCGCTGTCCGAGATAACCCTGCAGCAGGGTCTTCTGGCGCAGGCTGTGCACCAGCAGCGGCGAGCCGTCCTTGGTCCAGATGGTCGCGTATTTCTGCGCCGATCGCGCCGGCCGGGTATTGAGGATCACGCCGTGCAAGAGGGGACTCCACAGCGCGCGTGGAATTTCGACCACCCGGGGATCGGAAAGAAATTGCGCGAGATAGCGGCGGACGGCGGCCGTCGTCGGCGCTTCCGGCGTGCCCAGATTGATCAACAGCACGCCTAACCGTGGCGGACGATCGTGCGCAAACGAAGGCGGGGATCGGTAGCGGGCCATGGCCGTCAGCAGTCGATCAAGCGCGCTGGGCTCCGTTGGCCGCGCCCGAGCACCGCGTGCAAGAACTCATCTACCCGGACCTTGCCGGGCGTCACGGCGCGGATGCGCGGTATGCGGCAAGGCCCTTCGCCGCCTGGGCACGAATCGCGCCGCGAACGGACGGGACCCAGCCCAACATTGCGCCTTTCGCGCCCAGCGCCATCGCCGCCCAGCGCCAAAGGCTGAAGCGATCGACGTGGCGAACGATCAGCGCATCGGCAAACTGGAATTCGGCATCGATGCGGTTGTGCACGGCGCGGCCGGTCGCGGCAAAGGTGTACCACGCCTCCCAATGCGCGCGTCCGCTGCGCTCACCCGCTTCGACATCGCGAAACTGGACTCGCAGATCGCGCGCGCGCCCGCTCAGCATGCGCCACATCGCGCGCGTCTCGGCCGCGGCGAGGGTGCCGAACACCGGGTCGCTGAACACGACCTGCGGGTGATAGCAGCCGAGCATCGCATCGACGTCGCGTCGTCCGAAAGCGTCGTAGAAGCGCTTGATGAGCGCGTAATTTGCCGCGGCGTCGCCGCGGGTGCCCGACCGGGTGCTCATCGCTCGTTGCTCTGCTGCGTCAATGCGTTCGAAAGGAGCCTGGCCGTGACGTCGACGATCGGTATGACGCGCTCGTACGCCATCCGGGTCGGGCCGATGACCCCGAGCGTGCCGATCACCTCGCCATCGATTTCGTACGGCGCGGTGATCACGCTGCATTCGTCGAGCGGCGCCAGTCCAGACTCGCCGCCGATGAACAGGTGCACACCCTGCGCCTGCTGGCTCAGGTCAAGCAGATGAAGCAGCGACGTTTTCTGCTCGAATATCTCGAACAGTCGGCGCAGGCGGTCCATGTTGGACGACAAGTCCGACGCCGACAGCAGGTTTTTCTCTCCCGAGACAACCAGATCGTCACGGCTGTCGGCGAGCGCGGCGTCGCCGGCGTCGACCGCCGCGGTCATCAGCCCGACGACGTCCTCGCGCAACTGCTTCAGCTCGTCGGCAAGGAGGCTGCGTATGGCGGCGAACGGCTGCCCCGCGTAGTGATCGTTGAAGAAATTCGACGCTTCGATGAGCTGCGATGGCGTGTACTGCCGGTCGGTGTGCAGGATGCGGTTCTGCACGTCGCCGTCGGGGGTGACGATAATGAGCAGCACCCGCCGCTCCGACAGGCGCAGAAACTCGATGTGCCGAAATGACGGTTCGCGGCGCCGGGGTGTCGCGACCACGCCCGCGAACTGGGTCAGTTGTGACAGAAGTTGCGCCGCGGCGCTGACCAGCGCCTGCGGACGATCGGCCTGGAGGTGATCCTTGAGCTCGGCGATTTCGGCTTGCTCGAGCGGCTTGACGACCAGCAGGCTGTCGACGAAAAACCGATAGCCCTTCGCCGTCGGCACCCGTCCGGCGGAAGTGTGGGGGCTGGTGATAAAGCCAAGCTCCTCGAGGTCGGCCATGACATTGCGTATGGTCGCCGGCGAAAGCTCGAGGCCAGATTGGCGCGATAGCACGCGGGACCCGACCGGCTGACCGTCGATGATGTAGCGCTCGATCAGCGTCTTGAGAAGATATTTGGCGCGCGGATCTACCATTTGTTCGCGAAAATCCGACGATCGTTCGAACCGTTGCCGACGTTTCGAAATCGCGGTGAACGGGCAGTATCGATTGCCTGTGAGTCGATCCCGGGATCTACCGCCGATACGCGCATGCTTCCATTGTAACGCCGGCTTTGGCGCGGGCGCGATGCTTGGTGGCCCTTGCGCGCTTGTGCTTTAATCGTAGATATGACGTCTCCGGGACACCATTTCGCGACCATCGCACTGATTGGGCGCTACGCGAGTCCCGGCATCGCCGATCCGTTGAGCCGCCTGGCGGCATTTCTGACCGCGCGCGGCCACCGCGTAATTCTCGATGAAGAAACGGCGGAGTTCACGCCGCTTCCCGGTTACGAGACCGGGTCTACCGCCGACATCGGAGCACACTCTTCATTGGCGATCGTCGTCGGCGGCGACGGAACGATGCTATCGATCGCGCGGCAGCTCGCCCCGTTCGACATTCCCCTGATCGGAGTGAATCAGGGTCGTCTCGGATTCCTGACCGATATCGCGCTGTCCGACATGGAGCCGGCGCTCTCCGCCATGCTCGACGGCGAATTCGTGGAGGAAAAGCGCACCCTGCTCGACACCAGACTGATGCGCGGCGGCGGCGAGTGCGAACGCAGCCTCGCGCTCAACGATGTGGTGGTCAACCGCGGCTCGCTCGGCGGCATGATCGATTGTGCGGTGACCATCGACGAGCGCTTCGTCTACGCCATGCGCGCCGACGGCTTGATCGTCGCCACGCCGACGGGGTCGACCGCGTATGCGCTTTCGGCGCAGGGTCCGATTGTCGACCCGGGCGTCCCCGCGATACTGCTGGTGCCCGTCGCGCCGCATGCGCTCAGCAACCGCCCGATCGCGGTGCGCGACTCGGCGGTGGTGACGATCACGCTCCTGCGCGGCAAGGATGCGAGCCTGCATTCGGACGGACAGGCGCACTACGCGCTGGCCGAGGGTGACAAGGTGGTGGTCGCACTGGCAGAGCATCGCGCGCGCCTCCTTCATCCAAAAGACCACGATCATTTCGCAATGCTCAGGCGTAAGCTGCATTGGGCCGAGACGCCGGATCAGCTGCGCCCAGCGAGAGCCGGCGCCGAAGCGTAACGGGCGCCGAAGGCGCTTGTCGCGCGCCGCGCACGTAACACCCTGCGTCGAGTCGCCGGCCTCTTTTTCCATGCTGCGCCTCTTATCCATTCGAAATTTCGCCGTTGTCGCCGAGCTCGAGGTCGAGTTCGAGCGCGGCTTCACGGTGCTGACCGGCGAGACCGGCGCCGGCAAATCACTGCTGCTCGATGCGCTGTCGCTGCTGCTCGGCGATCGCTTCGAGGCTCGACAGCTTCGGGTCGGCGCCGAACGCGCCGAAATTGCCGCCGAGTTCGGGCTGGAGGATGCGCCGGCCGCCCGCGCCTGGCTGGTCGAGCACGACCTTGCCGAGGACGGTCCGCTGTTGTTGCGCCGCGTGCTCGACGCGCAAGGGCGAAGCCGGGCGCACATCAACGGCCGCCCGGCGACGCTGGCCCAGCTCGAGGCGCTCGGCGAGCTGCTGATCGATCTTCACGGGCAGCACGCGCACCAATCCCTGGGTCGTCCGGAAACCCAGCGCCGGCTGCTTGATGCGTATGGAGGGTTTTCGGCGCTGGCGCGCGAAGTGGCGCTGGCTTGGCGCGCCTGGCAGGGCGCGTCCGATCGCCGCCAGCGCAGCGCGCAGGACGCGGCGGCGATCCAGGCCGAACGCGACCTGTTGAACGTCCGCCACGCCGAGTTGACCGCGCTTGCCCCCGGCATAGATGAGTGGGAGCAGCTGGCGCAGGCGCAGTCGCGGCTTGCGCACACGGCGACGCTGCTCGAATCGGCGACCGCGGCGGAAGCGGAGCTCGACGACGGCGACGCGTCGCTCGGCTCGCGCCTAGCCGCGATCGTGCAACGGCTGAAGCAGGCTGCCGTGCACGACGCGACCCTCAACGACGTGCTGGCACTCTGTGACGAAGCAAGAATTCGCGCCGACGAGGCCGCCCGGGCGCTGCGCTCCTACCGCGAGCGGCTGGACATCGATCCGCGCGAGCTCGCGCGGGTCGAGTCGCGACTGGCGGCGATTCACGACGCCGCCCGCAAATACCGCGTCCGTCCCGACCAATTGGCGGCGCTGGCCGAGGAGACCGCAGCCCGGCTCGCGGTGCTGGCGGCGGGCGGCGATGCCGAGAAGCTGGGCCGCGCGGAAACCGACGCGCGGCGTGCGCTGCTCGATCTCGCCCGCCAGCTTACGGCAAAAAGGAAGTTGGCCGCCGCCGAGCTGGGGCATCGCGTCAGCGCCATGATGAAGCGCCTGGCGATGGCCGGTGGCCGGGTCGAGATCGTTCTCGACCCGGTGGCCGAGCCGGCGAGCTTCGGCCTGGAAAACGTCGAGCTGCAGGTGGCGACGCACGCCAAGCAGCCTTTGGGTTCCCTGGCGCGGGTCGCGTCGGGCGGCGAGCTGTCGCGCCTGGGGCTGGCGGTTCAGGTTGTTCTGGCTGAAATCGGCGAGCTACCGACGCTGGTATTCGACGAAGTCGACGTCGGCATCGGCGGCGCCGTGGCGGCCACCGTGGGCGGCATGCTGCAGCAGCTCGGAAAGCGGCGCCAGGTATTGTGCGTCACCCACCTCCCCCAAGTCGCGGCGTCTGCCGACCATCACCATCGCGTGGTCAAGCGCGCAAAAGCGGGAGAAGTCGCAACCGAGTTGACGCAGCTCGACGCACCGGGGCGCGTTGAAGAGCTGGCGCGCATGCTGGGCGGACACGAGGTCACCGCCAAGACCCGCGCGCACGCCAAGGAGTTGCTGGCGCAGCACCGGTCGCCGACCTGACGCGGGGACGCGGCGGCAGCGCGGTCGCCATCATCATCAAACCACCGTTCCGCTACAGTAGCGAAACGGCCGCAATGCGGCCGGCTAAAATGAAACGGCCGCAGCGCGGCCGTTGATCGGACAAAAGCTCCGCGACTGGAGCGAGTGTTAAGTCCGCGGAAGCGGACCCGCGACGGCCAGTTTCCGGTGGGCGGTCGCGGTGAGGTGCGTCGGCTTGATGACACCCTTGACCGCCTTCAGCACCGGCAGGGCCTCGCCGGTCTCGAGCCAGTGCTTGACGCGATTGGCGTCTCCGACGCGGGTCAGCTTGCCATACGAATCCAGGAGGACGATGACGATCGGCCGGCTGGCGATGGTCGTCAGCATGACCAGGCACTTGCCCGCTTCGCGGATAAATCCGGTCTTGCTTACCTGGATGTCCCATTCGCCGCCACGCACCAGCGAGTTGGTATTGTTGAATCCGAGCAGCGTTCCGGTCGGTTGCACCTCGACGTAGTGGCTGGAGGTGGTGGTGGCATCGCGGATCATCGGATATCCGGCGGCGGCCCTGACCATCAGCGCAACTTCGTTGGCGGTCGAGACGTTTTCGCTCGACAGCCCGGTGGCGTCGCTGAAGTGAGTATGCGACATGCCGAGCTCAGCGGCCTTCTTGTTCATCGCGGCGATGCACGCCGCGAAGCCGCCGGGATAATGTCTGGCGAGGCTCGAAGCGGCGCGATTTTCCGACGCCATCAGCGCGAGGCGCAACATCTCGCGACGCGACAACTCGCTTCCGAGCCGCAGCCTTGAGTGGCTTCCGCGGAGCAGGTCGAGGTCGGCAATGTCGACCGTGACGGTCTCGTCGAGAGGCTGGTCGGCATCGAGCACCACCATCGCGGTCATCAACTTGGTTACCGAGGCGATGGGCGTCACGGTGTTGGCGGCCTTCGAATAAATGGGATTGCCCGCCTTTGCATCCATCACCAGCACGCTGCTCGAGGCCAGCTTCAGCTTGCTGCCGTCCAGCCGCACTAATGACGGCCCAGTGGCAGCGCCAGCGCCGAGCGCCGGGCCGGCGAGCGCCTCTGCAGCGTAAGTTAGAGCAATAAAAACAATGGTTAAGAGCGTTCTCATGAACAAATCTAAGATAAGGTCCGCGATTTATACCATGGATGCAAGGGATATGCCAATAGCCTAACGCGGCAACGGCTTCAGGCGATGACACGACGCTCGTCGTCGCCCTCCGCGGTCGCCGAGGGACCCGTTGTCTGCTTGCTTTCTTCCTGCTGCAGCGCCCACATGCGGGCGTAGGCGCCGTCGGCGGCGAGGAGTTGCGCATGCGTGCCCCGCTCGGTGATGCGTCCTCGCTCCAGCACCAGTATTTCGTCGGCGGCAACAATGGTCGACAGCCGATGCGCGATCGTGAGCGTGGTGCGGTCGGCGGAGATCAGCTCGAGCTCGGCCTGAATCAGCTTTTCCGATTTGGAGTCGAGCGCCGAGGTCGCCTCGTCGAAGATCAGGATGCGCGGGTTCTTCAGGATCGCGCGGGCAATCGCCACTCGCTGCTTCTCTCCGCCTGAAAGTTTGAGGCCCCGCTCGCCAACGGGGGTCGCGTATCCATCGGGCAATGCGTTCACGAAATCGTGGATCTGCGCCAGCTTCGCCGCGGCCACGATCTGGTCCTTCGTCGCGTCGGGCCGGCCGTAGGCGATGTTGTATTCAATCGAGTCGTTGAACAGCACCGTGTCCTGCGGCACGATGCCGATGGCGCTGCGAACGCTCGACTGGCGCACCGCACGCAGGTCCTGGCGGTCGATGGTGATCCTCCCGCCGCCGACATCGTAAAAGCGATAGAGGAGCCTCGCCAGCGTCGACTTTCCCGAGCCACTGGGGCCGACCACCGCGATCGTGCGCCCCGCGGGAATGGCAAAGGAAACGTCGAACAGGATCTGACGATTGGGCTCGTAATGGAAGTCGACGTGCTCGAAGCGCACCTCGCCGGCGGTCGCGATCAACGGCGCCGCACCCGGGGCATCCTTGACTTCGGCGTTCTCGCCGATCAAATGGAACATCCGCTCCATGTCGGCCAGCGCCTGCTTGATTTCGCGATAGATCACGCCCAGGAAGTTGAGCGGAATGTAGAGCTGGATCATGAATGCGTTCACCAGCACCAGGTCGCCGATGGTCATCGTGCCTTTCACCACGCCCAGCGTCGCGCGCCACATGATCAGCGTTACCGCGATGGCGATGATTGCGCTTTGCCCGATATTGAGCAGCGACAGCGAGGTCTGGCTCCTGACCGCTGCCGTTTCCCATCGCTGCAGGCTCTCGTCGTAGCGGCGGGCCTCGAATTCCTCGTTGTTGAAATACTTGACCGTCTCGTAATTGAGCAGGCTGTCGACGGCGCGCGTATTGGCCCTGGAGTCGAGGTCGTTCATCTGCCGGCGGAAGCCGGTTCGCCACTCGGTGATGGTCACCGTGTAGACGATGTACAGCACCAGCGCGCCGAGCGTGATGCCGGTGAACCACAAGTCGTAGCGCGCAACGAGGATCGCCGACACCATGGCGATTTCGATCAGCGTCGGCAGGATCGAGAACAGCGTAAAACCGATCAACGTCGAGATGCCTCGCGTACCGCGCTCGACGTCGCGCGTAAGCCCTCCGGTCTGCCGCGCGAGGTGGAAGCGCAGCGAAAGCTCGTGCAGGTGGCGGAAGGTCTTCAACGCAATGGTGCGAACGGCACGTTGCGTCACCTTGGCAAAGAAGAACTCGCGCAGCTCGGTGAACGCGGTCGTCGAAAGGCGCAGCGCGCCGTACGCAATCAGCAACGCGGTCGGCAGCGCCAGAATCTGTTCCTGCGAGCCCGCCGTTAGGCTGTCGACGATCTCCTTGAGAACGAGCGGGACGCCGACGTTGGCCACTTTCGCCGCGATCAGGCAAGCCAGCGCCAACGCAACCCGGCCCTTGTACGCAAGCAGATACGGCAGCAGCGTGCCGACAGTGTGCCAATCGCCGCGAGCGGCACCTTCGGAGCGGTCAGTCGGGGATGGCGTAGCCTGAAGCGGAGCGGAAGACGAAGGCGGGGCGGTGCGGCGCATTTCGAAAGTGCGTCACGGCGGACCGCGACGGCGAAAGCGATATCTTAGCAGAAGCAATCGTGCTTACCCGAGACGTTATTCCTCTTCCTTCTGAAACCATTCGTTGCCGCCGTAGCCCAGGAAACCCATCGCCAAGCGCACGATGCCGTACGAAATCCAGATCGCCGCCTTGTACAGGCGCGGGCGGGTGTCCCAGTCGTCTGCCGCGATGCGACGCGACCCGGCGTCGACCATCTCCACCAGTTGTGCCTTCAGTTCACGGTTGAAGCCATTGTCGCGCACGAATACGTTTGCCTCGCGCGCCATCAAGAGACTGTAGGGGTCGATGTTCGAAGAGCCGACCGTGGCCCAGTGATCATCGACCACCGCGACCTTCGCGTGCAGCATGCTCCGGTGATATTCCTGGATATTGATGCCGGCGTGGAGCAGTTGGCCGTAAAGCGCTCTGGTCGCGAAATGAAGGAGCATGTATTCGACCCGCGCCTGCAGCAGGAGCGTCACCATCACGCCGCGGCGAGCCGCGCCCTTTAACGCACGGCGGAAGCGTATTCCCGGAAAGAAATAGGAATTGGCGATGATGATCTCGTTTTTCGCGGTTCGAATGGCGGCCAGATAGGCGCGCTCGATGTCCCGACGGTGACGAAGGTTGTCGCGGGTGACGAATTTTGCAGTTTGCGTACCGGCGCGCTCGCTGCGCGTGCGGTCGGGGAACAGGGAAACGTCGCTGTTTCCCGAGCGGACCAGCTGGACCAGCGCCCACACCCGCTGCATCGTCTGGGTGATCGGCACCACCAACGGGCCTTCGACCTTGACCGCGAAATCGGCGCGAGGCGGCGTGTGACCGGGCGTGTTCGAGTCGTCGATGACATTGATGCCGCCGACGAACGCAACCCGGCCATCGATCTGGACCAGCTTTCGATGCAGCCGGCGCAGACGATGCGAGCGAAACTGCCACGGCGCGACCTCCGGCCGGTAGCGCTGCAGCTCGACCCCGGCAGCGGTCATTTCGCGCTCCAGGCTGGCGGTGAGATAGAACTTGGCGCCCCATCCGTCGACCAGAACCCGCACCTTGACCCCGCGGCGCGCGGCGCGCTCGAGCGCCGATGCGATGCGACGTCCCGACACGTCGTCGGCGAGAATATAGGTTTCGAGCCAGACTTCGTCGCGGGCGGCGTCGACCTCGCGCTCGAGCTCCGGGAAATACTCGGCTCCGTTGCGCAACAGCGTGAGCTTGTTCCCCGGCTTGTAGCGATCCACGTCGTGCTACCGGCGCCGCGGCGCAGGGCTCCGATCGAGCTCGAACGTCGCCGCCAGCGCCGCGTGGTCGGACAATCGTGCCAGCGGGTATGCGTAGTGAACGTCGGTTTCGACGATCTGCAAACCACGCGCATAGATACGGTCCAGCCTGAAGACCGGAAGCACCGACGGAAACGTCCGCGCCGGGCGACCGCTTGCCTCTGAAAACACTTCGACCACACCGAGATCGTCCTGCAGCGATCGATCGGCCTTGCTCCGCCAGTCGTTGAAGTCGCCGGCGAGGATCAGCGGCGCATCCAGCGGCACCATTTCCCGAATGCGCTCGGTAAGCGCATGGATCTGCCATCGCCGGCCGCGCTCGAACAGGCCGAGATGAACATTGATGCAATGCAGCTGCGGCATGCCGCGCTTGAGCTGCATCACGCAATGAAGAAGTCCGCGGCTCTCGAACGCATGCGCCGAGATGTCCTGATTGGTATGAGCCACGATCGGAAAGCGGGACAGGACCGCGTTGCCATGGTGGCCATGCCGGGTGGTCGCGTTCTTGCCGTATGCGACCTCGTGCCAGACGGTGTCAGCGATGAACTCGTGCTGCGGCATCAGCGGCCAGTCGCGATAACGTCCCGCGTGACGGCGGTGAACCCCTTGCACCTCCTGCAAAAACAGGATGTCCGCGGCCATGCCGCGCAGCTTTTCGCGCAGCTCATGAATGACCATGCGCCGGCCGAGGTGCGAAAAACCCTTATGGATGTTGAACGTGGCAACGGTGAAGCGCATGGCGATGATATTTCGGGGCGTGGGTCAATAGTAGCGGCATTTGCCCCGTTTTAGCGCTACGCCGGACGCTCCCGCGACCGGATAGTGTAAGGTGGCGGAAGCCCCGGCGACCAAAGGGCGAGACGGATGATAAGTCCGTCTTCAAATTCAAATTCGTTCAACGCATTTCGTCATTTCAAGGAGATTCTCATGAAACAACAACCGACGATCCAGGCCGCCGTTGCGGGCTTGCTTGCGCTCGGACTCGCTGCATCGGTCTCGGCCGCTCCCGTGCCACCCGACGCCAGCAAGGACAAGTGCTTCGGCATCGCCAAGGCTGGACAGAACGATTGCGCCGCCGGCAAGCACGCGTGCGCAGGGCAAAGCACCGTCGACAACGACCCGGTATCGTGGAAATACGTCGCCAAGGGAACGTGCGACAAGATCGGCGGCAAGACAGCGGCGCCGAAGTCCTGAGCCCATCAGGTTGACACTGGCGCCGGCGCTCGTGTCCGCCGGCGCGTTTTCTTCTCATGCACATCGATCCCATAGTCGCTTCGACAGCGCTGCCGACTGCCGCCGGCATCGGCTTGCGCTCGCCGCACGTGACACGCGTTCGGACCGAGCGTCCCGCGGCGGCGTGGCTCGAGGTCCACAGCGAGAACTATTTTGTCGATGGCGGCCCGGCGATCGCCGCCCTGGAAGACATCCGCCGCGACTATCCGATATCGCTTCATGGCGTCGGCATGTCGTTGGGATCCGCTGACGCGCTCGATGCCGGACACCTGGCGCGCCTGAAGGAGCTCATCGCCCGGATCGATCCGGCCGTAGTGTCGGACCACCTTTGCTGGAGCCACGTCGACGGGCGCCATCTCAACGATCTCCTGCCGCTGCCATACACCGAAGAGGCGCTGGCGCTTGTCTGCGAGCGGGTCGACGCGGTGCAAAGCGCACTACGCCGCACGCTCCTGGTCGAGAATGTGTCGGCCTATGTCCGATTCGACGACGATGCGATGAGCGAATGGGAATTCGTGGTCGCGGTCGCCCGCCGCACCGGGTGCAAGCTTCTTTTCGACGTCAACAATATTTACGTCAACGCCGTCAATCACGGCTTCGACGCGGGCGACTATCTGGCGGCGATTCCCGGCGACGCCGTGGCCGAAATGCACCTTGCCGGATTCGATGCGAGCGGGGGCTGCCTCATCGACACGCACGGCGCCCGGGTTGCCCCGCCGGTGTGGGCGCTTTACCGCGACGCAGTCGCGCGCTTCGGCCCCAAGCCGACGCTGATAGAGTGGGACACCGATATTCCACCGCTCGAGGTCCTGCTCGACGAGGCGGCGCGCGCGCAGGCCATCCTGGAGACGTGCGATGCCATCGCTGCATGAGCTGCAGCGGGCCTTTTCCGAGGCGGCGGTTTTCGGCGATCCCGCCGCGGTGGCGTCGCTCGGAATCGTCGCGGGCGGGCTGAAGCCCGCGGCGCGAATCGACATCTACCGAGCGAATGTGCTCGGCAATTTCCGCCGGGCCCTCGCCGCAACGTACCCGGTAGTCAAGCGGCTGGTCGGCGCGCCGTTCTTCGACGCGGCAGCAGACCATTTCGTTCGCGGCCATCCCTCGATTCGCGGCGACATCAATCGTTATGGCGCCGACTTTGCGGGTTTCCTCGACGCCTATCCGCCGGCTCGCGAGTTAGCGTATTTGCCAGACGTCGCGCGCCTCGAATGGGCGATCGACCAGGCCAACATCGCTCGCGACGCACCGCCGCTCGACTTGACGGCGCTTTCCGCGGTGCTGCCGGAGCTTCATGGCGAGTTGCGCTTCCTGTTGCATCCTTCGGCGCATTTGATCGTCTCGAGGTTCCCGATTCTGCACATCTGGCAGGTCAACCAGCCGGAGCGCGGCGCCGACGAGCGCATCGGACTCGACGAGGGCGGTGACGCGTTGCTCGTCGAGCGGCGCCCGGCCGCGCTCGGAGGAATTTCGATCCAGCAACTTTCCGACGCCGAACACGTATTTCTGGCGCTGCTTGCCGCCGGGCGCCCGCTCGACGAAGCCGCGAACCGATCCGCCGCCCTGTCCCCCGAATTCGATCTTGCCGCCGCGCTCCAGCGCCATGTGGCCGGGCAAACCATTGTTGCATTTCGCGCGCCGGTAATTTCCCCGCGCGAAAGCAGACCATGAACACCGTCAGCCGGGATTCGATCGTCGAGCGCCTTGGCTTGGTCTATTGCACCGTGTCGCGGCAGTTGGACAAGCTGCAGCCGCTGCTCCTGCTTGCTTTCCGCCTCTATGTGGCGCGGGTATTCTTCATGTCGGGACTGACCAAGATCCACGACTGGAGCGTCACTGTCGCGCTGTTCACCGATGAATACCATGTCCCCGTGCTGCCTCCGGGAATCGCGGCACTGATGGGAACGGCAACCGAGCTGTCGATGCCGGTGCTCCTTGCGCTGGGACTGCTCACGCGCTTCGGCGCCTTCGTCCTATTTTTCTTCAACATCGTCGCCGTCGTGTCGTACGCGGCGCTGCCCGACGCCGCGCTCAAGGACCACCTACTCTGG
>JALZAN010000053.1 GCA_030948365.1 Pseudomonadota bacterium
CCACGCCCCCGATCAGGGCCAGCAACGCGAAGGTCAACGGTCCGGGGCTCTTCACCGCGGCGATGACGCGATCGATGAACACGACCAGCAACAAGGTGCCCGGCGCCATGCCGATGATCGTACCGAGGACAAAATCACGGAACGCGATATGCGACGCGCCGGCGATGAGATTGATGATGGTGAACGGCGCGATCGGCAGCATGCGCACGACCACGACGGCGATCAGTCCGCGCTTGGCAATGCGCCGGCTGAGCTCGTTGATCCGCTTGCCCGCTACCCGCCTGACCGTCGCCCGCCCGAGCTTGACGCCGATGAAATAAATGAACATCGCGCTCAGGGTTTCGGCGACCAGGGCATAAATGAATCCGAGGAGGGGCCCGAAGACGATACCGGTGACGGCGATCATCACCGTCACCGGAATCACCATGAGACCGCCGACCATGTACGCCGCCACCACGACCAGCGGGGCGAACGGGCTCCGGGCGAAGGCCTCCGCCATTCGCGCCAGCGCTTCGGTATTGATCAGCTCGCGCAGCGGCGCGTAACGCCAGGCGAGCGCCATCGCGCAGAGCAGCACGATGGCGGCGATGATGGTCGCGGCGCGAAGCGCCAGCGAGCGCTTTTCCGATCGCGATACGACTTCTTCGACCAGTCGCCCGGTGTCGATCGGTTCTTCCGGATCGAGCACCGAGTGATCGGGAACCATCGCGCTCCAGTCGGCTTCGGTGGGCGCGGTTAGCGGCTTGAGCGAGCGGCCGGGACCGCGCAGCGCCTCGATGCCGGCGATGAGCCCGCGATGATCGCGCACCGCGTCGGCGATCTCCTTTTCGCGGCGGCCCAGATGCTCCGCGAGCAGCCGGCATCGAAGCCCCGCGATCGCGGCGCGGATGCGCTCATCGCCTTTGGCCTCGATCGCCAGATTGCATTCGGTATCGAGCCCCATCGAGCGACCGCTCAAGTTGGCCGAGCCGATGGTGAGCAGCTCGTCGTCGATGATCAGGACCTTGCTGTGGACATTGAGGCACGCGGCCTGCTCGCCGCCATCGAGCCACGGGCAGTACACCCGATAGCGCTGGTGCTTGTCGGCGCGGATGAGATCGTTGTGGATCCGCGCGCGAAGCACCCCCATGGTCGTCGTCTCGAGCCAGCCGCTTTGCGTCGACGGCGAAATGATGGCGATGTCGGGCCCCGTCTTGCGCTCGAGGGTCGAGGCGAGAGCGCGGGCGATGGTATTCGAGGTGAAGTACTGGTTTTCGGCGAAGATCGACGACTTGGCGGCGGCGATGGCGTCGAGGTGCAGCGCACGCACTTCGAACACCCCCGGATGGTCCTCGAAACGCGGCTCGGTGCGCACGATCGCCACGTCGACCTCGGTCAGGTCCGCGGCCTTGAGCGGCCAGATCTCGGATTTTACTGTGCTGTCCGTTTGGCGCGGATGCCGTCCGGTCGCCGCGTACCAGCGTTCGCGCGCAAGCTCGCCGAGCGCGCCTGCGGCGCGGCCGCTGACGACCACGCCGATGTCGTGAAAGGGTTCGTAGGTGGTGCCGTCGGGATTGCGCCGCCGCGCGTCGCCCGGCGTGTGCCTCGGCGTATCCCATCGATTGAAAGTCAGATCGAAGCCGCTGACGAAGCCGATGCTGTCGTCGACGACGATGAATTTCTGGTGGTGTGACGCGCCGACCGGGTGCCGGTCGTCCAGCTGGAACTTGAGCCGCTGCTGCGCCCGCGAAGTGAGCCTCAGCTCGGTCAGCCATTCGCGTTCGAGCGCAAAAAGCAAGGCGAAGTCCCAGCTCAGAATATAGGCGTTGAGCTTCGGACTGGCCGCGAGCAGCGCAGCCAGGAAGTCGCCCAGCGCTTCGGGCCATCCGTCACCGGCGCCCTCCGGCACCAGGCGCACGCGGCTGTCGATGTCCCAGCCGACGATGAAGATCGAGCTTTGCGCCTGCGCCATCGCAGCGCGCACGGCGGTGAAATACTGCTCGCCGTCAATCAGCCAGCTCATTTTGCGGGCTCGCTCGATGCGCCAGCAGTTGCGCCCCGGCGCCAGCAGGCCGGAAGCGCGCTTGCGAGAACGGCGATGCGCGGAAGCAAACGAAAGCGGCTGGCTCATGCGGGTTGGAAGGATGCGGAGGGTGGGGGCATTGTCGTTTGGGTGCGGACCTGCTTGCCGCTGATCCGGATATCGACGTACTCTCGAACGTACTTACGGAGCGGCGACCGATAGTGAAGCAAGGAAGGTGCCCGAACGTCGGCAGGAGCGCTGCACGCGGGCGGCACTCACCGGCGGGGGTCGCGGCGCTTCAAAACCTGAAAGAAATGCTACGTTGAGTAAGATTTGCACCGCCGGGCCCGGCGTCGCGGGTTCGGCGCGCGGGCCGTGAGCGAGCCGGGCATGCCGGACCGGCCCGCGGCTCGACTCGCGCAGGCCCAGACCTGGGGATCGATCGCCATCGCGCTTGCGCTTTACGCGGTGCTTCGCATGGTCTTCGGGCCGCTGCCGCAGGACCCTTCGTATCACGTGCTTGCCGATACCCGCATGTGCGGGCCGATACCCCGCGCCGGCGATGTGCTGACCAATCTTTCCATTCTTGCGGCCGGGATCATGGGCCTGGCGCTTGCCCGCCGGGTGCACGTGACGCCGTGCGAGCGCGCGGCTTTCACGCTGCTCGTCGCAGGAATGCTTCTGACCGCCCTCGGCTCGGCGTATTACCACTGGGCGCCGAGCGACGCGCGGCTGGTCTGGGATCGCCTGCCGATGACGCTGGTGATCGCTGCCTTGCTCACGTTGCTGCTGGCGGACCGCATCGATCCGGCGTTCGCGGGCGTGGCCCTGTGGCCGATTGCGGCGCTTGGGGCGGCCAGCGTGCTGTGGTGGGCCTGGACGCGCCAGCACGGCGCCGACGATCTGCTTCTCTATCTCATCGTGAGGATCGGAACCGGAATCGCCATCGCATTCCTTCTGCTGCTGCGCCGCGGCCGCAGCTCGGGAGCGGGCTGGCTCTGGGCGGCGCTAACGCTGGATCTCACCATGACGGTTGCGGAGCGGTTCGACCGGGCGATTTTCGACGCCACAGGCAAGGTTGTCTCCGGCCATAATGTCAAGCACCTGCTCGCCGGCGCGCTCCTCGGATGTGTACTGGCGTGGCTGGCGCTGCGCGAGCCCGTGGCGCAATCCCGCGGCCCGATCCCCGGCACGCTGGCGTAAGGGCTCGGAAAGTGGCCGCCGGGCCGCCTTTCGCGGCGGCGGCTTTTACAGGGGCGCACACATCGGTTAATGTCGGCGAAATCGATTCGAGTGATGTGCGACATGACTAACGCCGTCAATCGCGGAAGCGTGAGGTGAAAATGCGGACGATGATCGCCTTCATTGGTGCCTGTTTTTTCGCATCCGCCGGCTTCGCGCAAGCGCCGCCATCGCCGCCGGCGACGCTGCGGGTGATCGCTTTCGACGGAGGCTGGAACCTTCCCGTCTGGGCGGCGCAGCGTCAGGGCTTCTTCGAGGCCAACGGCGTCAGCGTGCAGCTTTCCTACACGCCGACCTCGGTGTACCTCATGACCTCGCTCCTCGACGGCAAGTTCGACATCGCGCTCGCCCTGATGGACAACTTCGTCGCCTACCAGGAAGGACAGGGCGAGGCGAAAATCACCGACAATCCCGACCTGTTCGCATTCATCGGCACCGACGGCGGCTTCGCGTCGGTGGTTGCCGCGCCACCGATCAAGAATTTTGCCGACCTCAAGGGCAAGACGGTATCGATGGACGCGATGACCACCGGGTTCGCCTTCTTGACGCGCGAGATCCTCGCGCGCAACGGGATCAGCGACGCCGACGTAACCTACGTGCGGGCGGGCGGGACCGCCAACCGTTACCGTGAGCTGCTCGCCGGGAAGCAGGATGCCACGGCGTTGCGCACGCCGTTCGAGCTGACGGCCAAGGCGCGCGGGTTCAACGTTCTGGCCTACGCCGAATCGCTCGGCGCGTATCAGGGTACGGCGGGCGGCGCGCGGCGCTCCTGGGCCGCGAGTCACGAAAAGGAGCTCGTAGGATTTCTCCGCGGCTACCGGGCGGGCGTGGACTGGGTCTACGACCGCGCCAACCGCGAGATTGTGGAAGCACTGCTGATCGCGAATCAGCGCGACATGACTCCGGCGCTTGCGAAGCAGGCTTACGATCTGCTGCTCGCCGACAAAGGCGGGATCACGCGCGATATAGCACTCAACATGGACGGCATCAGCACCGTGCTGCAGCTGCGCAGCAAATACGGCATGCCAAAGAAGACTCTGGACGACCCCACGAAGTACGTCGACCTCTCGTACTACGAAAAAGCCTTCGCCAAGCGCTAGCGGCGACGGTGATTGCTATGGCCAAGAAGACCAAAGAGCCGAAGATCATCCGCCCTGACGACATCGATCCGCATTACCGGTGGGATCGACCGCTGCAGGCGCCCGGACATACCCAAGTCGACTTCGAAGAGCGCGTCAACTTTCGCCGTCTGCACGACTATCGCCTCGCGCGTACGCGTGCCGCGTTGGCGAGTTCGGGTCTCGGCGCGCTGCTCAGTTTCGATCAGCACAACATCCGCTACACCACCAGCACCGTCATCGGCGAATGGGCCCGCGACAAGCTGACGCGCTATTCGCTGCTGACCGGCAACGGCGACCCGTACATCTGGGATTTCGGCTCGGCCGCGAAGCACCATCGCCTGCATGCGCCGTGGCTGCACCACGACCATTGCCGCGCCGGACTGCTCGGCTTGCGCGGCGCGGTCGGCGGCGACATCACGCTCTTCCGCGATGCCGCGCGCGAGATCAAATCGATCCTCAATGCCGAAGGTGTCGCCAAGATGCCGCTTGGCCTGGATGTCGTCGAGCCGCCGATGCTGTTCGAGCTGCAGAAGCTCGGGATCGAAGTGCGCGACGGGCAGCAGACGATGCTCGCGGCGCGCGAGGTCAAGAACATCGACGAGCTGACGCTCCTCAACATGGCCGCGGCGATGGTCGACGGCGTGTACCAGGACATTGCCGAAGCGCTCAAGCCGGGGGTGAAGGAAAGCGAGATCGTCGCGCTGGCCACGGGACGGCTCTATGGCATGGGTTCCGACTGCGTCGAAGCGATCAACGCCATCTCCGGCGAGCGCTGCAGCCCGCATCCGCACAACTTCACCGACCGCCTGATCCGCCCGGGAGATCAGGCGTTCTTCGACATCATCCAGTCGTTCATGGGCTACCGCACCTGCTATTACCGCACCTTCAGCGTGGGAAGGGCGACCTCGTCGCAGCGCACCGCGTACCGCAAGGCGCGAGAGTGGATGGACCGCACGATCGACCTCTTGAAGCCGGGGGTCGGCAGCGACAAGATCGCGCGCTCGCTGCCGACCGCGAAGGACATCGGCTTCGCCAGCGAGATGGATGCCTTCGGGCTAAACTTCTGCCACGGACTGGGTCTCGGCCTGCATGAGCGTCCGCTGATCTCGCGGCTCAACTCGCTCAAGGAGCCGATCGAGCTCAAGGTGGGAATGGTCTTCGCGGTCGAGACCTACTGCCCGGCGAGCGACGGCATCTCCGCGGCACGCATCGAGGAGGAGGTTATCCTCACGCCGAGCGGGCCGAAGATCATCTCGCTCTATCCGGCGGAAGAGCTTCCGATCGCCAATGCATACTAGTAGTCCGGCGACTTGGAAAGCGGACGCATTCCGATGCTGATTTCTTGCCCTGAGCTCGTGTGTCTGGCATCGTCGCGAGACTCAGTCTCAGACGACGCGGTTCGAGTACCGCCTTTTTCTTCCGGACAAGCTCGTGCCGGAGTCTGCGAGATGCTCCGGTGGGCGCTCGCGCTAACCGTCGCGCTGACCTTCTCCGCACTCGTTGCGCCGCTCATCGCGAACGCGCAACCGGCGGCGAAGATTCCCCGCATCGGCGTTCTCCATCCCGTCCCTCAAACTAGTGCTTCGCAACTTGCCGCCGCGTTCACGCAGGGCCTGCGAGACCACGGGTATGTAGAAGGACAAAATATCATCGTGGAGCGCCGGTTCGGCGACAACAGGGCTGAGCGGATATCCGAGGTCGCCGCCGAACTGGTGCGTCTGAGGGTGGACGTGATCGTGACGTCCACAGATGGGGCGATTGCGGCAGTCAGGCAACAGACCCGGACGATCCCGATCGTAATGGCGAACAGCACCGATCCGGTCGGGACGGGTTTCGTCGCGAGCCTGCCGCGTCCCGGCGGAAATGTCACCGGGCTCACCAATATCTCCCCGGCGCTCAGCGCGAAGAGGCTGGAGCTCCTGAGGGAAGCGATCCCCGGAATCTCCCGAGCGGCGATCATGTGGAATCCCGACATCCGGGGCGGCGTGCTTGACTACAAGGAAACCGAGAGTGCCGCCCGCTCGCTGCGCCTGCACCTCCAATCCGTCGAAGTGAGCCGCGCCGACGACATCGATCGCGCGTCATCGGTCTTGACGACAGAACGCGCGGGCCAAGCCGGGTGACCTGCCGATCGAGCAGCCCACCAAGTTCGAGCTCGTCATCAATCTTAAAACGGCCAAGGCACTGGGGTTGACGCTCCCGCCGTCGCTGCTGCGGCGAGCGGATCATGTCATTCAGTGAGGCGCCCGAAGCCGAAAACTCCCGGATCAGAGCTAATTCGCACGCGAACGTCCGCGAGCCTACCTAGCGCAGTTGTCCCACGCTGACCGACGTCGACACCACCGAAACCAAGACAAAGATGAACAATCGCAAACAAGCAATCGGCTGGATCGGCGCCGGGCGCATGGGCTACGAAATGGCGGCGCTACTGGCAAAGGGCGGCGCCGACGTGACCGTGTGGAATCGCACCGGCGCCAAGGCCGAGCCCTTGAGCCAATACGGCGCGAAGATCGCAACGTCGGTGCTCGAGCTTGCTGCGTGCGACATCGTCTTCTGCATGGTGTCTACCTGGGACGATGTGAGGCAAGTCATCGCCGGTCCGGACGGACTTTTGTCGGGCGCGGTCAAGCCGCGCATGGTCGTCGAGTGCTCGTCGATCTCGCTCGAGGGCTCGGCCGAGCTACGTGCGCTGTTGAAGGAGCGCGGTATCGAGCTGCTCGCGGCGCCCGTGTCGGGCAACGCGAAAGTGATCAAGGCCGGCAAGCTCTCGTTCGTCTGCTCGGGACCAAAGGCCGCATATGATGCGGCACTGCCGTACCTCAGGATGATCGCTCCCGCGGCCAGCTACGTCGGCGAGGGCGAGCTCGCGCGCATCGTCAAGATCTGCCACAACGTTTTTCTTGGCGTAGTGACGCAGTCGCTCGCCGAGATCACTGTGCTGGCACAAAAGGCGGGCGTGCCGCGGCACGCGTTCCTGGATTTCCTGAACCAGAGCGTGATGGGCTCGGTATTCACGCGGTACAAGACGCCGGCGTTGGTCAACCTGGATTTCAAGGTGACGTTCACGCCGCACCTCTTGCGCAAGGACCTCGATCTCGGACTCGATGCCGGCCGCCGCTACGGCGTGCCGATGCCGCTGGCGTCTATCACCCGCGACGCCGTGCAAACCTTGATCGGCCGCGGCATGACCGAAGAGGATTTCGCCAAGTTGCTGGTGCTCGAAGCCGAGGCCTCCGGTCTCAAGCTCGAGCCGGAAAATGTTCCGGTGAGTGATGGTCTGTAGGATCGAACGCGTAGAGCGCGACGATGCGTGACCATCCGATTCTTAAATGTCGTCATTCCCGCGAAAGCGGGAATCCGGTGTCTTTTTCACAAACGCCGCTGGGTCCCCGCTTTCGCGGGGACGACCGGCTTGCGAACGGAGCCAAGCATGAAACCAGTACGTTATCTCGCGGCGTTCGGGCTTGCGATCTTGTCGCCGCTCGCCGCCTACGGGCAAGCTGCCTATCCAAGCAAACCGGTCCACGTCATCGTCCCATTCACCGCCGGCAGCGCGACCGACATCCTGGCGCGCACTTTCGGGCAGAAGCTCTCCGAGCTGTGGAACCAACCGGTCATCGTCGATAACCGCCCCGGCGCCGGCGGAACCATCGGCGCGGCGTTCGTCGCCAAGTCGGCGCCCGACGGCTACACGCTGCTGGTGCATTCGGCGGCGCATGCCTACAACCCGTCGATCTATTCCAACCTGACGTTCGACACCGCCAAGGATTTTGTCGAGGTCGTTCCGCTCGCCGGACAACCCAACGTCCTCGTGGTCGCGCCTTCCGCGGGAGTTAAAACGGTGGCGGAGCTGATCGCGCTCGCCAAGCAGAAGCCCGGACAGCTGAATTTCGGCTCGGCCGGCGCCGGCAGCGGTACGCACATCAACGCCGAAAAATTCAAGCTCGCCGCGGGCATCGACGTGCCGCACATTCCGTACAAGGGCACCCCCGAAGCGCTGACCGACACGATGGCCGGACGCATCACCTATTTCTTCTCGCCGATTTCCGCCGCGCTGCCCAACGTGCGCGAGGGCAAGCTGATTGCGCTGGGCGTCAGCACGTCGAAACGGTCGGCGGCGCTGCCCAACGTGCCGACGATCGCCGAGTCGGGCCTGCCCGGGTTCGACTACAACCTGTGGGTGGGCGTGTTCGCGCCCGCCGGGACGCCGCCCGAGATCGTCGACAAGATCAACAAGGACGTCGGCAATCTGCTCCAGTCGGCGGAAATCAAGGAGCGATTCGCCAATCTCGGCGCCGAATCGATGCCGATGAGTCCGGGGGAATTCAAGACGTTCGTCCGCACCGAAATCGAAGAGTCGGGAAGGGTCATTCGCGCGGCGGGGATCAAGGCCCAGTGATTCGCGCCGACCATCGATCGATTTACCACTTGGCCAATTCCAGCTTGCCGATCTGATTGCGATGCACTTCGTCGGGCCCGTCGGCCAGGCGCAAGGTGCGGGCGTGGGCGTAGGCGCGCGCGAGGCCGAAATCGTCGCAGACGCCCGCTCCGCCGTGCGCCTGGATGGCCCAGTCGAGAACCTGGCACGCCATGACCGGGGCGGCCACTTTGATCATCGCGATCTCGGCTCGGGCGGCCTTGTTGCCGACGGTGTCCATCAGGTACGCCGCTTTCAAGGTCAGAAGCCGCGCCTGATCGATCATGATGCGCGCGTCGGCGATTCGTTCCAGGGTCACGGTCTGCTCCGCCACGGATTTGCCGAACGCCACACGCGTCTTGACGCGCTTGCACATCTTCTCCAGCGCGCGCTCGGCCAGGCCGATCAAGCGCATGCAATGGTGAATGCGGCCCGGTCCGAGACGTCCCTGCGCGATTTCGAATCCCCGGCCCTCGCCCAACAATAGGTTTGCAACGGGAACGCGAACGTCTTCGAAGTCGATCTCCATGTGGCCGTGCGGCGCGTCGTCGTAGCCGAATACCGGCAGGTGGCGAAGAATTTTTACCCCTGGGGTGGCACGTGGCACGAGCACCATCGACTGCTGCGCGTGCCTCGGTCCCTGCGGATTTGTCTTGCCCATCAGGATGAATATTGCGCAGCGCGGATCGCCGGCGCCCGACGACCACCACTTGCGGCCGTTGATGACGTACTGGCCGCCCTCGCGAACGATCGAAGTCTGAATGTTGGTCGCGTCGGACGAGGCGACATCGGGCTCGGTCATGGTAAACGCCGAACGTATGCTGCCTTCGAGCAACGGCTCGAGCCATTGCCGTTTCTGTTCCTCGGTAGCGTAACGCTCCAGCACTTCCATGTTGCCGGTGTCGGGCGCCGAGCAGTTGAATACTTCGGGCGCCCATAGCACGCGGCCCATGATCTCGCAAAGCGGTGCGTAT
The DNA here is from genome assembly GCA_030948365.1 of Pseudomonadota bacterium. Lineage (GTDB taxonomy): Bacteria > Pseudomonadota > Gammaproteobacteria > Burkholderiales > Casimicrobiaceae > PALSA-1003. Next base: position 9,757 of record JALZAN010000053.1, read on the forward strand.
TCCAGGTTGGTGAGACCCGCGCCGCGGCCCGATGCGGGCAGGAAGAGGTTCCACAAGCCCGCGGCATTCGCTTTGGCCTTGAGCTCCTCGATCAAGCTTAAGGGCTGCCAGCGGTCGCCTTGCCCAACCTCGTTGTCGAAGCGTTGCTCATTGGGATAGACGTGGGTTTCCAAGAAGGCGCCAAGCCTGCCCTGCAGCTCGATGACCTTCGGCGAGTAATCAAAGTCCATAGCCGCCCCTCGTTCCGCGCGGGCGCGCGATGCCCGTTTCCAGTCTCATGATTGCGCAAGCATGCGCTCGACCTCCGACCAACCCGACTCCGCCATCGGCCTTGCCCGCCTGCCTGCTTCCAGCGCCTGCGCGCTCGCCGCGTTACCCGCCAGCGCGCGCGCCATCACGCCCTGGAGTATGCCCGCCATACGGAACATGTTGTAGGCCATGTAAAAGCTCCACGCCCTGGGATCCGGTTTGTCCGCGATGCCGACGCGTCGCAAATATGCGGCCAGATATTCCTCCTCGGTCGGAATGCCCAGCGACGCGAGATCGCTGCCGCGCAAGCCGCGGAATTGGTCCGGCGACAATCGCCAGGTCATCATGTGGTACGAGAAATCCGCCATGGGATGACCGAGCGTCGAGAGCTCCCAATCGAGCAGCGCCAGCACGCGTGGCTCGCTTGGATGGAAGATCATGTTGTCGAGCCGGTAGTCGCCGTGAACGATGGCGGTGGCGTCGCCCTGCGGGATATTGGCCGGCAGCCATTCGATCAGCCGATCCATCGCCTCGATCTTCTCGGTTTCCGAGGCCTTGTACTGCCTGCTCCAGCGGTCGATCTGGCGCGCGAAATAGTTTCCGGGCTTGCCGTAGTCGGCAAGGCCGATCGCCTGAAAGTCCACTCGGTGCAGCGCCGCCATGACGCGGTTCATTTCGTCGAAGATCGCTTTCCGTTCCAGCGGCTGCATGCCCGGCAACAACGGGTCCCATAGCACGCGGCCTGCGACATAGTCCATGAGGTAGAACATCGAGCCGATCACCGACTCGTCGGTGCAAAGGCAGTAGGTGCGCGCGACCGGAACGTCGCTCTGCGCCAGCGCGGTGATGACGCGATATTCGCGATCGACCGCGTGCGCCGACGGCAGCAGCTTGCCGGGCGGTTTGCGGCGCAGGACATAGCGTTTTGCGCCGCCGCGGAGCAGGAACGTCGGGTTGGACTGCCCGCCTTTGAATTGCTCGACTTCGACCGGGCCTTCGAAGCCCGGTACATGCGAGCGCAGGTAACGCTCGAGCGCGGCGACATCGAAGCGATGAGCTTCGGCGACCGCGCCCGTGCCCTGAAAGGCGTCGTAGTTGCTCATTGGAGTGCCTCCGCGCTCCGGCTCATTGCGCACTTCGGCGCTCGGGGCGGGCCTTCGCGCTCATGCGCTGGCCATCCGATGCTCGGTCCTCTGCGCGACCTTCATCAGACAGCCGTCACGCCACCATCGACCGCGACGACCTGTCCGGTGA
>JALZAN010000054.1 GCA_030948365.1 Pseudomonadota bacterium
GCTGATCGCCTGGCTGATGCCGGACACGTGCAGCACTTTTGCGTCGCCGATCACCTTCATCGGCAAGTCGTCGGGCCGCATTCGGCTTGCCGCCGAACCCGCGCGAAGATAGCTGAACTCGTGGCCCGCGTCGCCGTGGGTCACGAAGTAAATCCCGGTTGGCGCGTCGGGATCGGTCCCCACACCGCAGGTGTCCACCTTTTCGCGTTCCCACAGCGACAGGAACTTGCGGCCGAACGCGTCGTCGCCCAGACGCGTCACATACGCGACCGAAGCGCCAAGACGCGACGCTGCAATAACGCAGTTGGAGGTGTCGCCGCCGAAGCCCTGGAGATATCTCGCTTCTCCGGCGCGCGTCTGATTGAATTCGAGCAACGGTTCGCCGAGCGCGACGAGATCGTAACGGGCCTCGCGTAACGTCGGACGCATCAACGAGGCTTCAAGGCGGCGAAGCCGGCGGCGTATCGGGCGGCCGCCTCGCGCACCGCGTCTGCCGAGGCGCCAGGCGCGTAGAGGTTCGATCCAGTGCCGAAGCCGCTCGCACCTGCTTCCCAGTATGCGTTCATGTTGTCGGGACGTATGCCGCCGACCGGGAACACCAGCGCGTCCTTCGGCAGCACCGCCCGCCACGCCTTGAGTGCCGCCGGAGGCAGTTGCTCCGCCGGAAACATCTTGAGGCCGTCGGCCCCGGCGTGCAGCGCGGCAAAAGCTTCCGTCGGCGTCGCGACACCCGGCACGCACAGCATGCCGCGATGCTTGGCCTCGCGCACGATCGCAACGTCGCCGTGCGGCATGACGATTAGCTTACCGCCCGCGGCGGCAACGCGCGCGACATCGGCCACGTCGACGACCGTTCCAGCGCCGGTGAGACAGCATTCGCCGAAGCGCTCCTCCAAGCGTGTGATGCTGTCGAACGGGTCCGGCGAGTTCAGCGGAACCTCGAGAATGCGAAACCCGTTGTCGATCAGGGCCGCACCCACCGCATCGATCTCAGCCGGCGTAATGCCACGCAACACGGCGATCAGCGGCAACGGCCGGAGATATCCCTGCAAAGTCATCTTAGTCATCGCTTACCATTCCAGCGTGGCGCGCAACACGCCACAAGCCTCGCGCCGCGGCGTCCGGCGGCCCGAGCACAGAATCGATATCGGCGAGCGCCAGCGCGCGCCGGTAGCGCGTTAATAACGCGGCCTCGCCCAGAAGCGTCAATGACTCGCCATTCAGGCCTTCTCCCTCGAGCCAGAGCTGCGACGCGGCAATCTCGGCGCCCAGCAGCAAACCCGAAAGGTAATCGGCGACGCCGGTCGGCGCAAGCGCGTCGGTGAGCGCCAGCGTGCGGGCGGAGAAAAGGTCGTGTGTCAACGCCGCCTCGCGCCGCAGGCTGTGGCGCACACCGCGATCGAATGCCGCATCGTCGACTCCGGTCGCGGCGAGCCGGCCGAGAATGCTGTGCTGTTGCAGCACCGCGTAGAGCTCACCGGTCATGAACGTCGCGAAGATCTCGATGCCCTTGGGTCCCGCTATCACCCATTTGCTGTGGGTTCCAGGCAACACGACCACCTGCCTTGCGCCGACCCGTTCCGACAAGGCGCCGAAGACCTGCGTCTCCTCGCCCCGAATGACGTCGGGCGTATTGACGTCGCCGCGACAGATGAGCCCTGGAACAATCGCAAGCCGCGTCCCGGGCACGCGCGTCAGCGCCGCCGCGACCGCATCGAACCCGGTCGGACACTCGCAATACGGGGCCTCGATCCAACCTTGACGGCTGCCGATCATGCCGGAGGCGATGAGCGGAATATCGACCGGGATCTCGCCGCCGCAAAGCACTCTCAAGGCGTCTTCGAACCCGCTTCCGTTCATCCGCTGAACGCCGAGGGGAGCGCTCCGCTCGCGGAGCACCTTGCCGTTCGGGCCGAGCGCGTAGGATCGCGCCGAGCTGGTCCCCCAATCGATCGCGATCAGGCGAACATCATCCATGGCGATGCGCATGAGAGACGGGCAGGTATCGGAGGACGCCCCGGCGAGCGAATTCGCGCGCGTATCTACCAGCGCGCTGCGGCGTCTTCGTCGCTGGCACGCGCCTCGACCCAGCGCTCGCCCTCCGGCGTCCGCTCCTTTTTCCAGAACGGCGCGCGGGTCTTCAGGTAATCCATGATGAACTGGCATGCGGCGAACGACTCGCCGCGGTGAGCGCTGGTGACCGCGACCAGAACGATCTGATCGCCCGGCTGGAGTGTGCCGACTCGATGCACGACGAGCGCGTCGTAGATGTCCCATCGCTGCCTGGCGTCGTCGACGATGCGCCCCAGCGCTTTTTCAGTCATTCCGGGATAGTGCTCCAGAGTGAGCGTGCTTACTTGCGACGCGTCGTTAAGATCGCGGACCGTGCCGACGAAGCTCGCGACGGCGCCAATGCGCGTGTCGCTTGCCCGCAACGACTTGAGCTCAGCCGAGACGTCGAAATCCTCTACCTGGATGCGAACCGCCATCGAGCGTCACCCCCCGGTCACCGGCGGAAACAGCGCGACTTCGTCGTCGCTGCCGATCTCGGTCGTAAGCTGCGCCAGATCGTGATTCACGGCGACGCGCACGGCGCGTCCGGACGCGAGCTCCCGGGCCCAGACGCCGCCTCGCGCTGTGAGCCACGCCAACAGCATGGCGACCGTGCCGACATCGCGCGGCAGCTCGACCTGCTCCGCCGGGGTGCCGAAGGCATCTCGTAGCCGTGCGAGGTAAACGATCCGAACCATGGGCGAAAGGGCAGAGACGCTCGGTTGTCGATTCTATCGCATCGACAAAAACGCCAGCGGAAAAACGCTGGCGTCGGAGTGTCCAGGGGCGGACGACGTGCTTAGAACTTGAACTGGACGCCCAACGTGACCTGGTCCGATTCGGGCAGCACACCGGCGTTCGCGCTTTCGCCGCCGAAGCGATTGAAGCGTGAATATTCGACGCGCAAGCCGAGCTCGTGCGTCAGATCGTAGCGCAGGCCGACGCCGTAGTTGACGCCGTCGCGCGACCGGCGTGCGTCCGACGAAAGCAGCGTCACCGGAGCTAACAGCGATCGACTATCGCTCTGCGCATAACCCAAGCGCCCATACAGGGACAGGCTGTGCATGAATTCCCAACTGGTGTAGACGTTCGCGTTCCAGGTCCGCGCCGGGTCGGACAGACCGAGTCCGACGCTGCTGACGCCGATCGTTCCCGGATGCAGGGCGTATTTGTCGCTGGAGTTGAACGCCGCTTCGATCGCCACATCGTTCGACCAACGATAACCGCCGAAAACCAGCGCTCGCTGCGTGGCGTCCTCAGCGACGGGAGCCGCGAAACGGTTCCACGCGAAGGGCGCCTGGCCGAACGTTAAACCGACCCCATCGGCACCGCTGTCGCGGACCGACACGCCGCCGTAAAAGCCGTTCTGGGCGGCCGCCGCAGTCGCGCCAGCCATTGCCAGCGCGCCCAGTAGAATTGTTAGAAGTCGCTGATTTTTCATCGTTTTATCGCGATCTACCCACTGTCTGTGCACCGTTCATCCTCGGACCTATGCACAGGAATACCCACAAATTCACCTTACGCCCGTCGTTTTTGGAAGTCAATTTGTGACCGATTTGACCCGACGGCCGGCGCGGCGGGGTGTTGCAAGCACGCCCACGCGGGTCACGACAGGCACATCGTGAATTGGAGCTGGCGCCGGGCGAGAGAGTTCCTGTTTCGGCTCAGAACCAGCGAGAGCGCTACCCCAGCGCTCGGGCGTGGTCAACGATGAACGCCGCGATCGGTCCGACGGCCCCGAGATCGAATTGGGGCAGCGTCGTGTCCAGCGGTGCATCGGTTGCCACGGCGACGATGTTCGCGTCCCCGCGATGCAGCAGTGCTTTGCCGACGCTTGCCCGATAGACCTCGAGCTTGGGGATCGGTGCGCTCTTGAACCCTTCGACCAGCACCAGATCGCAACGCGAAAGCCGCTTCAGTGCGGCGTCGAGCGAAAGCTCGGCTGCGCCGCGCAACTCGTGCATCAGCGCCCAGCGAACGGCGGACGTCACCAGTACTTCCTGGCAGCCTGCCTCCCGGTGACGATGCGAGTCCTTGCCCGGCTGGTCGATGTCGAACTCGTGGTGAGCGTGCTTGATCAGGGAAACGACCAGTCCCTTGGCGCGGAGTTGCGGTATGAGCCGCTCGACGAGCGTCGTCTTGCCACTGCCTGACCAGCCCGCAAAACCGAATACCTGCATCTCACACCCACTATGGAGCAATCACAGCGCGTACCGACGGTCCCAGCCGGTCTTGCTACTTCGTGCCGTCGCCGATGACCGCGTTGATGAACTCGCCCTTGGCGTGGGTGTAGCCCGCCGGATCGCTGGTGCCGGATTGAAGGATTGCGCGCTTTTTCGCCTGATACGCGTCACGCAATGTTCCGTCGCCGCGCAACACGTCGCGGAACCGATACAGCGCCTTCGCTTCCGCCGAGTCCGCAGCCACGATGTGCACGTGCAGCCGGTAGGTTTTGCCCTCGTGCTCGATCGCCCCGACGCGCATTGGACGTTCTTCCGGGAACTCATGGCCCGCACGCTGATGCTGAAATCCAAGTCGGTCGATCGCATGGCGCGTTTGATCGAGCGTCCCGCGCGGGTAGAGCGTGACGAGATCGACGATGCCCTTCCCCGCGCATCCGGGTATCGCCGTGCTGCCGATGTGCTCAGCTTTCGCCCACGGCGCCGCGGCTTCGATCACAGCGATGACGTGCTTGGCCGCGGCCGGCGCCACCGCATCGTATTCCACATAGGCCGGCGACAGAACCGCGTAAGGCAGAATCTGCGACATCGCATTTTCCCGAACTGTTCCGCCGCGATTGTACCTCGTATAATCCCGTGCCTACCTCGCGCTCGGACGGCGGCTTTTGTCCGCCGCGGCACCGCGCGCCGGCTCCGACCTCACGCCATGAATGCACCGTCCGTCACCGTTCAAGCCGTCACCGGGACCATCGTCGACGCGATTGAAAATGTCGTTTCCCGCGTCCCTGCGAGCCGGGAGCGCGCGGTCGAAAACCCCGCCGTCGCCGCACGCAAACTGGCCCGAAAAGCGGCGCGCCGGGCGGCGGCGCTGTCGGGAACGCTCGCGCTGCCGCCCGGTGCCCTGGGCATGCTGACCGTCATCCCGGATCTGATCGCGATCTGGCGGATCCAGGCCCAGCTGGTCGCCGACATCGCGGGACTGTATGGACGCGAACTGCAGCTCACGCGCACCCACATGGTTTACTGTCTTTTTCGCCATGCGGTAACGCAGCTCGCGCGCGACGTCGTCGTGCGTACCGGGCAGCGGCTGGCCATGCGCCAGCTTTCCGCGGGTGCCATGCGCAGCGTCCTGACCACCGTGGGCCTCAACGTCACGCAACGCGTCGCCGGAACGGCCGCCACCCGGTGGGTGCCGCTGGTCGGCGCGGCAGCCGTCGCCGGTTATGCTTACTTCGATACCATGCAGGTCGCGAAAACGGCGATCGAGTTGCTCGAGACACCGACGCTCATGGCGCCCGCTTGAGTCTTGTTCCCTTCGACGGCGCCGCCTCTACTGCGGCGCGCACACGATCACCGCGCCGTCGCCGTAGCCCTTCCTTGGCCATCCCTGCCCCGGCCTCTGGTCGCGCGTCGACCGGTCGGCAGCATTGCGGCGCCCGACGGCACCGCGCGCCGGCGTCTCTATCGGCCGAGCAGTCGACCCAGCGTTCTGCCGACGGAATCCGGCGCGCCGGAGTTTGACGGAGCGTTCGGCCGCGCGGCAGGCCCGGGGTTGGGGGCGGCGCGCGCCAGCGCCGCTCGGCAGGGGCCCTCGCCGGTCGCGGCCGCGGCAGACAGCAGGGACTCTCCGAGCACGGACAAGCCGCCCGAGTAGATCGCCGCGCCGATCTTGGCCGCCGCCACCGCGGAGCCGGCAGCATCGATGCGAACGGCCGGCGAGCGCAGCGGACCCTGAAAGCGAACCAGGCTCGCCACTTGCGGAACATCGATGGGAATGCCATGGCGAATCTGCGGCTTGATAGCGAGGTCGAGTGTCTCGTCGCGGAGATTCAACGTGCCGCTCACCGAGGCGCCGAATTTTTTCGTTTCCAAGGCGACGCTGTGATCGATCTTCGAGATGCCGTCTTTGAGCGGCAGCCGCGCCACTGCGCATTCGAGTTCCGTCGACGCGTCGACGCGATGGAACGGGTTCACTGCATCGGCGAGGCGGTTGAGCGGCGAGTCGAGGTCCAGCTTCGTGTGCACCAGCGTCGCCGTGCCGACGATTACCGTCACGCTGCCGTTTACGCCGTGGGCCCATTGCCGCGGAGACTCACCGTGCGCGACCAGATCGATGGTCACGTCGGTGTTCCCGCCTCGCACCTCACGCTTCATCCCAAACATGTCGAGCAGCACGCCGGCGTCGAGGGCCTTCGCGTCCAGATGAAGTTTTAGCACCGGTGCGTGGACCGACGCCGCGTCGATCGACAGCCGTCCGCGCGCGTTCCCGCCAAACGCCGAAGCCTCGACCAGCGGAGCATCGAGCCTTCCGTCGCGCAAGGAGAATTGCATGCGCACGTTTTCCAGATGCCGGCCGTTCGGCAGCAGCAGCGTGCCGATCGTCACGTCAGCATCGGCGTCGGTTGCTTGCAGTGCCGCGAAGTCGATCGGCTGCTCGCTGAACACGAATTTGCCGTGACCTGGGGCGCCCTTGGCGGCAGTCGCGACCGTGCGGGCATGCGGCAGGTCGCTCCATGCGACCCTCGCCGATGCCAGCTTGGCTGACATCTTGGATCGCGGCGCACCTGGCGTCAGCACCAGCTGACCTTCTATCTTGCTGTTGCCGGTGCCGACCTGAAGCTCATCGAAATTGACCGTCTTCCCTTCGATCCGCACCTTGGTGGCTATCGATGCCGCCTGGCCGTTGACTTCGCCTTTGAGGCTGATCGGATACGGCCAGCGCTGTTGCGCCAGCGCCTGTAGCGGCCCGACGTCGCCTTCCATCGCCACCGCGATGTCGCCGACGGTGCCGCGAAAACGGGCACTGACCGGACCGTCCGCATTGCGCGAATGCAGCAACAATTCGTCGATCACCACGTTGGTGGTCCTGCCTGATCCACCGTCGCGAAAGCTCGCGCTGCCGTGATCGATGGCGAGATCGCCGATGGCGAGCGCATTGAAGGGAGTCGATGAAGGCCCTGTCGTGCTCGCGTCCGCCGCGCTGCCAAATTCCCAGTTGCCCTTTCCAGCGGCGTTGGTCTCGAGCACGATGACCGGATCGATCAGCTTGAAACGTACGATCTCGAAATGCCGCCGCAACAGCGGCAGCAGCTTCACCTGCGCCTCGACCCGCTTCGCGGTCAGCATTTGCGGCGACTTGGCCCATTCGGCGTTGCTCAAGCTCACGTCCTCGATGATCAATTCAGGTTCGAGCGACAGCTTGAAGTCGATTCCGCCGCGGATCGCCAGATCGCGGCCGGTCGCCTCTTTGACCCGTTTCTGCATCGGCGCGATGAAATCGTTGACGTCGATCGTTCGGACCGCGATCGCGACCGCGATGATCAGCAAAGCGAGGAGGCCGCCGAAGGCGGCGAGGATTCGCCAGAACAGGCGCATCCGCTAATTGTAGCGCTGTGAACAGCGAGCTAGGTGGCGCTGTGAGCGTCGATGTCTGCGCGCGGACCTTCAGACCCGTCGCCGGATCCCGACAGTCTGGGGCGACGGATCCCGCTTTAGCGCAAAGACGCGTTGAATTTATCCAGCGCCGCCGCGCCGGGAACCAGCTCTTTCTCGCGCAAATCGTTCAAGGGGATGTCGACCGTGTTCAGCGCGGCATGCATGTCCCTCGCGTCGTCATTGAGATACAAGAGTCCCGTGACGACCTCGCCCGCGGCGTGACGCTGCTGCAAATAATTCATCGCCGCAATGCGGTCACCCGCATCGTAGTCTTCGTGGAGCTTGCGCAGCCGCAGCACCGATCCGTCATGCTGCACGACCTCGCGCACGCTGCCGGGCGCGTAGTCGGTCGTGATTTCCGATCGCCTGGGCATGAAGTCGAGGCTGTTCACCGCCTCGTTGTGCTCACGCACGAAATCGTAGCTCTTGGTCGAGCCCGGATGGTTGTTGAATGCCACGCAAGGACTGACCACGTCGAGAAACGCGGCGCCGCGGTGCTGCACGGCGGCCTTGATCAGCGGCACCAGCTGCGTCTTGTCACCCGAGAAGCTTCGCGCTACCAGCGTCGCGCCGAGCTGCAGCGCGAGCATCACCATGTCGATCGGCTCGTCGTTGTTGACAGCCCCGCGCTTGGCCTTCGACCCTTTGTCGGCGGTGGCCGAGAACTGGCCCTTGGTCAGACCGTAGACGCCGTTGTTCTCGACGATGTAAACCATGTTGACGCCGCGGCGCATCGAATGCGCGAACTGCCCCAGCCCGATCGACGCCGAGTCGCCGTCGCCGGAGACGCCGAGGTAAATCAAGTCACGGTTGGCGAGGTTGGCGCCGGTAAGCACCGACGGCATGCGCCCGTGCACGCTGTTGAAACCGTGCGAGTTGCCGAGGAAATAGGTGGGGGTCTTGGACGAGCAGCCGATGCCGGACAGCTTGGCCACGCGGTGCGGCGCGATGTCGAGCTCGAAGAACGCCTGGATAATGGCGCCCGATATGGAATCGTGCCCGCACCCGGCGCAAAGCGTCGAGACGGTGCCCTCGTAGTCGCGATGGGTGAACCCCAGCTTGTTCTTCGGAAGCTCGGGGTGATGCAGCTTCGGTTTGACGAGATAGGTCATATCCGCGCGCTCACGGCGCCACTTTGCGTAGGGGAGTCACGTTGAACATCGCCAGTTTGCCGCCGATTTCGCCGACGATAAAGCGGGCGGTGATCGGCGTGCCATCGTAGTGAAGCACCGGCATCAGCTTCGCGGGGTCGACTACCAGCTCGTTGATCAGCAGCGAGCGCAGCTGTGCGTCGCGATTCTGCTCGACTACAAATACCTGCTCGTGCGAAGCGATGAACTCCGACACGGCATCGTGAAACGGAAATGCGCGCACGCGAAGCGTGTCCACGTGGATTCCCTGCCCGGCCAGGATCGCCAGCGTTTCGTCCATTGCCGGGCCGGTAGACCCGAAATAGATGGCGCCGAAGCGCGTCCCCTGGCCTGCGTTCCGGACAACGGGAGCCGGCACGTATTGTTTCGCGGTCTCGAATTTGCGCAGCAGGCGCTGCATGTTGTCGACGTAGGTCGCCCCATCCTCGCTGTAACGTGCGTAACGATCCTTGGTCGTGCCGCGGGTGAAGTACGATCCCCGCTTCGGGTGCGTCCCGGGGCGCGTGCGGTAAGGCACGCCATCGCTGTCCACGTCGAGGTAGCGGCCAAAGTCCTTGCCGGCTTCGAGCATCTCGTAGGTCATGACCTTGCCGCGATCGTGCGTGCGCCTGTCGTCCCAGGACAGCGGCTCGCACAGCCAGTCCTGCATGCCGATGTCGAGATCGAGCATGACGAAGATCGGCGTCTGCAGGCGGTCGGCGAGGTCGAACGACAAGGCCGCGAAATCGAACGCTTCCCTGGGATCCTCCGGGAACAGCAGCACGTGCTTGGTGTCGCCGTGCGACGCGTAGGCGCACGAAAGCACGTCCGCCTGCTGGGTGCGGGTTGGCATGCCGGTCGACGGTCCGCCGCGCTGGACATCGAACAGCACCGCGGGAATCTCGGCGAAGTAGGCGAGGCCGATGAACTCCTGCATCAGCGAGATGCCCGGGCCCGAGGTGCAGGTGAATGAGCGCGCGCCGTTCCATGCCGCACCGATGACTATGCCGATCGACGCCAGCTCGTCCTCGGCCTGGATGATCGCGTAGCGGGCCTTGCCGGTCGCCGCATCGGTGCGGAACTTGCGGCAATGGCGTGTAAAGGCCTCGGCCAGCGATGACGACGGCGTGATCGGATACCAGGCGGCGACGGTGGCGCCGCCGTAAACGCAACCGAGCGCCGCCGCGCTATTGCCCTCGATGAAGATCCGCTCCCCGACCGCGCTGGCGCGCTTGATGCGAATGCCCAGTGGGTAATCGAGATTGTTCTCGGTGTACGAGCGGCCCATGTGCATCGCCTGCACGTTCGGCTTGAGAAGCGCTTCCTTGCCCGCGTACTGCTCGCCGATCAGGTCCGCGATCTCCTCGGGATCGATCTCGAGCAACGCCGATAGCGCGCCGACGTAGACGATGTTCTTGAACAGCTGCCGTTGCCGCGAATCGGTGTATTCGCGATTGCATATCTCGGTCAGCGGGATGCCGACGACGGTGATGTCGTCGCGAAACTTCGACGCCGGCAGCGGCTTGGTCGAATCGTAGAAGAGGTATCCGCCAGGCTCGATTTCCTTCACATCCTGGTCCCACGTCTGCGGATTCATCGCCACCATCAGATCGACGCCGCCGCGCCGGCCGCGCCATCCCGCCTCGCTGACTCGCACTTCGAACCAGGTGGGGAGTCCCTGGATATTCGACGGAAAGATGTTTCGCGGCGCCACCGGGACGCCCATGCGCACAATGGCCTTGGCGAAGAGCAGATTCGCCGACGCCGAGCCCGAGCCGTTGACGTTGGCGAACTTGATCACGAAATCGTTGACGCGCTCGATCGGCGCTGCGGTCGGCTTCATTCGGCCGCGTCTCCCACCGGCGCCGGTGTCGTAACCGGCATCGAGTTTGGCCAATGAGTCGCGCGCCGCGGGCGCGAGACCGCCGGGCCGGAACGGCAGCGATGGTCGGCGTGCCTCAAGTCGAGATAGAACTTCTGCATGTCCCAGGCGCCCGTCGGACAGCGCTCGGCGCAAAGGCCGCAGTGCAGGCAGACATCCTCGTCCTTGGCCATGATGCGGCCGGTCTTGAGACCGTCGGCAATGTACAGATCCTGCGTGAGGTTGCGCGACGGCGCGTTCAGTCGCTCGCGCAGCTCGGGCTCCTCGCCGTTGGCGGTGAAGGTGATGCAATCCATCGGGCAGATGTCGACGCAGGCGTCGCATTCGATGCAGAGCTTCGGCGCGAACACCGTCTGCACGTCGCAATTGAGGCAGCGCTGCGCCTCGGCAAACGCCTGCGTCGCATCGAAGCCGAGCTCGACCTCGACCTTGATGTTCTTGAGCGCGATCGAGACATCCTTGAGCGGCACCTTGTAGCGC
>JALZAN010000055.1 GCA_030948365.1 Pseudomonadota bacterium
CTCTGGATCACCGCGGCCTGATTGACGACGTCGGGAACCTGGCCAGGTTTCGGCGCGAACATCGCAAAAGCGAAGATGCAGATGATGATGCCCTGGCCGAGGCCGAAATTGAAGAACGTGGCCTGGTAACCGCTGTTCTTGATCATCGCGATGATCGGGACGACCGTCAACGCTGAACCGGCACCGAAGCCCGCGGCAGTGATCCCTGCGGCGAGCCCGCGCCGACCCGGGAACCACTTGAGCGCGTTGCCGATGCACGTGCCGTACACACCACCGGCGCCGATGCCGCCGATGACCTGCGCCGCGTAAAACATGCTCAGCGACTCAGCGTAGGAATTCATGATCCAGGCGATCCCGCACAGAACGCCGCCTATAAAGATCACAATCCGCGGACCGTACTTGTCCACGAACCAGCCTTCGATCGGGACCAGCCAGGTTTCGAACAGGACGAACAGCGTAAACGCGACCTGGATCGCTGCCCGATCCCATCCGAATTTCTTCTGGATGTCCGGGACGAAAAATGTCCAGCCGTATTGCAGGTTGGCGATCATCACCATGCAGATGACACCGATGATCAGTTGCAGCCACGGTGACGCAAATACGGATTTGGTGCCGGTTGCCGATTCCATCAATCTCTCCTCCAGAGCTGACCAAGCCGTCGTCGCGGCCGTTGGTATTGCAGGCCATCTTGCGCCGCCGGCGCGTATGGCTTTTTTCTATTCTTTGGCATAACGTATGTGGTATATCAGGTAAAGTCAACCATAGCTTGAGGCTGCTACCGACGCACCAGGGGCGCGGCTCGCAATCGTTCCGGGCTTGTCCATGGGCTGCCCGGCACGGTGGCTTTCAGGAGAGAGAGTGAGGGTATGCGTCTTCGGTGCCGGCGCGATCGGCGGCTATCTCGGCGTGTGCCTCGCCCGGTCCGGAGCGGACGTGAGCTTGGTTGCCCGCGGACCTCATCTCGATGCGATTCGCGCGGCCGGGCTGCGCCTGCACTACGACGGGAAGGAGCATGTCGCGCACCTTCGCTGCACCGCCGATCCGGCCGAGCTCGGCGAGCAGGATTACCTGATCATCGGCCTCAAGGCGCATCAGATCGACGATGCGGTCAACGCGATGATGCCGTTGCTCGGACCGTCGACTAGCGTAGTGACCGCAAGCAACGGCATTCCTTATTGGTACTTCCATGGCGACCAACGATTATCGGACATTCATTTTTCCAGCATCGATCCGGGCGGCCGGCAATGGCGGAAGCTCGGCCCGGAGCGCGCCATCGGCTGCGTCGTGTTTCCGGCCGCGGAAGTGGTGGCGCCCGGCGTCATACACCACGAGCACGGCCGCAAATTTCCGATCGGCGAGCCAGGAGGACAGAAAAGCGCGCGCGTCGAGCGGCTGCATGAGGCGATGGTGGCCGGCGGGCTCGAAGCGCCGATCCGCGACGACATCCGCGACGAGATCTGGCTCAAGCTATGCGGCAACCTGTGCTTCAATCCGATCAGCGCACTGACGCTGGCCACGGTCGATATCATCGCCAGCGACCCGGGAACGCGGTCGATCTGCCGCGCAATGATGCTCGAGGCCAAGGCAATCGGCGACGCGCTCGGCTTGCGGCTGCGGGTCGACATCGAGCGGCGGATCGATGGCGCCGGCGCCCTTGGTCCGCACAAGATGTCGATGCTGCAGGATCTGGAACGCGGCCGCTCGATGGAAATCGAGCCGCTGGTTGGGGTCGTCCACGAACTCGGCTTGCACACGGGCACACCCACGCCGACGACCGATGTCGTGCTCGCGCTGATTCGCCAGCGGGCGCGGCATGCGGCGGAAACGCCGCATTGAGCCGATGGCCGAATCGCGATGCGCCCGCGCGGCTCCCTGGGGCCCGTGGCCCCGTGCAAGGAGGGCGGTAACGTGACGACAAATGTTGCCGAGGGGGATGGCATGCGGCCCTCGCTCGCGCTGCAGCCCCTCAATACCAACGTCAGCTTTCGCGACCAGGCGTATGCGTCGCTCAAGCAGGCGATCATGGACGCCGACATCTACGCGCATCGCGAGGAGATACGGCTCGACGAGCGACAGCTGAGCCAGGCGCTGGGCGTCAGTCGCACGCCGATTCGCGAGGCGATGACGCTTCTCGAGCAGGAAGGGTTTCTGCGCACGGTTCCACGCCGCGGCGTGTTCATCATCCGCAAGACCAAGAAGCAGATCGTGGAGATGATCGAGATGTGGGCCGCGCTCGAGAGCATGGCGGCGAGGCTCGCGACCATCAATGCCTCGGACGAGGACATTTTCGCGCTTCGCCACATGTTCGACGAGTTCCACAACCAAACGCCGTCCGAGCACATCGAGGAATATTCGGACGCAAACATCGCGTTTCATCAGGCGATCATCAATCTCTCGGGATCCCACCTGATGGGCAAGACGATTGAAAATCTCTTCATCCACGTTCGCGCGATCCGGCGAATGACGATCTCGCAGAGCGATCGCGCGTCGCGCTCGATCGTCGACCATATGCGGATCATCGAGGCGCTCGAGAAACGCGACACCGAGGGCGCCGAGCGCCTGGTTCGCCAGCACTCACTGGATCTTGCCGCGCATGTCGAAAGGTACTGTGATTTCCTCGACTGAAGGACGCTTTCGCGCGCGACGCGACGCGGCAGCGCGCAGCGGCGTCCGCACATGAGTGACGTTTCGATCGTCGACACCTCGGCGCTCGGCCGCAAGCGTGGCGTTCGCGGCCATCCCAAGGGACGACCGCTCGATCCGGCGGCCGTGTCCGAGATCCGCGCGCTGCTCGGCGACGCGCCGCGCCAGCGCGATCTGCTGATCGAGTTCCTGCATCGGATCCAGGATCGTTACGGGCACATTTCAGCCGCGCACATTCTCGCGCTGGCGGAGGAGATGCGGCTCGCCCGAACGGAGGTCTACGAGGTCGCGACCTTCTATCATCACTTCGACGTGGTGAGAGAGGGCGAGACGCCGCCGCCCCGCTGACGGTGCGGATTTGCGAGACACTGTCGTGTCAGATGGCGGGCGCGGAGGGCCTGCGCAGCGCTGTCGAGGGCACGTGCGGAGCGGAAGTGCGGGTGATCGGCGCCCCCTGCATCGGACGTTGCGAGCACGCTCCGGCGGCGGTCGTCGGCCGCAATCCCGTCGATAACGCGACAGTGGAGAAGATCGTCGACGCGATCGCGCGCAAGCGCACCGAAGCCGAGCCGCCGCCGTACGTCGACTACGCCGCGTATCGCGCTGCCGGCGGCTATCTAACGCTGGCCGCCTGCATCGGTGGCGAGCGCGTCGTCGAAACGGTGATCGCGGCGATGGAGCACTCGGGCCTTCGCGGGCTCGGCGGCGCCGGTTTCTCGGCTGGGCGCAAGTGGCACATCGTTCGCGCCGAGCAGGCACCGAGGCTGATGGCCGTCAACATCGACGAAGGCGAGCCCGGAACGTTCAAGGATCGATACTACCTCGAGCGTGATCCGCACCGATTCATCGAGGGCATGCTGATCGCGGCCTGGGCGGTCGGCATCGACGACATCTACGTTTACCTGCGTGACGAATACGCCGCCTGCCGCGCGATCCTCGCACGCGAGCTGGCGGCGCTCGATGCGGCGCCGCCGGTGCCGCTCCCGCGCATCTATCTCCGCCGCGGCGCCGGCGCGTATATCTGCGGCGAGGAGTCGGCGATGATCGAGTCGATCGAAGGCAAGCGCGGCATGCCGCGGCTGCGCCCGCCCTACGTCGCGCAGGTCGGGCTCTTCGGTCGACCCACGCTCGAGCACAACATGGAGACGCTGTACTGGGTGCGCGACATCCTGGAAAAAGGCGCGGACTGGTTTGCGGGCCAGGGACGAAACGGGCGCAAGGGCCTGCGCTCGTTTTCGGTCTCCGGCCGCGTCGCGAAGCCGGGCGTGCACCTGGCGCCGGCGGGCATCACCGTGCGCGAGCTGATCGACGAATACTGCGGCGGCATGCTGCCTGGGCACCAGCTTTACGGCTACCTGCCGGGCGGCGCGTCGGGCGGAATTCTCCCGGCATGTTTAAGCGACGTTCCGCTCGACTTCGACACGCTCCAGCCGCATGGATGCTTTATCGGATCGGCGGCGGTGATCGTTCTCTCGCAGCACGACCGCGCGCGGGACGCCGCGCTGAATCTGATGCATTTCTTCGCCGACGAGTCATGCGGTCAGTACACGCCGTGCCGGGTCGGAACCCAAAAGGCGGTCGGACTGCTTTCCCGTCCGCGCTGGGACGCCGCGCTGCTGGCGGAGCTGTCGCAGGTCATGATCGACGCGTCGATCTGCGGGCTCGGTCAGGCGGCGCCCAATCCGATCACCTGTGTCATCAAGTATTTTCCGCAGGAGCTTGCCGAATGAACGCTCCGTACGAAAGACTTCCCGACGTCGAGGTGACCGCGTTTCGCCTGAACGGCGTCGAGATCGAGGCCGAGCGCGGCGAGACCATCATTCAGACGGCGAAGAGACACGGCGTCGACATCCCGCATCTCTGCTACAAGGAAGGCATGCGCGCCGACGGCAACTGCCGCGCCTGCATGGTCGAGATCAAGGGCGAGCGCGTGCTCGCGCCGTCGTGCTGCCGCGCGCCCACCGCTGGCATGGAAGTGTCGAGCGAAAGCCCGCGCGCGCTGCACGCGCAACGGCTGGTGGTCGAGATGCTGGCGGCGGACGTTCCGCAGCGGGTTTACAAGCTCGACTCGGAGCTCGATCACTGGAAGCGGTGGCTCAATGTCGGCGTGCCGCGCTTCGAGTCCCGCGCGCAGCCGCCTGCTGACCTTTCGCATCCGGCGATGGCGGTCAATCTCGACGCCTGCATCCAGTGCACGCGCTGCGTGCGCGCGTGCCTCGAAGAGCAGGTCAACGACGTCATCGGCTATGCGTTTCGCGGTGGAAGCTCGCAGATCGTGTTCGACCTTGCCGACCCGATGGGCGCGTCCACCTGCGTCGCCTGCGGCGAGTGCGTACAGGCGTGCCCGACCGGCGCGCTGGCGCCGGCGCACGACGCGCACCTCGTTCCCATCGACAAGACCGTCAAGTCGGTGGTGTGTCCGTATTGCGGCGTGGGGTGTCAGCTCACCTATCACGTCGCCGACAATCACATCGTGCGCGTCGAGGGGCGCGACGGCGTGGCCAATCGCGAGCGCCTGTGCGTCAAGGGGCGCTTCGGCTTCGACTACGTGCATCATCGCCAGCGCCTGACCAAACCGCTGATCCGCAAGCCGGGGATTCCGAAAACGGCCGATTTCACGATGGACCCCGACGATGTGCTGTCGGTGTTCCGCGAGGCGAGCTGGGAGGAAGCGCTCGGGCTGGCGGGGGGCGCGCTGCGGCGAATCCGCGACGAGCGCGGGCCGAAGGCGCTGGCGGGATTCGGCTCGGCGAAGGGATCGAACGAGGAAGCATATCTGTTCCAGAAGCTGGTGCGGACCGGATTCGGCTCGAACAACGTCGACCATTGCACGCGCCTCTGCCACGCATCCAGCGTCGCGGCGCTGCTCGAAGGCATCGGCTCCGGCGCGGTGTCGAACCCGGTCATGGATGTCATGCTCGCCGACGTGATCCTGCTCATCGGCGCCAATCCGGTGGTCAACCACCCGGTCGCGGCGACGTGGATGAAAAACGCCGTCAAGCGCGGCACCCAGCTCATTCTCGCCGATCCGCGGCGCTCCGAGCTCGCGCGGCACGCGACGCACTACCTTCAGTTCAAGCCCGATACCGATGTCGCGCTGCTCAACGCGATCATGCATACCATCATCGAGCAAGGCTGGGTCCAGGAAAGCTTTGTGGCGGACCGCACCAACGGCTTCGAGGCGCTCAAGGCGAACGTCGCCGGTTACAGCCCCGAGGCGATGGCGCCGCTATGCGGAGTGTCGGCGGACATCATCCGCGAAGTGGCGCGCCTGTACGCGACGTCGAAGGGCTCGATGATCCCGTGGGGCATGGGCATCTCGCAGCACATCCACGGCACCGACAACGCGCGCTGCCTGATCGCGATGGCGATGATGACCGGTCAGATCGGCCGGCCGGGGACCGGATTGCACCCGCTACGCGGGCAGAACAACGTCCAGGGCGCGAGCGACGTCGGGTTGATCCCGATGATGCTTCCGGATTACATGCGCGTCGATAATCAGGACGCACGCGCGCGCTTCGAAGCGGTCTGGGGCGTCGAGCTGGATCCGGTTCCGGGACTCACCGTGGTCGAGATCATGGACGCGGTGCATGCGGGACAAATTCGCGGCATGTACATCATGGGCGAGAATCCGGCGATGTCGGATCCGGACGTCAATCACGCGCGCGAAGCCGTGGCGGAGCTGGAGATGCTGGTGGTGCAGGATATCTTCCTCACCGAGACCGCTGATCTCGCCGACGTCATCCTGCCGGCGTCGGGGTTCCCGGAGAAGACCGGCACGTTCACCAATACCGATCGCGCGGTGCAGCTCGGACGCCAGGCGCTCGACCCGCCGGGCGACGCGCGTCAGGATTTGTGGATCATCAACGCCATGGGAAGACAGCTCGGACTCGACTGGAACTACGAGCATCCGAGCCAGGTGTTCGACGAGATGCGAAAGACCATGCCATCGATTGCGGGTATCACCTGGCCGCGCCTGGAGGAGGAATCGGCCGTCACCTATCCCTGCGAGCAGGAAGGAGACCCCGGTCAGCGCGTCGTGTTCACCGAGGATTTTCCGACCCCGCGACCGGAACCGGACGCTTCGTTCTCGCGCAGATCATTCCCGCCGCGGAGCGCCCGGACATGGAATTTCCTTTTGTGCTCATCACCGGGCGGCAGCTCGAGCACTGGCACACCGGCAGCATGACCCGGCGCACCGAAGTTCTGGACAGCATCGAGCCGGCGCCGGTGGCATCGATCCATCCTGACGATCTTCGCTCGTTGGGCATTGCGGCGGCGGGCATGGTCACCGTCGCCTCGCGACGCGGCACTGTCTCGCTTTACGCGCGCGCCGATGACGGAACGCCGCGAGGCGCCGTATTCATTCCGTTCTGCTATTACGAGGCCGCGGCGAATCTGCTGACCAATCCGGCGCTCGATCCTTTCGGCAAAAGTCCCGGAGTTCAAGTATTGCGCGGTGCGAGTCTCGGCCGGCGGCGAGGAGAGCGCGACCGTGAGCTACAGCTCGTAAGCCGCATCTCGATTGGGATCGCGCATTGTGAGGCGTCTCGCGGGCGCTAGCCGCCTATCGCTTGCATGCTATGCCGCCTTCGCCTAACCTCGATTTTGGTGCGATAGCCATCCGTACGTTATTTAGGGGGGGCCGATGAGTCGGGCAGCAACATCCGCGAAGGCCAAGGCCGCAACCAAGCGGCCGGTCGCCAAGAAGTCCGAGAAGAAGAACAAAGTGTCCGCCAGCGAGCTCGAAGAGCGCTTGGCTGAAGCGTTGGCGCAGCAGGCCGCCACGGGCGAGATCCTGCGCGTGATCTCGAGCTCGCCGACAAACGCGCAACCGGTCTTCGATGCGATCGTTCAAAGCGGGACGCGCCTCTGCGAAGCCGCATTTGCTGCAGCCTTTCGCTACGACGGTGATGCGATAAGCTTCGTAGCTCATTACAACATGACGCCCTCTGAGGTCGAGCTGATGCACGGGTTATTTCCCCGGCCACCTCGATTGAATACGGCGACCGGGCGCGCCATCATTCAGCGTCAAGTCATCCACATTCCGGATATCCGGAGAGATACCGAATACGGCTTGGCGCCTCTCCAGCGAGGGTTGGGATTTTGTACTGTACTCGCGGTCCCCATGGTCCGCGAAGCCGAGGCAACCGGAGTTCTGGCGCTCTGGCGACGTGCGGTCAAGCCCTTCACCGACAAGCAGATCGAGCTAATCAAGGTTTTCGCCGACCAGGCGGCGATCGCGATCGAAAACGTACGCCTGTTCACGGAATTGGAAGCCCGAAATAGCGACATCACCGAGGCGCTGGATCAGCAGACCGCGACCAGCGAGATCCTGCGCGTGATCAGCCGCTCGCAAACGGATGCGCAACCGGTGTTCGAGACGATCGCGGCGTCCGTCCTGAAGCTTTGCGCGGCGGGTTCGGCGAACGTGCTGATGTTCGACGGCGAGTTGCTTCATATTGCAGCCCTCGCCATCGTCAGTCCGGACGGAGCAGACGCGGTTCGCGATATGTACCCAAGGCCGCCCACCCGCGATCACGCGTCGGGCCGGGCGGTATCGACGCGCAGTGTGGTCGCGATACCCGACGTGCTGGAGGATCCGGAATACGCGGTGAGAACCTACGCACTCGCCGGGGGGTTCCGAAGCGTGCTGTCCGTACCGCTGATGCGAGAGGAGAGACCGATTGGCGCCATCGTGGTCGGCCGGCCCGAGCCTGGGCCTTTTTCCGAGAAGCAGATCGCGCTGTTGCAGACCTTCGCCGACCAGGCTGTGATCGCCATCGAAAACGTTCGCCTGTTCACCGAGCTCGACGCGCGCACCCAGCAGCTCACGCGCTCGGTGGGCGAGTTGAAGGCGCTGGGCGAGGTCGGAGAGGCGGTCAGCTCTACGCTGGATCTTGAAACCGTGCTGCGCACGATCGTTTCCCGGGCGACGAAGCTTTCGGGAATGGACGGCGGCTCGGTCTATGAATACGACGAGGATCGCGAGGAGTTTGTCCTTAGGGCTGCGGACAATCTGCCCGACCAGTTGATCGAGGCGCTGCGCCACGCGCCATTGCGCAAGGGCGAAGGCGCGCTGGGGCAGATGGCGGTGACCCGCGAGCCGGTCCAGGTGCGCGACATTTCCGACGCGGGTGTGTACCAGAGCCGCGTTCGGGAGCATCTGCTGCGCCTCGGCCATCGGTCGCTGCTGGCGGTGCCGCTGTTGCGCGACGACCATCTGCTGGGCGGTCTGGTCGTGAACCGCAAGAGCCCCGGCGAATTCGCAAGCCATGTGGTCGAGTTGCTGCAGACTTTCGCGACCCAATCCGCACTTGCCATCCAGAATGCGCGGCTGTTCCGCGAGATCGAGGAAAAAAGCCGGCAACTCGAAACGGCCAGCCGTCACAAGAGCGAGTTTCTCGCCAATATGTCGCATGAGCTGCGCACGCCGCTCAACGCCATCATCGGATTTTCCGAATTGCTGTCCGAAAAGCTGTTCGGGGAAATCAACGCCAAGCAGGAGGAATACGTTTCGGACATCCTCGAGTCGGGGCGGCATCTGCTGTCCCTCATCAACGACATTCTCGATCTCTCCAAGATCGAGGCCGGCCGCATGGAGCTGGAGCGGAGCGACTTTCCGTTGCCGAGCGCCATAGAGAATGCACTCACCCTGGTGCGTGAAAGGGCGGGGCGCCATGGGATCACCTTGGAACGGACCATCGGCGAACGCCTCGGGACCATACACGCGGACGAACGCAAGGTGAAACAGGTGCTGCTGAACCTCCTTTCCAACGCACTGAAGTTCACGCCGGAGGGTGGCCGTGTCGCCGTACGAGCCGAGGCGCGCGACGGGATGGCGGAGATTTCGGTGAGCGACACCGGGGTCGGCATCGCCCCTGAGGATCAGGACGCAGTGTTCGAGGAGTTCAAGCAGGTCGGGGTATCGGCCAAGAAAGTCGAAGGTACCGGGCTCGGTCTGGCCATCTCCCGAAAGTTCGTTGAGCTCCACGGCGGCAGAATTTGGGTGCAGAGCCGGATGGGGGCGGGCTCGACCTTCACCTTCACATTGCCGCTGCGGAGCGGCGCGCCGGCGCGCGACGAGATGGCGATTTCCGTCGCCAAATTGCCTTAGGACTACCGCTGGTCGACGCCGTCAAGGACGCCGCCAGCACGATGACAATCAAGAAGAAAGAAGAAGGCGTCAGGCGCCCAGTGCCAGCGCGCGCACTCGCCGCGAGGCGACTATCTCGCCGCGGAGGAACTGCTCGTGGTTACTCTGGATAGCTCGCGGCACATACAAGTAGTTGACCATCAGGCCCAGCGACTCGCGCAACCCTTTCTTCGAGGTATCCGCCAGCCAATTGATTCGCTCCAGATTCGCGCCATTATTGAGATGAAACCTGGCCACTGGATCCTGCGTTGGCTCGCTGCCGTTGCGCCGTTGCAGCAGGTAAGTCGCGCACAACTGCGTCAGCGGTTCCCGCAGCGGGGCCAGGCGTTCGATGGCGCTCTTGGGGTCGCTGGCGAGCTTTGCGGCGTCGGCACCGAGCTGCTTGGCCACGGCCTTCAGCGCTTTCGCCAGTGGTTTCTGAATCTCGGCGTCGGGCTCCTTGAGCAGCGGCGCAAGCCAGGCAACGAAACCGGGAACGGGTGACAGAGTGCAGAACACCTTGAGCCGGGGAAACTGCTGCGTCAAGACGTCGACGACATTCTTGATGAGGAAGTTTCCGAGCGACACCCCGCGCAGGCCCGGCTGGCAATTGCTGATCGAGTAGAAAACGGCCGTGGTCGCGAGGTTTGGGTCGTTCGAGGCGGACCGCACGTCGAGCAGCGTCGCGACGGCGTCGGCCATGCGGTCCACCAGCGCCACTTCGACAAAAATCAGCGGCTCGTCGGGAAGCGCCGGATGAAAGAAGGCGAAGCAACGTCCGTCGGCCTCCAGCCGTCGGTGGAGGTCATTCCATCCTTGTATCTCGTGCACCGCCTCGTGGAGAATGATCTGCTCCAGCAGGTAAGCGGGCGTGCGCCAATCCACGCGGACGATTTGCAGAAATCCCGGATTGAACCACGACGACAGGAGATGCCGAAGGTCCCAATCGACGGCGTCGAGCTCGCGGTCATCACCCTTGAGCTCCAGCAGCCTCTCGCGCATGCGCAGGATCGTAGCAGTGCCTCCGGGCGCGCGGTTCAGCCGCCTCAGCAGCTCCTGACGCGGCGGTTCGGCGGCGGTGCTAAGCCGCGACAGGTTGGCTGCCGACGCTTCCGCAGCGTACGCTTGCGCAGCTTCGAGCACCTTTCTGGGATCGGGCGAGAATTCAGCGCGCAGCTTCGAGAAGAATCGCGCCTGATCCTTCTTGTCGAGCTCGCCGTACAGGTCGA
>JALZAN010000004.1 GCA_030948365.1 Pseudomonadota bacterium
GTCGTACTTATACGCCAGCAACGGCGGTTTGCCCGCCCGTTCGTGTTCGATGTAGTCGTTGCCTCGCTGGCGGATCGTGTCCCAGAAAATCGCCGAGCGTTGCGCGAAATCGACCGCGTACTCGGCGCCGTCGCGCCAAAGGTCCCACGGCGTCCGCGCGTGCGTCAGACGCGCGAGGTGGCGCGCCCTGACCTCGTCGGTGCGTTGGCGATAGCTTACAAAAGCCTTGCGCAAGCGTCTTTCCAAACGGGTCGCGACGTCACGTGAAATCCCGGCGGCGCGGTCGATGGTCTTGTTGAGATTGGTCACAGAGATCCTCGATGTTGCATTGCAGCAATTATGCGCTCGCAGGGGCGGGAATGCGAGCCATGTGACCGAAATGCGGCCTCCACGGACGTGAAAAAGGGCGGCCACGCCGCCCCGAAGTGAGTCGACACTATCCTACGATCGGCGGCGCAGCCGGCGGATCGCCGCAAGCTGCGCGACTGCGTTGGCAAGCTCGCCCTCGGCCATTGCAATATCGGCGTGGGAAGTCCGGTTTTGCATCGCTTCCTCCGCCAGACGCTTGGCTTCGAGCGCCTTGGCCTCGTCGAGATCGCGGGCGCGGATTGCGGTATCCGACAGAACCGTCACCACATCGGGCTGAACCTCGAGAAAGCCGCCCTGGACGTAGACGATCTGCTCTTCGGTCTGTCCGGGGATCTTGATGCGCACAATCCCGGGCTTGATCTGGGTGATGAGCGGCGTGTGCCGTGGGTAAATGCCAAGCTCGCCCATCACGCCCGGAAGCACGACGAACTCCGCGTCGCCGGAGTAGATCGATTCCTCGGCGCTGACGACCTCGACGTGAATGGTATTGGCCATGGGCTTTCCCGCGATTGACGCTATTGAAGCGTCTTCGCCTTTTCGACGGCTTCTTCGATGCCGCCGATCATGTAAAACGCCTGCTCCGGCAAGTGATCGTATTCACCGTCGACGATCGCCTTGAAGCCGCGAATGGTGTCCTTGAGCGAAACGAACTTGCCTGGCGAGCCGGTGAATACTTCGGCGACGAAGAACGGCTGCGACAGGAAGCGCTGGATCTTTCTCGCCCGCGCAACCGCGAGCTTGTCCTCCGGCGACAGCTCGTCCATACCGAGAATCGCGATGATGTCGCGCAATTCCTTGTACCGCTGCAGCGTCTGCTGCACGCGCCGCGCGGTTGTGTAGTGCTCCTCGCCGACAACGTTCGGGTCGAGCTGGCGCGAGGTCGAATCCAGCGGATCGACCGCGGGATAGATGCCGAGCGAAGCGATGTCGCGCGACAGCACTACCGTCGAGTCGAGGTGGCCGAAGGTCGTTGCCGGCGATGGATCGGTCAAGTCGTCGGCCGGGACGTAGATCGCCTGCACCGAGGTAATCGATCCGGTCTTGGTCGACGTGATGCGTTCCTGCAGCGCGCCCATTTCCGCGGCGAGCGTCGGCTGATAGCCCACCGCCGACGGCATCCGGCCGAGGAGCGCCGAGACTTCCGTCCCGGCAAGCGTGTAGCGATAGATGTTATCGACAAAGAAGAGGACGTCGCGACCTTCGTCCCGAAAATATTCGGCCATGGTCAGCCCCGTCAGCGCCACCCGAAGGCGGTTTCCCGGCGGTTCGTTCATCTGTCCATAAACCATGGCCACTTTGTCAAGGACGTTCGACTCCTTCATCTCGTGGTAGAAGTCGTTGCCTTCGCGGGTGCGCTCGCCGACACCCGCGAAGACCGAAAAACCGCTGTGCTCGATGGCGATATTGCGAATGAGCTCCAGCATGTTCACGGTCTTGCCCACGCCCGCGCCGCCGAAGAGTCCCACCTTGCCGCCCTTCGCGAAAGGCGACACCAGGTCTATCACCTTGATCCCCGTTTCAAGCAGCTCGGTCGAAGGCGAGAGCTCCTCGAACTTGGGCGCATCGCGATGGATCGACATGGTCTTCTCGGCGCCGACGGGTCCCGCTTCGTCGATCGGACGGCCGAGCACGTCCATGATCCGCCCTAGCGTCTTCGGCCCGACCGGCACCATGATCGGCGCACCGGAGTTCTGCACCTTCATGCCGCGCTGCAGTCCGTCGGAAGACCCGAGGCAGATGGTGCGCACGATACCGTCGCCGAGCTGCTGCTGAACCTCGAGCGTAAGGCCGGCGCTTTCCAGCGTCAGCGCGTCGTAGATCTTGGGTAGATGCTCGCGCGAAAACTCAACGTCGATCACCGCGCCGATGCACTGGACGATGGTTCCTTCTTTCATGTTGCCTTCCATGTCGCCTTCCCCGATTCAAGAAACATTTGTCACTGAGGTCAACTGAGTCATGCCGCTGCACCTTCAGGCGGCTCAAACCGCCGCCGCACCCGCGACAATCTCCGATATTTCCTTGGTGATCGCCGCCTGCCGCGTCTTGTTGTAGATCAGCTGCAGCTCTTCGATGATCGTTCCCGCGTTGTCCGACGCAGCCTTCATCGCCACCATGCGCGCGCTCTGCTCCGAGGCGATATTCTCGTTCGCAGCCTGATAGATAATCGACTCGATGTAGCGCGTGAGAAGACCTTCGAGCACCGTCTTCGCATCCGGCTCGTAGATGTAGTCCCAGGGAAAGGCGCGCTTTTCGACTTCGCCTTCGAGGTCGGCGATGGGAAGGATCTGGCTCTCCACCGGCGTCTGCTTCATGGTGTTCTCGAAGCGCGTCGATACCAGGTGCAGCTCGTCGATCTCGCCGGCGATGAATGCGTCGAGCTGGACCTTGACCGGGCCGATCAGCTTGTCGAGGTGCGGCCGGTCGCCTAAGCCGACGACGTGCGAGACCACATTCGCCTTCAGCCGGTTCATGAACCCGAAACCCTTGTTGCCGAGGACGGTGACCTGCACGCCCACGCCCTTGGCCTGCCATGCCTTGATTTTCGTAAGCGCGAGCCGCAAAGCATTGGTATTGAGTCCGCCGCAGAGGCCCTTGTCGGACGTAACGACGATGAGCCCGACATTCTTGGGCTCGCCGCGCTTGATGACGAAAGGATGGCGATACTCCGGGTTGGCATGCGCGAGATGGCGCGCAATCGCGAGCATCCGGCTCACGTAGGGACGCGAGGCGCGCATGCGCTCCTGCGCCTTTTTCATCTTCGACGCCGCGACCATTTCCATCGCCTTGGTGATCTTGCGCGTGTTTTGAACGCTCTTGATCTTGTTGCGGATTTCTTTCGAGCCGGCCATCTTCGAATCCTAGAAGGTGCCGTTTTTCTTGAAGTCTTCGATGGCGGCGGACCAGGCCTTCTCGGCTTCGGCGTCCATGTCCTTGGTCTGCTCGAGCTTGTCCATCAGCGCGCCGTACTTGCTTCTGATGAATTGCCGCAACCCGCTCTCGAACGCGAGCGCCTTTTCGACCGGAACGTCGTCGTAATACCCCTTGGTCACCGAAAAGAGCGTCAACGCTTCCTCGGAGACGGACAGCGGCGAATATTGCGGCTGCTTCATCAGCTCGGTGACCAGGCGACCGCGATCGAGCTGCTTGCGTGTCGCTTCATCGAGGTCGGAAGCGAATTGGGCAAACGCGGCGAGCTCGCGATACTGGGCGAGCGAAAGTCGAACCCCTCCGCCAAGCTTTTTGATGACCTTGGTCTGCGCCGCGCCGCCGACACGCGATACCGAGATGCCGGCGTTGATGGCGGGTCGGATGCCGGCGTTGAAAAGGTCGGTCTCCAGGAAGATCTGGCCGTCGGTGATCGAGATCACGTTGGTCGGCACGAACGCGGTGACGTCTCCTGCCTGCGTTTCGATGATCGGCAGCGCGGTCAGCGACCCCGTCTTACCTTTCACCGCTCCTTTGGTGAAGCGCTCCACCCATTCCGGATTGACGCGGGCGCCGCGCTCCAACAGCCGCGAATGCAGGTAGAACACGTCGCCCGGATACGCTTCGCGTCCCGGTGGGCGGCGAAGCAGCAGCGAGATCTGGCGATACGCCCATGCCTGCTTGGTCAGGTCGTCGTAAATGATGAGCGCATCCTGGCCGCGATCGCGAAAGTATTCGCCCATGCTGCAGCCGGAGTATGGCGCGATGTATTGCATCGCGGCCGAGTCCGACGCCGATGCGGCGACCACGATGGTGTAGGCCATCGCGCCATGCTCTTCGAGCTTCTTGACCACGTTCATGATCGAGGAAGCCTTCTGTCCGATCGCCACGTAGACGCAAAAGAGATCCTTGCCCTTCTGGTTGATGATGGTGTCGACGGCGACCGCGGTCTTGCCGGTCTGGCGGTCGCCGATGATGAGCTCGCGCTGACCGCGGCCGATCGGGACCATGGCATCGATCGCCTTGAGGCCGGTCTGCACTGGCTGCGCAACGCTCTGCCGCCACATGACGCCCGGCGCGACCTTTTCGATCACATCCTTGTCCTTGGCGTTGATCGGCCCCTTGCCGTCGATCGGTTGCCCGAGCGCATCGACCACGCGGCCAATCAGCTCGGGCCCGACCGGCACTTCGAGAATCCGCCCGGTGCACTTGACCGTGTCGCCTTCCGAAATGTGCTCGTACTTGCCCAGGATCACCGCGCCCACCGAGTCGCGCTCGAGATTGAGCGCGAGACCGAAGGTGTTGTCCGGAAACTCGAGCATCTCGCCCTGCATCGCGTCGGACAATCCATGCACGCGGCAGATGCCGTCGGTCAGGGACACGACTGTGCCTTGCGTCCGCACCTGCGCGCCGACGTCGAGATTCTTGATCTTGGTCCTGATCAGTTCGCTGATTTCCGATGGATTCAACTGCATGATTTTTCCTTGCGTTTTCTTCGGATGGGTCGCGATATGTTCGGGGTCACGTGGGTCAAGCTCGCAGCTGGCTGCTCATCGCTTCGAGCTCGCCTCGCACCGAAGCGTCGAGGACCGTGTCGCCAACCGTCACGCGCGCGCCGCCGATCAGCTGCGGATCCACGCTCACGGTGGCCTCGATCTTCTTGCCGAAGCGCTTCTCCAGCGCCGACTTGAGTGATTCGAGTTGCCCCTCATCGATCGGGAACGCGCTGACGATGTGCGCCCGAGCCACGCCGTCGGCGCCGTCCTTGAGAACGTCGAATAGGCGCCGGATGTCCGGCAATACGCCGATTCGATCGGATTCGAGCAGGACCCGAATAAAGCTTTTTCCCTCCGCGCTGAGCGCGTCGCCGCAAAGAGAAAGGAGCAGCGATTCCTTGGCGGCGTTGTCGAGCCTGGGGTTGTCGAGCGCGGCGCGCACCTTCGGATCGCTCGCGACGTTGCTTGCGAGCGCGAGCATCGTGGCCCACTGGGGCAGCGCCTTCTGCTCGCGAGCCAGCGAAAACGCGGCTTCGGCGTAGGGTCGGGCGATGGTGACCTGCTCTGACATGGCGGGCGGCTACAGCTGCTTTTGAAGCGCGGTGAGGAGCTCTGCATGCGCCTTGGCGTCGACTTCGCGCTTGAGAATCCTTTCAGCGCCGGCCACAGCAAGCTCCGACACCTGCGCGCGCAGCGATTCCTTGGCGCGATTGACCTCCTGCTCGATCTCGGCCTTTGCCGCGGCCAGAATGCGATCGGCCTCGGTCCTGGCATCGGTGCGCGCCTGCTCGACCGCTTCGCTCTTGAGCTTTTCGCCTTGCGTGACGATGTCCGACGCGCGCGCCTTGGCGTCGACCATCATCTCGGCGATGCGTTTTTCGGCGTTGACGAGGCTGTGACGGCCTTCCTCGCCGGCGGCAAGCCCGTCGGCGATCTGCTTCTGCCGGGTCTCGATCGCCCGCATCAGAGGCGGCCAGATGAATTTCGCGCTGAACAGAATGAACGCGAAAAACGCCACCGCCTGCATCAACAGCGTCAGGTTGATGTTCATGACTGGTCCTCTATGTGTTGCCTCGGCGTCGGGTTCTATCCGCGACCAGCTACTTGAGACCCGCCGGAATGAGCGGATTTCCAAAGGCGAACAGCATCGCGATACCAAGCCCGATGATGAACGACGCGTCGATCAGGCCGAGGAGCAGGAACACCTTGGCTTGCAGCGCCGGGATCATTTCCGGCTGGCGCGCCGCGCCTTCGAGGAACCGCGAGCACATGATGCCGACGCCGACGCAGGCACCCAGGGCGCCCAGGCCGATCATGAGGCCGATGCCGATGCCCGTGTATGCCTGGATCTGCGCGACCAGTTGAAGCTTGTCCATTTTTGCTTTCCTTTCTGAACGGAAGTTGGACGATTAAGGAAGAGTACGCCACCGGATCAGTGGTGTTCGTGCGCCATGGCGATGTAGACGACCGTCAGCATCATGAAGATGTAAGCCTGCAGCACGACGATCAGGATGTGGAATATCGACCAGCCCAGGTGGAGGACTCCGCCCACGACGACGCCAGCCACGCCGGTCGCAGCCCACAGACCGAGCAGCAGAAAGATGATCTCGCCGGCGTACATGTTGCCGTAGAGCCGCAGCGAATGCGACAACGGCTTGGACACGTATTCGATGATGTTGAACAATATATTGAATGCGATGAGCAGCGGCGACGCCCACAGGGGCCGGATGCCGAAGGGAGTGCTGATCAATTCCTTGATCCAGCCGAAGAGCCCCTTGTTCTTGATGCTGTAGAAGATCATCAGGCCGAAGACGGAAAGCGCCAGCGCGAAAGTCGTGTTGACGTCAGCGGTGGGAACGCCGCGCCATTCCGTTTGGTGAAAGACGTGTTGATAAATCCAAGCCATGATGTCGACGGGCAGGAAGTCCATCGCGTTCATGAACAGCACCCAGACGAAGACCGTGAGCGCGATGGGCGCGACAACGCGCATGTCCTGGTGAAAAAGGCTGCGGACCTGTACGTTGACGAACTGTACCGAGAGCTCGACGAAGGCCTGCGTTTTGGACGGTACGCCCGTGGTGACCTTGCGCGTCACCAGCCATAGGAAGCCGAACGCGAGGACGCCCAGGATCACCGAAGTGATCACCGTGTCGTAGTGGATGGTCCAGAATCCGCCCGACTCCCGGACTGGCTCGGCAAGGAACGTCAGGTGATGCTGAATGTACGACGTCGGGTCGAGTGCGTGTTCTTCAGCCATATCGGGTTCAGGTGTGAGGATTACCGATCACGGTTCGCGAATGCCAAGCTTCGAATTGCAAGTTCCGGGCGCACCCTGGCAAGGCCAAGCCCCAAAAAATCAGTCAGTCGCGAATCAGGACCGCCGCCTGCGTCACCAGCACGGTGACGACGAATGCCGAAAAAAAAATCGCGTGGATCACGTCCGGATACATCGTGAGAATCAGCCAAAGCAGGGCAACGATCAACACGATCTTGATAGCCTCCGCCCGGAATGCGGTCACCAGCGTTCCCGCCGCCGAGGCCGGATTCGCAAGCCCCACCACAACGGCATACGCTGCACCCGCCGCTATGTTGGTGATTCCCCCGAGCATTCCCGAAAGCGCTCCGTGCCATCCCCACCCCAAACCTCCCGCCGCGGCAATGATCCCGGTGGCGATGACCTGCCAGCCTGCGACGCGTCGCAAGGGATAACGGAAGGGCGAACGGCCGGAGACGGAATCGGGCACCGCGAGCTTGGAGCAAACCTGTCGATTATAGGGTTTCTTGCGGCAGCGCGTCAACGAATGGCGCCGCCGGACATGAACTCGCGACGTGTCCGATTTGTCTCGCCTAGCCTCCGGAAAGTGCGCATACGATCATGACCTCGTTGGCGCGCTCCACGACCGGAGCAAGGTCGTCCGCCTGAATGCCGTCGACGAAGAATTTAATGTGCCGGCGAATCCGTCCCTGCTCGTCGATGATCCGAAAACGCAGCCCCGGAAACTGGCGGTCGAGATCCGCGACCAGACTATCGAGCGTGCGTCCGTCCGCGCTCACCGCCGCGGCGTTCGCGGTGTAATCGCGCAGCGGTCCGGGAATGAGAACGCGCATCGGAAGTTCAGCGCCGCGCAACCGGCGCACGCCGCGCCGATCGCACACCCATCGTCATGCCGCCTCGACCGCGTAAATGTGCGGCAAGTGCGCGGCCAGGCATTTCCATGTCCGACCTTCATCGCGGCTGCCCCATAACTCTCCGCTGCTGGTGCCGAAATAGACGCCGACCGGAAATCCCTGATCGGAAGTCATTGCCTGCCGCTTGACCGTCAGCCATGCCTGCATTTTGGGCAGTCCGGTTGCCTGGCGCTGCCAGGACTTGCCGCCATTAACGGATCGATACACGGCCGGTTTGCCGGCCGGCGACGTCCGCGGCCAAACCTTGCTTCCGTCCATCGGAAAAACCCAGATGGTGTCCGGATCGCGCGGATGAACGACCATTGGAAACCCGATTGCGCCGATGCTTTTCGGCATGCTCGCGCCGATGTCCTGCCACTGGTCTGCGGGACGGTCGATGCGGTAAATACCGCAATGATTCTGCTGATACAACCGATCCGGCATCGCCGGGTGCTGTCGCACGCAATGCGGGTCGTGGCCGAAGTCGGGCGTCGGCTCCGGCAGAAAATCCGCCCTGACCCCCGCGTTCAGCGGTCGCCAGTCGGCGCCGCCGTTGGCCGACTCGAAAACGCCTCCGCCCGACATGCCGATATACATGTGATTGCGATCGCGCGGGTCAACAAGAATCGAATGCAGCTTCGGTCCATCGGGCGTTCCATCCTTGTCGCCACCGCACCAGGCGTTGCGCATGGGATGCTCATTGAAGCCGTCGACCGCGCTCCACGTGGCGCCGCCGTCTTCGGAGTAAAACAATCCTTGCGGAGAAGTCCCCGCGTACCAGGTCCGAGGTTCCGACGCGTGTCCGGGAGCGAGCCAGAAGGTGTGGTCGACCACGCGCTCGCTGCCTTCCCGAAACGCCGGCGGGCGTTTCGCCTCGTGCCAGGTCCGTCCGCGATCGGCCGAGCGGAAGATAGTCGGGCCGAGATGTCCGGTGCGAGCGGCTGCAAGCAGCGTTTTGCCGTCGCGCGGGTCGGCAACACAGTGATGAACGACGTGGCCAAGAAAGTGCGGCCCGGTAAGGCGCCACTGGCGGCGTGTCGCGTCGGCGCTCAATTGCCACAGTCCTTTGCGTGTTCCAATGAGCAGTGTCGCGCGCCGTGCCCGCGCGAGTGGAGGCTTGGCCATTTCGGTCCTTCGCATTTCCGGATTGCCGAAATTACGCCTTCGCCTTGTTTCCGACAAGGTGCGACGCGAAGATTTCGTCCTCGCGGACAAGCAGCCTTTTCCGCTACAATCGACGCTATTCATTGCCACGCCACGGCGCGTTCGCGCCACCGTTCCGGAGAAAGAACATGACGATCAAAGTAGGCGACCGGCTGCCCGCGGGAACCTTGAGCGAATTCATCGACGTCGAAACGGAGGGCTGCAAGATCGGGCCCAATCAATTCCAGGTCGAGGATCTGACGCGGGGCAAGAAGGTTGTAATTTTCGGTCTGCCGGGGGCGTTCACGCCAACGTGCTCGGCGCAGCATGTTCCCAGCTACATCAAGCGGTACGACGAGCTCAAGGCAAAGGGCGTCGACGACATTTTCTGCCTGTCGGTCAACGATGCGTTCGTGATGGGGGCCTGGGCCAAGGACCAGCACGCCGCGGGCAAGGTCCGGATGATGGGCGACGGCAGCGCCGCGTACACCAAGGCGCTCGGGCTGGAGCTCGATCTGACCGCGAGAGGGATGGGCGTGCGCTGCCAGCGCTTTTCCGCGCTGGTCGAAGACGGCGTGGTCAAGGCACTCAATATCGAGGCGCCCGGCAAGTTCGAAGTGTCCGGCGCGGAGCCGATGCTCAAGCAACTCGGTTGAGCGCGCGCGGCTGAAGCTCGCGACCGACGCGCCGCTGGTGGCCAATCCGGCGGCGCGGCGTTGTTACTTGCGGCGCAGCCGGACGAGAATGCCGTCGAGTTGTTCGAGACTGGAATACGCGATCACGACGCGCCCGGCTCCCTTGGTCGACGCGTCGATTCGCACTCTCGCGCCGAGCGTCTCGGCGAGCTCCTCCTCGAGGCGTACGACGTCCGCGTCGCGGCGGGAAGTTCCGGCGCGAGCCTTGCGACGCGCCGTCGGCGCGAGCATGCCGCGCACCAGCCGTTCCGTGTCGCGCACCGTCAGCTGCTCCGCGACCACTTTTGCCGCTGCCGTCACCTGCTGCGCGCCGGACAATCCCAGCAGCGCACGCGCGTGGCCCATGTCGAGCTTGCCCGCAAGCAGGTATCCCTGGACCTGCTTGGGCAACTGCGTCAGCCGTAGCAAATTGCTGACCGCGCTGCGCGAACGCCCAACCGCGGCGGCCGCCGCATCGTGGGTCAGGCGAAACTCGCTGATCAGCCGCGCGATTCCCTGCGCCTCCTCGAGCGGATTGAGATTCTCGCGCTGGATATTCTCGATCAGTGCCAACGCCAGCGCCGCTTGATCCGGCACGTTGCGCACCAGTGCGGGAACTTCCTTCAACCCCGCACGCTGCGCGGCGCGCCAGCGCCGTTCGCCGGCGATGATCTCGAAGCGCCCGCCATCAACCGGCCGCACGAGTATCGGCTGCATGACGCCCTGCGCCTTGATCGACGCCGCGAGCTCGGCCAGCGAAGCCTCGTCCATGTGCGTGCGCGGCTGAAACTTTCCGGCGCCGATGCGCTCGATGGGAACCGAGCGCAACGATTCGCCGCCGGCCGTTTCATCGGACCCGGAAAGCAACGCATCGAGCCCCCGCCCGAGTCCCTTAAACTTGGCCATGAATTGCCGCCTCGCCCAACGACGCGACACCCTCGTCCCGGCGCAGCATTTCTCCCGCCAGCGCGAGATACGCCTGCGCGCCTTTGGACAATTTGTCGAGCTGCAGCGCCGGTATCCCATGGCTCGGCGCTTCGGCAAGCCTGATGTTGCGCGGGATGACCGTGCGATAGAGTTTTTCGCCGAAGTGCTTTTGCAGATCGGCGGATACGTTCAGCGCCAACGTGTTTCGCGGGTCGTACATGGTCCTCAGCAGACCGTCGATCTCAAGACGCGGATTGAGGTGCGCGCGAACCTTGCGTATGGTCTGCACCAGATCGGAAAGTCCTTCCAGCGCGTAGTACTCGCATTGCATCGGAATCAAAACGCTGTCGGCAGCACACAATCCGTTCAAGGTCAGCAAAGACAGCGACGGGGGACAGTCGAGCAGGATGAAATCGTAATCGTCGACCACCACCGAGATCGCCGCTTGCATCTGCGAAAGCGCTTCCGCCAGCGCGCCCTTGAGCCTCATTTCGCGCTCGGGAAGATCGACCAGCTCCACCTCCGCGCCGGCGAGCTCCCGATTCGAGGGGACTAGGTCGAAACCGCCCGAGGGAGACCGGACACGGACGTCCGCAATCTTCTTCTCTCCAAGCAACACTTGGTACACAGTGTGAGTAAGCGCACGCTTATCTATCCCCGCACCAGTGGTTGCATTACCCTGCGGATCGAGATCGACTAGCAGCACCCGTCGCTTCATCGCCACCAGGCTCGCCGCCAGATTGACGCTTGTCGTCGTCTTGCCCACCCCGCCTTTTTGATTGGCCACCGCGATGATCTTGCTCATGCCGGCTGCGGCTCCATGATCACCAAGTGGCGCTGGACGTCGAGCCCGGGAACGCGAACGGGCGGAACTGAAACCACGCGCACATCCGCCGGCACTTGCTGCAGTTCTTCGTGCGGAAAGAGCCCCTTCATGGCAACGAGCCACCCGCCGGACGCGACGAGGCGCCGACCGAGCGACGCGAAGCTCGCCAAATCGGAAAATGCGCGAGAGATGACCACGTCGAACAGCGGATCGACCTCGTAATCCTGCACGCGAACCGCGCATACCTCGACGTTGGCGAGCTTGAGCTCGATCACTGCCTGACGCAAAAACACCGCTTTTTTCTGGTTGCTGTCGAGCAGCACCACGCGCCACTCCGGTCGTGCGATCGCGAGCGGAATTCCAGGTAATCCTCCCCCACTTCCCATGTCCAGCACGCGCAGCGACACCCGGTCGGGCAAATGCTCGAGCGCCGCCAGGGAATCGAGCAGATGGTGGGTGACCATCTGCTTCGGGTCGCGGATCGCGGTGAGGTTGTGCGTGCGATTCCATTTGTCGAGCAAGGCGAGGTATTGCGACAGCGTCGCCTGCGCCGCCGCGTCCGCGTGCATTTCGAGTGCCGTCAGGCCGTCAGCCAGCGCCGCGGTCATGCGGAGACGCTTCGGGCGTGCTGCGCCTGGGATTGAAACCCGCGCTTCAGATGAACCCGCAGCAGGGTGATCGCGGCCGGAGTGACACCGGAGATGCGCGCCGCCTGGCCGATGGTTTCGGGTCGATGCAAGGCGAGCTTTTGCTGGACTTCGGTCGAAAGTCCTCGCACGCTGCGGTAGTCGAGATCCGCCGGCAGCTCGAGCGCTTCCTGCGCTGCACCGCGCGCGATCTCGTCGTGCTGACGCTCGATGTAGCCGGCGTATTTGGTCGCGATCTCGACCTGCTCCGCGACCCGCGGGTCGGTCACCGGCTCTCCCGCGCCGGGCAACGTCATGAGCGAGGCGTAGGTCACGCCGGGCCTGCGCAAGAGCTCGACCAGCGCGCACTCGCGTTCCAACGGCTGGCCTAGCAGGCGCTCGGCCGCAGCACCTGCTACCTTTGGATTGACCCAACATGACTTGACGCGCTCAAGCTCTTTCGCGACGGCGTCCCGATGCCGACAAAACGCGTCCCACTGGGTGTCGTCGACGACACCCAGCGCGCGCCCAGCTTCGGTCAGCCGCAAATCGGCATTGTCTTCGCGCAGTTGCAGCCGGTACTCGGCGCGGCTGGTAAACATGCGGTACGGCTCGGTCACACCGCGCGTGACCAGGTCGTCGACCAGGACGCCCAGATAGGCCTGGTCGCGGCGCGGACACCATCCCTCCCGGCCGGCTGCAAAGCGGCTGGCGTTGATGCCGGCGAGGATACCCTGCGCCGCGGCCTCCTCGTAGCCGGTCGTGCCGTTGATCTGCCCGGCGAAAAATAGGCCCTCGATTGCCTTGGTCTCCAGCGTGGCCTTCAGCGCCCGTGGATCGAAAAAATCGTACTCGATGGCGTACCCGGGGCGCACCAGGTGGGCGCGCTCCAATCCCTTGATCGACCGCACCATGGCCAGCTGAACGTCGAACGGCAGGCTGGTCGAGATCCCATTGGGATAGACCTCGTGCGTGTCCAGGCCTTCCGGCTCCAGGAACACCTGGTGGCTTGCCCGATCGGCGAAGCGCGTAACCTTGTCCTCGATGGAGGGACAGTAGCGCGGGCCGATACCCTCGATCACGCCGGTGAACATCGGCGACCGATCCAGCCCGCCACGGATGATTTCGTGGGTCTGGGGATTGGTATGCGTAATCCAGCACGGCACTTGCGGGGGATGCATCTGCCTCGCGCCTAGCGTGGAAAATATGGGCGTGGGGTCGTCACCGGGTTGGAGCGTGAGCGAGGCGAAATCGATCGTCCGGCCATCGAGCCGGGGCGGCGTCCCGGTCTTGAGCCTGCCGGCGGGCAACGCCATTTCGCGAAGGCGTGCGGCAAGGGCGTTGGCCGGCGGGTCGCCGGCACGCCCGGCCTGGTGATGCGCGAGCCCGACGTGGATCAACCCGCCAAGGAAAGTCCCGACGGTAAGCACCACCGCGTCCGCGTCGAAGCGCACCCCGCTCTGCGTTCTTACGCCGGTGACGCGCCCTCCGGTCACCAGGACATCGTCCACCGCCTGCTGAAAAAGCGAGAGCTTGGGCTGGTTTTCCAGCACCGACCGGACGGCCCGCCGATAGAGCGCGCGGTCGGCTTGCGCGCGGGTCGCACGGACGGCAGGACCCTTGCTGGCATTGAGGATCCGGAACTGGATGCCCGCCCGATCGGTGGCCAGCGCCATGGCGCCGCCCAAGGCGTCGAGCTCCTTCACCAGGTGCCCCTTGCCTATTCCGCCGATCGACGGATTGCACGACATCTGGCCCAGCGTTTCGAGGCTGTGGGTGAGCAAAAGCGTGCGTCGGCCGGTGCGCGCGGCAGCGAGCGCAGCTTCGGTACCCGCGTGCCCGCCGCCAATGACGATCACCTCGAACCGGTCGGGAAACAGCATGTTTTTAAACGATATTTATGAAATGGCAGCGAGCCGCCATGATAATCCAATCCCGGTCCCCGCGAAAGCGGACCGGTGACCTGGTTCCACGTGAAACTCGGCTCTCTCTGTTCCACGTGGAACCGGAGCGCGGACGTTCATTCCGCCCTTGCGGGCCCCGTCGAGGCGCGCAACGCGAGCCTGATTGGCAGTTCCCTGCGGCCGATAGGGACACCGGCGAGTCTGGCCAGCAGACGATCCGCGGCGGCTAGGCCGGCATCGGCCGCCGGAAGCCGAACGCTGGTCAGCCTGGGCGATACCGCGCGCGCCAAGGCCGAATCGCCAAAGCCCACGATGGAAAGGCGCCCCGGGACGTCGAAGCCAAGGCGGCAACATGCATGCAGCGTAGCGACTGCGAGCGCATCGCTGGCGCAGACTGCCACCGTCGGTGAATTCGGCACCGCGTCCCAGCGGGCGATGCTTTCGACGAACCCGGAGGTCGGGTCCAAAACCTCAAGCGAGGCCCCCGCCGATGCGCACCCGGCGCGGACCGACGCGCCAAACAATTCATCCAGAGAGCCGCCCGGTCCGGCGACCAGCGCCATCCGCCTGTGACCGAGACTGCAGAGGTATTCAACGACCAGCGCCCCCGCGCGCCCGATATCGAGGCTCGTCCCGACGCCGGAGCCGCCGTCTCCCTGACCGACGGCGACGCAGGGGATGCGCTGCGCATCGCGCGATGGCAGGAGCCCGTCGGGGATCGAGACCCCGACGAGAGCGAGCGCCTCGACGCCTTGACCCAGAAGCGTGTGCGCCGCCTCGAACGACGACGCGTGTCCGCCGACGGTTGCAAGGAGCACCGCCCACCCTCCCGCCGCCAGTCGCGCCTCGAGCGCCCCGAGCGCCGGTGCCGTGATAACCCCATCGAGATCGCCCACGATGACACCAATCCAGCCGGATCGCCGCCGGGCCAACGCCCGCGCCGCGCTATTACCGACGTAGCCCAGAGCTGCGGCGGCCTCGAGAACGGCGTTTCTCACACCGTCGCTGACCGTCTGCGGGCGCGCCAGCGCGCGCGACGCCGACGCGGTCGACACCGCCGCAGCGCGAGCGACATCCTCGAGCGTGGTTTGGGTTCGCTCGCCGCTGCGTCTTCGGGTGGCCGGCGTGTTCATCCTCGTGTCGTTTCCCGTTCCTTCCGGCCGACCTCGCGACGCTGTATGTCCACGACGCGGGCAATCCAAGCGACTAGAGCGGCGCGAACGTCTGAAATCGATTACAGAAAGCGATTACTTGGATTGTTATAGTACACCGCAAGCGCGGCGGCAAGGAACTGCCGGCGACCCGAGCAGCTGTGGATTCAGGCGAGAGGGGGAAATGGGCGGCGGTCACGCGGCGAATGTCAGCGTCGCCGCCGCACGCCTCGCGATGCCGCCAGTGATGTTTCAGGGCGCCGGCGAACCGGTGAACCGCGCGCCGAGCGCTCGCCTTTGTGCGGCAAATACGCCGGGCTGCTTGGCACCGAGCTTCGCGAACAGCTCGTCGTGGGCTGCGAGCTCGCTCCGCCAGCGTCCCTCGTCGAAACGCATCACCGTCGCAAATCGCTCGCGACCGAAGTCGAGCCCGCGCCAATCCAAATCCGCGTACTCCGGTTGCAGCCCCAGCGCCGTGGACGTCGCGTGCGCCTTCCCGAGGCAACGCTCGACGATCCACTTGAGCACGCGCATGTTCTGGCCGAAGCCAGGCCAGGCAAACTTTCCGTTGTCGTCGGTGCGAAACCAGTTGACGTTGAATATCCGGGGCGGATGCTTCACCGACTTCGCCATGGCGAGCCAATGCGAAAAATAATCGCCAATGTGATAACCGCAAAAAGGCAGCATCGCAAATGGATCGCGGCGGACCTCGCCCACCTTTCCCGCAGCGGCGGCGGTGGTCTCCGATCCCATCGTCGCCGCCTTGTACACGCCGTCTTCCCAATTCGCCGCTTCGACGACCAGGGGCACCGTGTCGCTGCGCCGGGCGCCGAAGATGAACGCCGAGATCGGCACACCCACGGGGTTGTCCCATTCGGGATCGAGCGACGGACACCGCTTCGCCGAGACGGTGAAGCGCGCGTTAGGATGCGCGGCCTTGCGGCCGGTCGCGCGCGCGATCGCCGGAGTCCACGACTCTCCGCGCCAGTCGGTGAGGTGCTCGGGTGGTTCGCGAGTCATCCCCTCCCACCACACGTCGCCATCATCGGTAAGCGCGACGTTGGTGAAGATCACGTCGCGCCCGAGCATCTTCATCGCATTCGGATTCGATTCGTACGACGTTCCGGGCGCGACGCCGAAATATCCTGCCTCCGGGTTGATGGCGTGAAAGTATCCATCCGCGTGCGGCTTGATCCAGGCAATATCGTCGCCGATGGTCGTCACCTTCCAATCATCCAGGCCTTGAGGCGGTATCAGCATCGCAAAGTTGGTCTTGCCGCAGGCGCTCGGAAACGCGGCCGCGACGTAGGTCTTGCGGCCCTCCGGCGACGTGACACCGAGAATCAGCATGTGCTCGGCAAGCCAGCCCTCGTCGCGCCCCATCACCGATGCGATTCGCAGCGCGAAGCACTTTTTGCCCAGGAGCGCGTTTCCCCCGTAGCCGGAACCATAGCTCCAGATCTCGCGCGTTTCCGGAAAATGCACGATGTATTTGTGCTTGGCGTTGCACGGCCACGCGACATCTTGTTCACCAACTGCCAGCGGAGCGCCGACCGAGTGCACGCATGGAACGAACACGCCGTCGGTGCCGAGGACCTCGTAGACCGCGCGCCCCATCCGCGTCATCAGCCGCATACTGGCGACAACGTACGGGCTGTCGGTCAATTCGACGCCGACGTGCGCGATCCGGCTGCCCAGCGGGCCCATCGAAAAAGGGATCACATAAAGTGTCCGCCCGCGCATGCATCCGTCGAACAGCTGCTCGAGCGTCCTGCGCATGTCGGCGGGGGCCACCCAGTGATTCGTGGGGCCCGCGTCGTCTTCGCGATTGCTGCAGATGAAGGTGCGATCCTCGACGCGGGCAACGTCGGAGGGGTCCGATCGCGCGAGATAACTGTTGGGACGCTCCTGTTCATTCAGCTTCAGCAGCGTGCCGGCGTCGACCATGGCGGCGCACAACCGGTCGTATTCCGTCGATGAGCCATCGCACCACACGATGCTCGCCGGAGACGTCCGCCGCGCGATATCGCGAACCCAGTTGATCAGCCGTGGGTGCCGGACATACGCGGGAGCATCGACGACGGGAGGTTCGGAAACGACGAGGGTGGAAACAGATTCGGGGCGATTCATGGGCTGCGTCGGGAACCCGAGCCTTGGCTCGCTAAAGCCAACGCGACGGCTGCTCGTCAGAAGGGCAGCAACTGTAGCACGCGATCAGCGGGCGCGTTAAGCCCGACCGCCAATTGCAATCGGTCAGGCCACTGGGCCGGCGCGTGTACTACACATCATCGCCGGCGGCGTCGCCTGCGTTCGCGCAGCCATGCAAACAGCGGTCCGCTGCACGTCAGCAAAAGCATCACCCGCGTCACGTGAAACGAAGTCACCATCGGCACGCCAAGCTCCAGCACCTTGGCCGTCACCGCCATTTCCGCAATTCCGCCGGGCGCTGTGGCAAGCACCAGCGTCGCCGGATGGATTCCGGTGGCGCGCGCCAAGAGAAGCGCGAACAGGACCGAAATTCCCATCGCCAGCGCGACCGTGGCCACGACGGCGGCGACAAAGCGCGGCGCTCGCGCGAGAAAGCCGCGATTGAATCGCGAGCCGAGCGCGCACCCGAGCAGCAATTGCGCGCCATCGAGCACCCATCGCGGCATCGCCGATGTGCCGACGCCGGCAATGGTCAGGGGAATGGCGACCACGAGCGCGCCCAGCACGAAGCCATTGGGAACGCTCAGACGCGTCAGCAACAGACCGGCGGCGCCCGTGACGGCCAACATCGCCGCAAGCGCGGGCCATCGTATTTCGCTGCTCGCGGCCAGGAAGGGATCGGCGCCGTGCAAGCCCAGCGCCGCGAATGCCGAGGGGATGGTCACCACCACCAACAGGATCCGCAACGACTGCGCCGCAGCGACCTGGTCCACCCGTGCGCCGAAGCGCTCGCCGAGCACTGCCATTTCCGCCGCACCCCCGGGAACGCTCGCGAACATCGCCGTCGTTCGATCGGTGCCGCCGAGCACCGAGAGGAAATATGCGCAGACGTATCCGACTGCGATCGCGAAGAGGGCGCCCAGGAGGAGCAACCACATGAACCCACTGACGCGCTCGGCAACCAGCGGCGTGAAGTACAGCCCGAGCGTCGTACCGATGATCCACTGGCCGACCTGCCTGCCGCCCGACGGCGCGGAGACCGGCCAACCGGCGACACGCGTCCCGGCAACGGCAAGCAGCGGCCCGATCATCCAGGGGAGCGGGGTGTGCAACGCATCGCACGTGATCGCCCCGGCGAGTCCGACCACAAGCCCTCCGAGGGCGGGAACCGCCTCGCGGACTCTCATTGCAACTGCCGAAGACGATGACAAGCGATGCCGCGATCCGCGCGCCAACGTCCGGGTTGGAGCGGGGGCCGGCCGCGCCGGAATCCCAGGTTGAAACCGTCCATCGCGCAAGTGTCGCGCCGCGAACCTCCGTCGGCAATCGATGTCAAGTCCTGCGCGACTCCGTTTCCCGCTACCATCGACGTATCCAGATCGTCGCCGCGCCACTCGTGCCTATTCGTTGACGACCCGGCGATCATTTCCAAGAACAGGTCGCGATCATGCGCGAAGCGTACTTGACCCACCTGCGGCAAACCATCGCTGACGTCCGTGCCGCCGGCTTCTACAAGTCGGAGCGCGTCATCGAGAGCCCGCAGTCGCCGGAAATTCGCGTCAACGGCCGCGACGGCGTACTGAATCTGTGTGCCAACAACTATCTCGGGCTCGCCGATGATCCGCGGGTGGTGAAAGCGGCGCAGGAGGCGCTCGACCGGTGGGGCTTCGGCATGGCCTCGGTGCGCTTCATCTGCG
Source organism: Pseudomonadota bacterium (assembly GCA_030948365.1). Taxonomy (GTDB): domain Bacteria; phylum Pseudomonadota; class Gammaproteobacteria; order Burkholderiales; family Casimicrobiaceae; genus PALSA-1003. Next base: position 19,055 of record JALZAN010000004.1, read on the forward strand.
GAACGCAGGCGGTCCACAAACAGCTCGAGCAAGCGCTGAGCACATTCCTGCGCATGGAAGACAGCATCCTCTATTCAAGCTGTTTCGACGCCAACGGCGGTCTGTTCGAGACGCTGCTGGGCGAGGAAGACGCAGTCATCAGCGACGAATTGAACCACGCGAGCATCGTCGACGGCATCCGCCTTTGCAAGGCGAAACGCTATCGCTACCGCAACAACGACATGCGCGATCTGGAGGCCCGGCTGCAGGAAGCCGATGCGGCCGGCGCGCGCTTCAAGCTGATCGCGACCGACGGCGTCTTCTCCATGGACGGCATCATCGCCGATCTGCGCTCGATTTGCGCGCTCGCCGACAAGCACGGCGCGCTGGTCATGGTCGACGACTCGCACGCGGTCGGTTTTGTCGGCGCCGGCGGGCGCGGCACGCCCGAGCATTGCGGCGTCGAAGCGCGGGTCGACATCGTGACCGGCACGCTGGGCAAGGCGCTCGGCGGTGCGGCCGGGGGCTATACTGCGGGACGCAAGGAAATCATCGAAGTCTTACGCCAGCGCTCGCGGCCCTATCTTTTTTCCAATAGCATTCCGCCGAGCATCGCCGCGTCCACGCTCAAGGTAATCGAGCTGCTGGATAGCGAGGAGGGCCGCTCCATGCGGGAGCGTGTGCATCAAAACGGCGAGTACTTCCGCGAGGCCTTGACCCGCCTCGGCTTCGACCTCGTGCCCGGACAGCATCCGATCATTCCAGTCATGCTCGGTGACGCTCAGCTTGCGACGCGTGCCGCCGATGCGCTACTCGAAGAAGGCGTTTATGTGATTGGGTTTTCCTACCCCGTCGTGCCGAAGGGCAAGGCGCGCCTGCGAACGCAAATGAGCGCCGCTCACACGCCGGAACAGATCGACCGCGCGGTGTCCGCCTTTGCCAAGGCGGGCAGGGCGCTCGGGGCCATCCGCTAGCGGATCACAGATCCATGGATAAGACGATGAAGGCACTGGCGAAAATCACGGCGGGACCCGGGTTGAAGCTCGTTGACGTGACCAAGCCCGAGGTTGGGCACAACGACGTGCTCATCCGCGTGCGCAAGACCGCCATCTGCGGCACCGACGTTCACATCTGGAAATGGGACGAGTGGGCGCAAAAGACGATTCCGGTGCCGATGCATGTCGGCCACGAGTACGTCGGCCGCATCGTCGAGATGGGAGAGGAGGTACGCGGATTCAAGATCGGAGACCGCGTCTCCGGCGAAGGCCACATCACCTGCGGCTTCTGCCGCAATTGCCGCGCCGGGAGGCGGCACCTGTGCCGGAATACGGTGGGCGTCGGCGTCAACCGCGAGGGCGCGTTCGCCGAGTACCTGGTCATCCCGGCCTTCAACGCCTTCAAGATTCCCGATGACATTTCCGACGACCTGGCGTCGATCTTCGATCCTTTCGGCAATGCGACGCACACCGCGCTGTCGTTCAATCTGGTCGGCGAAGACGTCCTGATCACCGGCGCCGGTCCGATCGGGATCATGGCGGCGGCCATCGCGCGCCATGTCGGCGCGCGGTACGTCGTCATCACCGACGTCAACGACTATCGGCTCGATCTCGCCCGGCGCATGGGCGCGACGCGAGCGGTCAATGTCCAGCGCGACAATCTGCGCGCTGTCATGGATGAGCTCGGCATGACCGAGGGCTTCGACGCCGGCATGGAAATGTCGGGCGTGCCGCAGGCCTTCGAGAGCCTTCTCCTGCACATGAATCACGGCGGCAAGGTGGCGTTGCTCGGGATTCCGCCGGCAAGGATGGCGATCGACTGGAACCAGGTGATTTTCAAGGGCCTCGAGATCAAGGGTGTCTACGGGCGCGAGATGTTCGAGACCTGGTACAAGATGGTGGCGATGATTCAGAGCGGGCTGGATCTGACGCCGATCATCACCCACCATTACGCCGCCGAGGAATTTGAGACGGCCTTTGCCACCATGATCTCGGGTCAGAGCGGCAAAGTCATCCTCGACTGGGCTGCGTAGCGGCAGCCCAACGCGCGCGGATCGTGAGTTTCGCGCAGCGGGAAATCACACCCACCAGTAACGCGTCGCGTGGAAGAAGATCGGCGCGGCGAACACGACCGAATCGAGCCGGTCGAGCATGCCGCCGTGTCCCTCGATCATGTGTCCCCAGTCCTTGACGCCGCGATCGCGCTTGATCGCCGACATCACCAGGCCGCCGAGAAACCCCATCACGTTGATGGCGAACGCCATCAGCGCCGCCTGCCAGACCGTGAACGGCGTGATCCACCACAGCGCGGCCCCCAGGGCGGTCGCGCTCAGGACACCGCCGATGAGACCCTCGAGCGTTTTCGACGGCGACACTAGCGGCGCGATCTTGTGCTTGCCGAGAAGCTTGCCCCAGACGTACTGCAGCACGTCGCTCGACTGGACCACCAGGACCAGGAACACGATCAACAGCACGTTGCGGCCTTCGTAGCCCCGGATATCGAGCGTAAGCAGCGCCGGGACGTGCGAGATGCAGAAGACGCATACCATCAGACCCCACTGCATCTTGGCCGCGCGCTCCAGAAAGCGCATGGTGTCGCCGGCGGTCACTTCCAGGATCGGCAGCAGCAGGAAAACGTAGACCGGAATGAAAATCGAGTACAGCCCGTACCACTCGATGTAGATAAAAAAGTATTGCGCGGGCAGGACGATGAAGAAGCTCGCCGCCAGCGCGTTGTGGTCGCCGCCACGGGTGTAGGTCAGAGTCATGAACTCGCGCAGGGCAAAAAACGACACGAAAAGAAACAGCACGAGCACGCCGTCCTTGCCGAAAAGCAGCGCGACGCTAAGCACCAGCACCATCACCCACCAGGCCTTGGTGCGCGCGTTCAGGTTGTCGATCGCCGCGTGCGGCCGGCCCTTCGCGACGAACACCTTCAGCGCGTAACCGATCAGCGAGGCAAGGATGAGCACCGCGCCGACGGCGGCGAAGAGCGCCATCGTTTGTTGTTGCATGGTCACGATTGAGCCGGCATCAGGGCGAGCAGCGCGTCCCTCGTGCGCTCGACAAAGGCATCCTTGTCTTCCTCGGCGCGAAGCTTGATCGGCGCGCCGACGGTCAAGGTGCACAGCAGTGGGACCGGAAGCAGCTGGCCCTTGGGCATCACCCGCCGCGAATTCTCGATCCATAACGGAACGAATTCCACGTCGGGGCACGCGTGCGCCAGATGATAGATCCCGCTCTTGAACGGCAGCAGCGCGGCGTCGGTCGTGTTGCGGGTACCCTCCGGGAACACGATCAGCGAATCGCCCTTGGCAATCGCCTCGGCCATCTGACGAATCGGGTCCTCCGTTCTGGTCGCGACGTTGCGATCGATCAATACTGCGTGGATCACGCGCCTGGCGACATACTTGCGCAGCGCGCCCGTGCACCAGTAGTCGGCTCCCGCGACCGGTCGAGTTCGACGGCGGAGCTTGAGCGGCAGGCACGCCCAGATCAGCGCGAAGTCGCCGTGGCTTCCGTGATTGCCGAAGTAAACCCGCTGCGTGGCGTCCGGCGCGCAGCCGATCCACAGCATGCGCGCGCCGGTGAGGGCCTTCGCGAAGCCGCACAGCGTGCGGGCGGCGAGCGCATCCAGGAACCTCATTGCGACGCTCGCCCGCTAATCGCGGCGCGGCGATGCTCTGCCCAGGTGAGGGGCGTCGACGAACCGTTCACGTCAACGACCCTCCTGTAATCCGCGGCGAACCCGGTTGACGATGGTGACGCCCAGCAACAGTGCAAGCAACGGCATGGTCCAGCCGAGCCACGCCGGCAAGACAAGCCCGAGCCCCGCCCACAACGCGAGCGCACCGAAGACGAAGGCGCGGTCGCTCTTGCCCATCGGTCCGTCGTAACGGCGCGACGCGCCGACGGCGGGACCCAACACGCCGGCGAACTCGGATATCACCGCCATCACGACCACGACCCCTGTCCACAGCGGCGAAAAGGGCGGCAGGAACGCGAAGGGTAAATACAATGCCGCGTCGGACACCACGTCGGTCAGCTCGTTGAGATACGCGCCGAGGCGGCTCTTCTGGCCAAACTCCCGCGCAAGCATGCCATCGATCGCGTTCAGCGCCATGCGCAGAAACATCCAGAATGGCAGGAGCAGAAAAGGCCAACGCTCCGGAGCACGCCAGGCGATGAACGATCCGAGGATGACCGACACGACGGCGGCGGCCATGGTGACTTGGTTGGCCGTGACTCCGCCGCGCGCCAGCGCCGTCGTCAAGGGCCGCAGCAGCGCCTGGAATTTCGGCTTCAGCGCGTAGATCGACAAGCCGTTCTCCCCTGCCCGAACCGGCCGCGCCGTAACCGGGGGCGGCTCTCTTGGTATGCATGGAAGTCTACCGCATGCACTGCCGAACGGGCGTCGCGACACGTAGGCGCGATTATTTTCCGATATCTAAGCGCGATATAATGTCCAGCGCCGCGCCTTCCTAAACAATCCAGCTCGTATCATCATGAAGAAATTTCTTGTGACGTATCTTGCGCCAGCCTCGGTCATCGAAGAATGGAAGAAGACCGAGCCCGAGAAGAGAAAAGCGGACGAACAGAAGATGCAGGGCGAGTGGAAAAAATGGATGAGCGATCACGCCAAGATATTCGCTGACGCGGGCGCGGGGGTCGGCAAGACCAAGCGCGTCACCGCGCAGGGCGCATCTGACGCCAAGAACGACATCATGTTGTACGCAATCGTGGAAGCGGACTCACACGAGGCGGCGGCAAAAACCTTCGAAGGCCACCCTCACTTGCAGATCCCGCAATCCTCGATCGAAGTCATGGAGATTCATTCGCTGCCTGGGATGTAATCCCACGTCCGAGGACGCTGGGAACTCGGTCACTTTCCGATGCAGAAGCGTCCGAAGATCTCCCTCAGCAGGTCGTCCGCGGTGTGGGCGCCGGTGATCTCGCCGAGCGCGTCGTGCGCCTGGCGCAACTCTTCCGCACAGAGCTCCAACGCCGGCGCGGCAATGGGAGCGAGATGCGCCGCCGCGCGCGCAAGCGATTCTCTCGCCTCCGCCAGCGCGCGTAGATGCCTTTCGCGCGCCAGAAAAGCGTCGTGCGTATGCTCTTCCGCGCCGGCGAGTTCCAGGATCGCGCGGCGAAGAAGCTCGACGCCGCTGCCGGTTTTCGCGGACAACCAGATCTCGTCCGCGCCATCGATCGCGTTCCGCCGAGGATCGAGGCCGGCGAGATCGATCTTGTTGCGCACCACCAGTCGGGGCAGCGCCGGCTGAAGCCTGCCGATGATCGCCGTATCTCCCGCGTGCTGCGGCATTCGCGCGTCGGTCACCACAAGTGCCAGATCCGCACGCTCTATTTCGGACCACGTTCGCGCAATGCCGACCTGCTCCACGGCGTCGCTTGTTTCGCGCAGGCCGGCGGTGTCGATGATGTGCAAGGGAATACCGTCGATCTCGACACTGCTGCGGATGGCATCGCGGGTCGTCCCGGCGACCGGTGTCACGATGGCGCGATCCTCGCCGACGAGCTGGTTCAGAAGGCTGGACTTGCCGACGTTGGGTTGTCCGATCAGAACGACCTGAAGTCCCTCCAGCAGCAGCCGGCCCTGCCGCGAGCGGCCGAGCAATGCGTCGAGTGATTGCTGCAGGCGCCGGATTTTCCCGGCGACGTCCGCGGCATGAACGAAAGCGATGTCTTCCTCCGGAAAATCGAGCGTCGCCTCGATGAACACCCGAAGGTCGACCAAACGATCGAGGAGCGCGCCGACCTCGCGCGAGAACTCGCCGACGAGGCTCCGCGTTGCCGCGCGGACGCCCGCGGCGGTCGTGGCGCTGATGACATCGGCGACCGCTTCGGCTTGGGCGAGATCGATCTTGTCGTTCAGATACGCGCGCTTGGTGAACTCGCCGGGCTCGGCGACACGGGCCCCCAGATCGAGGCATCGTTTGAGCACGAGCGAGAGCACCGCCGGGCCGCCGTGTCCTTGCAGCTCGAGAACGTTTTCTCCCGTGTACGACGCCGGCGATGGGAAGAATAGGGCAATGCCTCGATCGAGCGCGTCACCCTCGGCATCGCGAAATGTCACGCTCGTCGCCACGCGCGGAGTCAGCGGACCACCGACGATGCCTTCGACAAGGGCGCTCAAATCCCGGCCGGAGACGCGTACGATGCCAATGCCGCCACGCCCCGGAGGCGTCGCGATGGCGGCAATGACGTCGGCGTCGGCGGGTCGGATCACGCGCCGCGCGGACACCAATGCGCAACGGCGCGGCGCGAGGCTGAACTCACCGCGCCAGCAATTGCGGTCGCGTACTCATGGTCCGGTCTGCCGCGCTTGATCAGCGTCTCTTGGCGGCCGCGACCGCCGCCTCGCGCTCCAGCACCCGATTCATATGCCATTGCTGGAAGATCTGCAGCGAGTTGTTGATGAGCCAGTAGAGCACCAATCCCGAGGGGAAGAAGACGAACATGACCGAGAACGCGATGGGCATGATCTGCATCACCTTCGCCTGGACCGGATCCTGGATCGGCGTCGGCGACAATTTCACCTGCAGATAGGCGGTGATTGCATAAACGACCGGCAGCACGAAATACGGATCCGGCGCGGAGAGATCGCGGATCCAGCCAATCCACGGCGCGTGCCGCAGCTCCACCGCGGATAGCAACACCCAGTACAGCGCGATGAAGACGGGGATCTGCACCAGGATCGGAAGACACCCGCCCAGCGGATTGATCTTCTCGGTCTTGTACATCTCCATCATCTTGATCTGCAGCTGCTGCTTGTCGTTGGCGTACTGCGTTTGAAGCGCCTTGAGCTTGGGCGCGATGACCTTCATTTTCGCCATCGACCGGGCGCTGGCGTGATTGAGCGGGTAGAACACGCTCTTGATGATGATGGTCAGCAGCACGATCGCCCAGCCCCAGTTGTGGACGATTCCGTCGAGCCATTTGAGCAGCCAGAACAACGGCGCAGCCAGCACCGTGAAAATGCCGTAATCGACGACCAGGTCGAGGCCCTTCGCCAGGCTCTTTAGCGTGTCCTGCTCCTGCGGGCCGACGTATAGCGGCACCTTGATCTCTCCGGTGGCTCCGGGCGCGATCGGCGACGCCTGGACGATGACGCCGTCGGCGTAGAGTCCGTTGTCGAGCTTCTTGGCGTAGAACTCGCGCGGCGTCTTCAGATCGTCGGACGGCAGCCATGCGGCGACGAAATAGTGCTCGACCATGCCGACCCAGCCGTTGTCCGCGGTCTTGGTGTACGGAAGCTTGCGACTTGGGTCGGCGGCAAGCTTGTCCAGATCGCCATATTCGATCTTCTTGAATTTGTCGGTCTCGTTGTACATCACCGGGCCCGTATACGCTGCGGGCGCCATCGAGCTCTGGACTACTGCTGTCTTGGTGTCCCGGGTGAGCTGAAAGTAGGCGTACGGCGCGATCGGCGTGGTCGCGGTGTTGGTGACCTCGAACGCGACGTCGATGACGTAGCTGCCCCGGTGGAAGGTGAGCTTCTGTTCGACCTTGAGGCCGTTCGCGCCCGTCGCCTGAAGCGGCAGCACGAGCTCATTTACGCCGGGAGCGAGCTCGCGCGGGCCGGGCAGCGCCTGCCAGAGTGTCCGATGGTTGGGTAGCCCTTCGCCGAGCAAGCCGGTTTGCGCGACGAATGTGCGCTCGGCGTTTTTTTGCAGGAGCACGTAGGGTTTGCTCGCGTCCTGGGTATCGCGGTGCGCGGCGAGAGAGACTTCAGTCAATACCGCGCCCAGCGTGTCGACCGAGGCGGTGTAGAGATCGGTCTTGACGACGACTTTCTCGGACGGCACGCTCGGCGCCGTGACCGCCCCGGGAACCGAGCCGGGGAGGACCGCGGGCGCGGCGCCAGTGGGAACCGGCGCATCGACACCCGTCGCCGGCGCCGTTTGCGTCGGCGGCGGCGCGGTCACCGGCGGTCGATGCTCCGCCTGCCACCGCTCCCACAGGAACAGCGCCGAGAAGGAAAAAATGACGAACAGGATAAGACGTCGGGTATCCATGAACCAGTCAGAAGTAAGTCGTATGCGAGCCCAAGTTTCAGGGAACCGGGTCGTAACCGCCTGGATGATACGGGTGACAGCGGCCGACGCGGCGAAAAGTGAGCCACAGGCCTTTTGTCGCACCGTGCCGCTCGATGGCTTCGCGCGCGTAGTCGGAGCAGCTCGGAAAAAAACGGCAGTTGGCTCCAATCATCGGGCGCAGCGCGTATTGATACGCCCGCAACAGCACCAGCAGCAGTGCTCTCATCAATGCCGAGTCTCCGTCAGAGAACCAAGCAGATCCGATGCTTCGCGAAGCAATCCAGGCAGCGTCGCCGGCGAACATGGTATCCGCAAGCGAAGCACGATATCGAACGCATCCAACGCCGGCCGCCGTTGACGCACCGCCTCGCGCAAAAGCCGCCTCAGGTAGTTCCGGTCAACGGCGCTGTCAAGCTGCTTCTTGCCGATAATGAATCCGACACGTCCGGGCGAACGCTCCGCGGGCACCGCGAGCAGCTGGAGATGGGCAGCGTTGAGACGTCGCCCCGACTGGAACAGCACGGCAAATGCTGCGGCGCCCCGAAGTCGGTGGCGTTGGTTCGCGCCGATCGCTGCGGCCGCGGTCAGAAAGGGGGTGGCAGCGCCGGTGGGCGCGTTCAGACGGCGAGCCGAACGCGGCCCTTGGCTCGGCGGGCGCGCAGGACCTTGCGGCCGCCGATACTTTTCATGCGGGCACGAAAACCATGGGTCCGCTTGCGGCGGACGACGGAGGGTTGATAGGTACGTTTCATAGTGCAGCCTTCAATGGAAAAAGCCTTACATTAGAGCGCTTTGCGCTACGCTCTGTCAAGGAGCATCGCCGTTTGTCCGCTGTGGATAACTTCCTTTCCAGCGGAGTACAATGATCTCTCACGGGCTCCGCACGGCGCCCGCTATTTTTTCCAGCTTGGCCCCTAGCAGCGCATCCATGTCGACACCCGCGTTCTGGCAGAGTTGCCTCGAATCGTTCGAGCGCGAATTGACGCAACAACAATTTAATACCTGGATCCGCCCGCTCCGGCTCGAACTGGCCGGCGACGGACTGCGCCTGATCGCGCCCAATCGTTTCGTGCTGCAATGGGTCAAGGAGCGCTTTGCAGGGCGCATCGAGGAGCTCGCGGCGGTGGCGGTGGGACGACCGCTGCGCCTCGCCTTCGTCGTCGCGGATGCGGCGGATCGTCCCCCGCCGGCAGCGGTCGCGGCGGTTGCGAGCACTCCCGACCCCAAGCCTGTGGCGGCCCGCCGCGGCGAACAGGCGAGCCTCAATCTCGGGTTCACTTTCGAAACCTTCGTCTCCGGCAAGGCCAACCAGCTCGCTCGCGCCGGCGGTCTTCAGGTGGCCGAGCATCCGACGTCGTACAACCCCTTGTTCGTCTATGGCGGCGTCGGACTCGGAAAAACGCACCTTATCCAGGCCATCGGCAATCATATTCTGCATAACAACCCGAACGCGCGCATCCGCTATATCCATGCCGAGACCTATGTTTCGGACGTCGTTCGCGCGTATCAGCACAAGGCGTTCGACGACTTCAAGCGTTACTACCGGTCGCTCGATCTCCTGCTGATCGACGACATCCAGTTTTTCAGCGGCAAGAGTCGCACCCAGGAAGAATTTTTCTATCTCTTCAATACGCTGATCGAGGCGCACAAGCAGGTCGTCATCACCTGCGACACGTATCCGAAGGAAATCACCGGCATCGAGGAGCGACTCATTTCGCGTTTCGGGTGGGGTCTCACTGTCGCGCTCGAGCCGCCCGAGCTGGAGATGCGCGTGGCAATCCTGCTTTCCAAGGCCGCGCAGACCGGGATGAAGCTCGACGAGCAGGTCGCTTTCTTCATCGCCAAGCACATTCGCTCCAATGTTCGCGAGCTCGAAGGTGCGCTCAAGCGTGTCACCGCCTATTCGAGTTTCCATGGCCAGGAGATCTCGCTGACAGTCGCGAAAGATGCCCTGCGAGATCTGCTCGCGGTCCAGAACCGACAGATCTCGATCGAGAACATTCAAAAGACTGTGGCTGACTACTACAAGATACGAATTTCCGACATGCATTCCAAAAAGCGCTCGCGTGCGATTGCCCGGCCTCGCCAAGTCGCGATGGCATTGGCCAAGGAACTCACGCAGCTTTCGCTTCCCGAAATCGGCAGCAATTTCGGCGGTCGCGACCATACCACCGTGCTCCATGCCTGCCGTCAGATCGCGAAGCTCCGGGACTCGGTCCCGGAAATGAGCCACGACGTAAATTTCTTGCTCCAGGTGCTGCGCAACTAGTCCGCTCCTGTATAAATCGACCCCGAAAACGTTTATAATTTGTTGGTTACTCGCGTCCCGCGTGGTCCGCGATTTCTATCCCCAATCCGTCCACAGGCCGAACACAATTTGTACAGCTCGGAGCATCAGTTCCAAGTGCCGGACAACGCAAGGAATTCGGCACTTCTCCCGGTTGCATGCGATCTCCTATTAGCTGTTGTTAGGTTGAGATAATGCAATTAAAGCAAATACCAAGAGATGCGTTACTAAAGCCGCTGCAGGCCGTCTCTGGCATTGTCGAGCGGCGTCACACGCTCCCGATACTCGCCAATGTTCTGGTCGAGCAGAAGGACGGACGGCTGTTCATGACCGCTACCGATCTCGAAATGCAGATTACCGCGCACAGCGAACTCGCCGGAAAGCAGGATCAGTCGGTGACTGTCGCGGCAAGGAAGTTCCAGGATCTTTTGCGCGCGCTTCCCGACGATACGACACTCAATCTCGACACGTCGGCTGGCAAGATGACCGTGCGCGCGAACCGGTCGCGTTTCAACCTGCAAACGCTGCCGGCGGCCGATTACCCGCGCATCAACCTGGCCCAGGAGCAACAACAGACGATCAAGCTTCCGCAGAAGGATTTCCGCGGTTTGCTCAAGCTCGCCGAATTCGCGATGGCGCAGCAGGATATCCGTTACTACCTGAACGGCATGCTGCTCGTCGTCGACAAAGGTTCGTTGCAGACGGTAGCGACCGACGGCCACCGTCTGTCGTATGCGAGCCTCACCGTTCCGGGAAATTACACCCGCCAGGAAGTGATCCTTCCACGCAAGACTGTGCTCGAAGTCGGCAAGCTGCTGGAAGAAAGCGACGACGAGCTGACCATCGATCTACTCGCCAATCAGGTCCGGTTCCGCTTCGCCAACATCGAGTTAGTGAGCAAGGTCGTCGATGGAAAGTTTCCTGACTACAACCGAGTCATTCCGACGGGTCACTCGAAGCAGATCGATATTTCACGTGCCGAGCTGCTGCAGGCGATGCAGCGAGCGGCGATACTTTCGAACGAAAAATTTCGCGGCGTGAGGCTTGTTTTAGGCACCGACCAGCTCAAGATTATTTGTACCAACAGCGAACAGGAAGAAGCGGAAGAGGAGCTCGAGATCGACTACAAAGGCGAGGCATTGGACATCGGTTTCAACATCACTTACTTGCTGGACGTTCTTCACAACCTCGCGACCGAACGCGTTCTGCTCGCTTTCGGAGACGCCAATTCCAGCGCGCTTATCACGATGCCGGATCGAGGCGATTATAAATACGTCGTGATGCCTATGCGCATCTGACCAAAACGCCTAGCATCAGCCCCGCCTTTGGCGCCGACCCCCGAGTCGGCGTCGACGCTTTAGAAGGACACAAGAAAAGAGAAACAAGCGCATGACTGAACCCAATCCCAAGCCGATCGACAACGGCCGCGACTATGATTCCAACAGCATTCAGGTGCTCAAGGGACTCGAAGCGGTGCGCAAGCGGCCCGGCATGTACATCGGCGACACGTCCGACGGCACTGGACTGCATCACATGGTGTTCGAGGTGCTGGACAACGCTATCGATGAATCGCTTGCAGGCTATTGCGACGAAATCAAGGTGGTGATTCATGCCGACAACTCGATCTCGGTCGTCGATAACGGGCGCGGAATCCCGACGGACATCAAGGATGACGACGAGCTGAAGCGCTCGGCTGCCGAAATCGTCATGACGGAGTTGCACGCGGGCGGAAAGTTCGACCAGAACTCGTACAAGGTTTCAGGCGGCTTGCATGGCGTCGGCGTGTCCGTGGTCAACGGCCTGTCGGAGTGGCTCAAGCTCAGGATCTGGCGCGACGACGTCATCAACCAGATGGAATTCCGCGATGGCGTGCCCCTCGCGCCGTTGACCGTCACCGGCCCGACCGAGCGGCGCGGAACCGAGGTGCATTTCAAAGCTTCGCCGGCGACGTTCAACAACGTCGAGTTCCACTACGACATTCTGGCTCGCCGCATCCGCGAGCTGTCGTTTCTGAACAACGGCGTCAAGATAGAGCTCGTCGACCAGCGCGACGGGAAAAGCGAGACCTTCGCCTTCTCGGGCGGGATGAAGGCGTTCGTCGATTACATGAACCGCAGCAAGAGCGTGCTGCATTCCAAGATATTTCACGCCGTCGGCGAGAAGGACGGCGTGATCGTCGACATTGCGATGCAGTGGAACGACTCCTACGCGGAGTCGGTTCAGTGCTTCACCAACAATATTCCGCAGCGGGACGGCGGAACGCATCTTACCGGCCTTCGCCAGGCGATGACACGAACGCTGAACAGCTACATCGAAAAGGAGGACCTGGCGAAAAAAGCCAAGGTCGAGACGACCGGCGACGACATGCGCGAGGGATTGACGTGCGTCCTGTCGATCAAGGTGCCGGAGCCAAAATTCTCGTCGCAGACCAAGGACAAGCTCGTCTCCTCCGAAGTGCAGCCGATCGTGCAGGACGTGGTCAGCAGCAAGCTGAACGAATTTCTTCTCGAGAACCCGGCCGATGCGCGCATCATCTGCGCCAAAATCGTCGACGCGGCGCGGGCACGCGAGGCCGCACGCAAAGCGCGCGAGCTCACTCGCCGCAAGGGCGTTCTCGATGGGATGGGGCTGCCCGGCAAGCTCGCCGATTGTCAGGAGCGCGATCCCGCGCTGTGCGAGCTTTACCTGGTCGAGGGCGATTCCGCGGGCGGATCGGCCAAGCAGGGACGCGACCGCAAGTTCCAGGCGATTCTTCCGCTGCGCGGAAAGATCCTCAACGTCGAGCGCGCCCGATTCGAGAAGCTGATCAGCTCGCAGGAAATCGTTACCCTGATCACTGCGCTGGGAACAGGCTTCGGCAAGGACGAATACAACATCGACAAGCTGCGCTATCACCGCATCATCATCATGACCGACGCCGATGTCGATGGCTCGCACATTCGCACGCTGCTGTTGACTTTTTTCTACCGCCAGATGACCGACCTGGTCGAGCGCGGACACATTTACATCGCGCAACCGCCGCTTTACAAAATCAAGCAGGGCAAGGAAGAGACTTATCTGAAGGACGACCACGATCTCAAGCAACATCTGCTCAAGGTCGCCATGAAGAGCGCCGAGCTCGTTCCCGGCGTCGGACAGCCGGCGCTCTCAACCGAAGCCTTCGAGAACGTCGCTCGCCAGTATCTCCTTGCGGAAGCGGTAATCGACCGCGTGTCGCGACTGATCGATCCGGCGGCGCTGCACGCGCTGCTGACAGGCGTGAAGCTCGATCTCGCGGACCCGTTAGCGGCGGCGCAAAGC
>JALZAN010000056.1 GCA_030948365.1 Pseudomonadota bacterium
GCAAAGAGATCTGCATCCCCGAAGGCGCCGACCTGTCGCTGACCTTGCCGGTGGTTGCCGATGCGGGACAGGTTCAGCGCCATCCGCGGTGGGGCGATGCGATCGACAAAACGCGCTCCAGCCTGCAGCGCCCGGCCGACGGCTGGAAAGTGACCGCGACCGGTCACGACTCGACGGTCGAGCTGCGTCTGGTTCCCATAACAACTCGCGACAACGCGCCGGGCATCGCCGCTGCGCATTTCTTTCCGTACGTGGAAGGACAGATCGAGGCTTCGGGTCCGCAGTCGCTCGCGCAGCAGGGCGCGGGCTCGACCCTGAGCCTGCCGGTGGCGAGCCAGCGCGTGGGCGACTTCAAGCGCGTCGCCGGCGTGGTCATATCGACCGACGCCGCCGGCGCCGCGCGCTCGATCGCGATCGACGTGCCTTTGGACGGTGCGGTCGTAGCCGGTGCCGCGGCACCCGTGACGACCACGCCGACGCTTCAAACAATCCCGCCGGTCACACCAAGCGACACCGCATTGTCGCTCGCCACGGCCATCGTCTTCGCGTTCGTCGGCGGCGTGCTGCTCAATCTCATGCCCTGCGTGTTTCCGGTGCTGTCGCTGAAAGTGCTCGGATTCGCGGCGCATCGAGAAAGCGCCGTGGCGATGCGTCGGCACGGAATTGCCTTCGGCGCTGGCGTCATCCTGTCGTTCTGGCTGCTCGCCGGCGTGCTGGTCGCCTTTCGCACCGCGGGAGCGCAACTGGGATGGGGGTTCCAGCTGCAATCGCCGGCGACGATCGCGGTGCTCGCGGTACTGTTCTTCGTGCTCGCGTTGAACCTGTCGGGCATGTTCGAGATCGGCCAAATCATTCCCTCGTCGCTGGCAACCTGGAACGCCAAAAACCCGCTCCTCAACGATGCGCTTTCAGGCGCGCTCGCGGTGGTCGTCGCGTCGCCATGCTCCGCGCCGTTCATGGGCGCGGCGCTGGGCTACGCGCTCACCGGTCCCGCGCTGTCGACGTGGATCGTGTTCACCGTGCTGGCGATCGGGATGGCGCTGCCGTATGTCTTGCTGGCGTGCTTCCCAAGCTGGCGGAAAATACTTCCCAAGCCGGGCGCGTGGATGGTGCGGCTGAAGCAGCTGCTCGCCTTTCCACTTTATGCGACGGTGCTATGGCTTGGATGGGTGCTCGGTGCGCAACTGGGCAACGACGCGGTGTTGCGGCTCGGCTTGACTGTCTTGCTGATCGCGCTCGGGCTTTGGGCGTGGCAGACGATGCGCACCGGCGGAACTCGCGGCTGGGGTATCGCCGCCGCGGCGAGCATTGCCGTCGCGCTCGCCGTCGGCGCTCCGGTGGTGACGACCTCCGCGCAGGACGCCCAGACGAATCTCGCCAGGCACGTCGCGGCGGACGACGGCTGGCAGGAATATTCCGCCGCTCGGGTGAGCGAGCTCGTCGCCGCGGGCCGCCCGGTGTTCGTCGAGTTCACCGCCGCATGGTGCGTGACCTGCCAGGTGAACAAACGCCTGGTGCTCGACACGGACGCCGTTCAAAACGCTTTCACGCGAGGTCAGGTCGCGCTTCTGAAAGCCGACTGGACGCGCCGCGATCCGGCGATCGGCGCGGCGCTGGCCGCGCTTGGACGCAACGGCGTTCCGGTGTATGTTTTCTATCGACCCGGCAAGGAACCCTTGCTATTGCCGGAAGTCCTGCGAAAGCAGAATATTCTCGATGCGATCGACGCGCCGCAGGCCGCACAGGCTGCGTTGTGAGCAGGCTCAAGTTCCCGCGTCAGGAGGACCGTATGAACATCAAGCACCACGTCTTCATCGGCGCCAGCGCATTCGCGCTTGCCTTGGTCGCGACGCCGGCAGCGTTGGCGGCCGCCGCGGGACAATCCGCGCCCGACTTCACGCTTGCCGACACCCACGGCAAGCCGGTGCATCTGGCCGATTATCGGGGCAAGTATGTGGTCCTGGAGTGGACCAATCCCGAGTGTCCGTTCGTGCAGAGGCACTACAACAGTCGCAACATGCCCGCGCTGCAGAAGGAGTGGCGGACGCTCGACGTGGCGTGGCTGTCGATCAACTCGACCAACCGCAACAGCAGCGAATACAAGACGGGACCGCAGCTCGACGTGTGGATGAACGCGCATGAGGCATCGCAAAAAGCGGTGCTTATCGACGCCGACAGCGCCACGGCCAGGCTTTACGCCGCCAAGACCACACCCCATATGTTCGTGATCAACCCCGACGGACGGATCGTCTACGGCGGGGCCATCGACGATCACCCGTGGGCATCGGCGGATGAGACACGCAAGGCGAAGAATTACGTACGCACCGCGCTCACCGCCGCGACTGCCGGCGTCGCGGTGGACCCGCCCAACACGACCCCTTACGGATGCTCGATCAAGTACTGAACACGCTCGATTCTCTCTGATTTTCATTCGTAAACGCGACAAGGCCGGCGGGCGGGAAGCTCGCTGGCTTTTTTTGCTTCGTCCGGTATCCTTCGACGACCATCGAACCGGGTCGTAGAATGACGGAGGGACCGAATCAGCGCTGGCGCGCCAGCTCAACGAAAGTCACCAGGTTTCCGCTTTCGCGGGAACGACGAAATTTGAACGTCATCCCCGCGCAAGCAGGGATCCAGTGGCGTGGGAATTGGAGCGGGCGCGATGCGTTTCTGGTGCCGTGCCTGTGCCTGCTTGCCGCCTGCGGTCCGCGCGCCGAGCCGGCGCTGCAAGGCTACGTCGAGGGCGAGTACGTTCGGGTGGCTGCGCCGTTTGCCGGCACGCTGCAGCAACTCTCGGTGCAGCGTGGAGGCGACGTCATTGCGGGCGCGCCGCTGTTTACGTTCGAGCGCGAAAATGAAATCGCCGGCCGCCGCCAGGCGGAGCAGCAGCTCGCTGCGGCGAATGCGCGTCTTGCCAATCTGAAGACCGGCAAGCGGCCCTCGGAGATCGAGACGGTGGCCGAGCAACTGCGCCAGGCGATGGCCGCGCGCGAATTGTCAGCGGCGAACTTCAAGCGTCAGGAATCGCTCTACAAATCCGGCTTCATCAGCAGCGCCGCGCTCGACGACATGCGCACCCGGATGCGCAATGACGACGCCCACGTCCAGGAGCTCAAAGCCGCGGTCGAGACGGCGAGGATGCCGGCGAGGCCGGATGAGATACGCGCGGCGCAGGCGGACGCGGATGCGGCGCGGCAGGCGCTCGCGCAGGCCGACTGGCGTCTCGGCCAGCGCGCCGTCACCGCGCCGGCGAACGGCCACGTCAGCGATACCTATTTCGTGGTCGGCGACTGGGTGCCGGCGGGCGCGGTGGTTGCGAGCCTTCTGCCTCCGGGCAACGTCAAGATCCGCTTCTTCGTCGGCGAGCCGCAGCTTGGCGCCATCCATCCGGGCCAGGCGGTGCGTTTCTCGTGCGATGGATGCGGCGAGCCGATGAGCGCAACCGTCACTTTCATTTCCGATCGCGCCGAATTCACCCCGCCGGTGCTCTATTCCAAGGAGAACCGCGCCAAGCTGGTCTACCTGGTGGAAGCCAAGCCCGACGCCAGCGTCGCGGTCCGGCTCAATCCCGGACAGCCGGTCGATATCGCATTGCCGCGGACTTAAGAGCATGGAGCCGACGCACGTCCCCGATGTGGTCATCGACGTGCGAGGCTTGAACAAGCACTTCGGCGACAACCACGCTGTCAGGGATCTTGCACTGACGGTCAGGCGCGGCGAGATCTTCGGCTTCCTCGGGCCCAATGGAAGCGGCAAGACCACGTCGATCCGCATGCTCTGCGGCCTCCTGACCCCCGACAGCGGAGAGGGAACGTGCCTCGGGTTCGACATCCTACGCGAGACCAAACAGATCAAGCGCCATGTCGGATACATGACGCAGCGCTTCTCGTTCTGGGAGGACCTGACCATCCGCGAGAACCTGAACTTCATCGCGCGGATGTACGGCATGACGGAGCGGCGGCGCCACGTCGACGCGACGCTCGCTCGCCTGGGGCTCACCGAGCGCGGCAATCAGCTCGCCGGAACGCTTTCCGGCGGCTGGAAGCAGCGCCTCGCGCTCGCCGCCTGTCTCCTGCACGCGCCGAACCTGCTGCTGCTCGACGAGCCGACCGCGGGTGTCGATCCCAAGGCGCGCCGCGATTTCTGGGACGAGCTGCATGCACTGGCGGCCGACGGCATCACGGTGCTGGTCAGCACGCATTACATGGACGAAGCGGAGCGCTGCCACAAGCTCGGCTATATCCTCAACGGCAGATTGCTCACGCAGGGGACCGCAAGCGAAGTCATCTCCAGCCAGGCGCTGATCACGTGGGCGGTGGAAGGCGAGGGCCTGCCCGAGCTGGCGGCGAAGTTGCGGGCGTTGCCGGCGATCGAGCAGGTGGCGTCGTTCGGCGCCGCGCTGCACGTGACGGGCTCGAACCGCGAGGGGCTCGAAGCCGCGCTCGCTCCGCTGATGAAGGAACCGGGTCTCCACTGGCGCGAAGTGGAACCGGGCCTCGAGGATGTGTTCATCCATCTGATGCGCGATGCCGACCCGCAGGATCCCGGGCAGCAAGCGGAGACCATTTCATGACCGGATGGTTTTCCTGGTCGCGCTGGCTCGGCATCGTCGCCAAGGAATTCATTCAGCTCAAGCGCGACCGGCTGACCTTCGGCATGATCGTCGGCATCCCGGTGGTGCAGCTGGTCCTGTTCGGATTCGCGATCAATTCCGACCCCAAGCATCTGCCGACCGCGGCGTTGATCGCCGATCGCGGCGAGTTCTCGCGCAGTATTCTCGGCGGACTCAAGAACAGCAACTACTTCGATTACGTCGGCGAGGCGGCGAACGAGGCCGAAAGCGACCGCTGGCTCGCCACGGGCAAGGTGCAATTCGTGGTGACGATCCCGGCGGACTTCTCCTTGCGCCTGGTTCGCGGCGAGCATCCGGCGCTGCTTCTGGAGGCCGATGCCACCGATCCCGCCGCCACCGGCAATGCGATCGCGGCGGTGAACCAGTTGGCGCAAACGGTGTTGGTACACGATCTGACCGGGCCGCTCGCCCCGCTCGCCGGCAGCGCCGCGGCGTTCGAGGTGCGCGTCCACGCGCGCTACAACCCGGAGGCGATCACCCAATACAACATCGTGCCCGGTCTCATGGGCGTCATCCTGACCATGACCATGGTGATGATGACCGGGCTCGCCATCACCCGCGAGCGCGAGCGCGGCACGATGGAGAACCTGCTCGCGACGCCGGCCACGGTGCTCGAGGTGATGACCGGCAAGATCGTCCCCTACGTGCTGATCGGATTGATCCAGGTGACGATAGTGCTGACGTTGGCGCGGCTTCTGTTCGGCGTGCCCATTCACGGCAGCCTTACCGTCCTCTACCTCGCGGTGCTGCTGTTCATCGCCGCCAATCTCACGCTGGGGCTCACGTTTTCATCGCTCGCGCGCAACCAGTTGCAGGCGATGCAGATGACGTTCTTCTTTTTCCTGCCGTCGATGCTGCTTTCGGGATTCATGTTTCCGTTTCGCGGCATGCCGAACTGGGCGCAGGGCATCGGCGAGGCGCTGCCGCTGACGCATTTCCTGCGCGTGGTGCGCGGAGTCCTGCTCAAGGGAAACGGCTGGACCGAGATCATGCCCGAGGCCTGGCCGATCGCGCTGTTCGCGCTGGTCGTGATCGCGATCGGACTGCGCACCTTCCGCAGCACGCTCGATTGAGGCTTTCGATCTCTATTTCGCGGTGAAGCGGACCGAGAGCTGCGCCAAGTCGCCGAGCGCCACCGTGAGCGGCGTGTCGAACGGCACATCCAGCACGCCGCAATAGGATCCGGTGGTGACGATCTGGCCCGCGACCAGCCCGGTTCCGCGCGAGGCAAGATGGTTGGCGAGCCAGAACAGCGGCCGCAAGGGATGCCCGTCGGGATGCTTACCGTCGCGGGTGAGGAGCGCGCCATCCGGCTGGTCGACAGCGACGCGAAATCCTTCGAGCGGCAGGTCCAGTCCGTTGGCCACCGCCGGGCCGACGAACAGACCCTGGTTGGCGATATTGTCAGCGAGGAACTCCGGATAGCTCACCGCCGCAGGGTCGGCGTAGCGCGGGCCGATGAGCTCGAGCACCGCGCGCGTCTCGGCAATGGCCGCGCGCACCTCGACATCGCTGTACGGCGTCGCTCTCCGGGGAAGATCGCGGCCGATGACAAACGCGATCTCGGGCTCGATGCGCGCCTTGCCGGCGACCGGAAGAATCGGGCACGGCGATTCGCGGACGATCGACGCGGCGAAAATCGGCGCCGCCACGATCGCCTTCTCGGCGCTCGGCACCGAGCATTTCCAGCCGCCTACCGTCGCGCCGAGGAGCTCGCGCACCCGCTCCTGTATCGCCAGCGCGTCGGTGAGATCGACGGGTCGGCAGGCCTCGGGTAGCCGCTCGATCGGACGTTTCGCCTTGCGTGCAGCGACGAGATAGCTGGCGGCGGCATCGCGCATTTCAACGGTGAACTGGGACATGTTGCTCCTTCAGAGATTGGCGTGCGCGACGTCCGGCACCGGCAATGTAACGCAGAGCGACAGGACGGGGGGTGTCTTCAGCGCAGGGCGAGCGACACGCCGAGCGGCACGAACACGAGCGAGGCGACGTTACCGATCAGCACGATCGACGCCACCTTCGCGGGCTCCTGGTTGTACTGCTCGGCGACCATGAAGTTGAGCACCGCGGGAGGCAGGCAGCCGAAGATGATCAAGAGACCGCTCTGGGTCGAATCGAGCCCGAGCAATGGGGTCAGCAGCGCGGCCATGGCGATGCCCGTCAGGGGGCAGACCAGCGCGCCGATGACGCCGAGATTCCAGCCGCCCCATGATACGGTCGCCATCCGAACGCCGAGCGAAATCAGCATCAGTGGAATCATCGCGTCGCCGGTCATCTTGATCGCCAGCATCAGCCACTCCGGAGCTTCGGGCCGCAGCAGCGCGAAGGCGAACCCGACGAAAGTCGCGATGACCATTGGATTCCTCAACACCGGCCAGAACGCGGCGTGCCGGTTGACGATGTGCACGCCGAGCGTGAAGTGCAGCAGGTTCGAGATGGTGAACAGGGCCACCATCGCCGACAATCCCACCGGTCCGAAGGCCAGCGCGGCGATCGGCAGTCCCATGTTGCCGCAATTGTTGAACATCATCGGCGGCACGAAAGTGCGCGGATCCTCGTGCAACAGCTTCGCGAACGGCCACGCCAGCATTCCGGAACCCGCGACGACGCCGATGGCGCCGAGGATCAGCATCGCGTGCGTCACCAAATCGAATTCCTTGCTCGCCAGGGCAGAGAAGATCAGCGCCGGTGCCAGCACGTTGACGTTGATGCGATTGACCCATGTCATATCCGGTTTCTCGCGCCGTGCGTAAACGTAGCCCAGCAGGATGATGCTGAAGACCGGCAGGATGATGCCGAGAACGCGCGAGAGCAACGATGGCGCCTACAAAATGTACTGCGACAAGTTCTCGTCCTTGACGATGCCGGCCAGCCGCTGGTCGACGTACGCGGCGTCGATGGTGATCGTTGCGCCCTGGAGCTTGGCCGCGTCGAAGGATACGTCGTCCAACAGCCGCTCCATCACCGTGTAAAGCCTTCGCGCGCCGATATTTTCCTGACGCTCGTTGACGGCAAACGCAATTTCGGCCAGCCGCCGCACGCCGTCGGGCTGGAAATCGATGTCGATGCGCTCGGTGGCCAGCAGCGCCTGGTACTGGCGGGTGAGACAGGCGTCGGTGGCGGTGAGGATCTGCTCGAAGTCGGCAACCGACAATGACGCGAGCTCGACGCGGATCGGGAAGCGCCCCTGCAGCTCGGGAATCAGGTCCGACGGCTTGGCGAAATGAAACGCGCCGCTGGCAATGAACAGGATGTGATCGGTCTTGATCATTCCGTACTTGGTCGCAACCGAAGTGCCCTCGACCAGCGGCAGCAGGTCGCGTTGCACGCCCTGACGCGAGACGTCGGCGCCCTGAGTGTCCTGGCGGCTGGCGATCTTGTCGAACTCGTCTAAAAAAACGATGCCGTTCTGCTCGACGTTGGCCAGCGCCTTGGCCTTCAAGTCATCGTCGCTGACGAGCTTGCCCGCCTCTTCGTCGATGAGCGTCTTGAACGCATCGACGACCTTGAGTTTCTTGACCGTCCGCCGTCCGCCCGACATCTGCTGAAACATCCCCTGGATCTGGCCGGTCAGGTCTTCCATGCCGGGCGGGGCGAGGATCTCCATCTGCGCCGGAAGCACCGTGACTTCGACATCGACTTCCTTGTCGTCGAGCTTGCCTTCGCGCAGCATCTTGCGGAATTTCTGGCGCGTCGACGAATCGGTCGGCTGCATGTCGTGAAAGTTGACTTCGCGCGCCGGTGGCAAGAGCGCATCGAGGATCCGCTCCTCGGCCGCTTCGGCGGCGCGATCGCGGACTTTGCGTGTCTCGGCCTCGCGCGTCTGCTTGATCGCAGTCTCGGCCAGATCGCGAATGATGGTATCGACGTCGCGGCCGACGTAGCCGACCTCGGTGAACTTGGTCGCCTCGACTTTAATGAAAGGCGCGTCGGCAAGCTTCGCCAGGCGGCGCGCGATCTCGGTCTTGCCCACGCCGGTCGGCCCGATCATCAGAATGTTCTTGGGCGTGATTTCCTGGCGCAGCGGTTCGGCGACCTGCTGCCGGCGCCAGCGGTTCCTGAGCGCGATGGCCACCGCCCGCTTGGCGGCGTGCTGTCCCACGATGTGCTTGTCGAGCTCGTGGACGATTTCGGAGGGGGTCATGAACGACATGGGGATCCCAAAAAACAAGCGGCCGC
Organism: Pseudomonadota bacterium; assembly: GCA_030948365.1. Lineage (GTDB taxonomy): Bacteria > Pseudomonadota > Gammaproteobacteria > Burkholderiales > Casimicrobiaceae > PALSA-1003. Next base: position 8,813 of record JALZAN010000056.1, read on the forward strand.
CAGGAAGCGGCGGCCGTGTCATTTTACCCTCTCCCTTAGGAGGCGGTCGGCGTAGAGCTTAGTCCGGGACTGTCACTACGTTGTTGGAGAAAGTGATCTGATCGCCCGCGGCAGGTGTCTGGCTGATCGGCGGGACGTTCGCGCTCGTCAGGGCAGGCGCCGCGCCGGCCGTGCCTCCGCGAGGCACGGTCCTCACAACCTGCGACGGCGGCAGCGGAACGTTCCGCGTCAGGAGCGCCCACATGCTGTCCATTGCCCTAATGAAGTACACGTGCAGCGGCACGAAGTTCGAGTCGTAGCCTGCGAAAGCGGCACTGTCGATGAATGCGTCGAAGTGCTGCGCATTGGTCACTTCGATGTAGGAGAGCTTGCTCGAAGCACCCTCGGTGATCTTGTTCTGTCCGAAATAGGGCCGCTCATTCATGTTCACCGGGACCAGCGTGTCCGAGCGACCGGCGACAATGATCGTCGGCTTGCCGCGAAGGTTGGCGCTGCGCAAGGTCTCCTTCACGCCGTTCTGCACGCGGATGGCATTGGCATCGCTACCGGTCCAGAGATTGCGCAGACAGATCGCGCCGTCGAGATTCAGGTCGGCACCCCCGGTGGACGGTGAAGAAGAGACCAAGTCGAATAACGGGCCACCTGGGTTCAGATTGTTGACGGTGTTGATTCCTCCGGACAGTCCGACGCCATTGAACGTGGCGAAGATCTGCGCAAGCGATGCAGCCGCCAGCGCGACCGGCTTCCCCGAGGCATCGGTTGCGGCGTAGGAAAAACCACAGAGGTTGTCGGTGACACCGAAGCGCCCGTAGGCGTTTGCGTAGGCAATGGTGACCGGCGGCACCGCGAACCGGTAATGCGACGCGTGGAGGATGTTGGATTCAGGCTGCCAGCCGGCGGCGATCAGCTTGTCGAGCGACTCTTCAGCTTGGGCTGCGGTGGTCGTTGCGGTCAGGAGACCCTTCGCCTTAAGCGACGCGCAGCGGTTGGTCGAAGATGCTGCCGCAAGGAACGCCGCGGCGGGAGAGCCGGTCGCGCGGGTAGAAAGGGCCGCGCACGGCTGATAGAGATTGGCGATAGTGAAATAGTCGTACAAGGGTTTGCCGCCGCCGACAATCACCGTCGCGCCGCGTTTGATCGTGAGCGATGGATTGGGAGCCAGCTCGAGCACCGGTTCCGCGACCGCAATGCCATCGATCAGACCTTCCGTGTCTTGCTCCGCCGCGGCAATCGCCGCGGCGCCGCCGTTCGAAACCGACGATGCAATGACGATGGTATTCGCCGGCGTGAAGGTCGCCACATGGCCGCCGCTCGCCGCGGCGCCGCCGCGCTCCTCGTTGAGCTCGTAGAACGCGAACTTGACGGCACGCAACGTATCGCGTCCCCAGTCTTTCTCCGGGTTCTGCTGTGAGTGCGCATGCTTGACCGCGATTCGGTTCGGATTGGCAGCATTGAATGTCGCCAGATCCGAAGCAGAGACGTTGGCGGTGAAATTGGAATTCTTACCCGCGGCGGCAGCGCCCTGCCGCACGCCGTTGATGAGATTGACGGTGTTGGTCGCCAGATCGTGGACGCCGGAGCCGCTACCCTTGTCAGCGTAGGCGACCACGCAGCCGTGCTTGAGCCCCCATTCGCCGGCGGTGCCGATTGCGCCGTAGACGCCGCGCGATCCGCTCGACGTCGCGGTGACGATGCACGGATTGGCAGGGTCGAAGGTCGCAGGGATCTGCGCCATCAGCGTTACATTCTGCGTTCCTGTGCCGTCGTCGGCGTACGCCAGGTACTCGGTGCCGGCGATCTTGCCCTCGCTGGCGGTGACATTACCGTTGACGTCGATGTTCGGGCCGAAAAGCGTGCCGTAACCGCCATTGGGGCTGTTCACGTCGACCAGCGCGCGATAGTTGTTGTAGATCGCCAGTCGGCGCAGCTCGGCAGCAGTTGGATTGACGGGGTCGGCGACTGCGGGAGCAGCGCCTGCGAGTCCCGACTTGCCGAGCCCGCCGGTGGCAAGATCATCGGTCGTCCCGTTATAGGTCGTGGCGCTGATCGCTCCGACGATGAAGTTCGGTCTGATATTCGGTAGCGCACCGATGCCCGCATCGCTTCCGCCGTCATTGCAGCCAGAGGCCAGGATGC
>JALZAN010000057.1 GCA_030948365.1 Pseudomonadota bacterium
CGTGCCGGGACTGGCCAAGACGCTCACCATCAAGACGCTGGCCCGCGCCGTCCACGGCACCTTCAAGCGGATCCAGTTCACGCCCGACCTCGTGCCCGCGGATCTCGTCGGCACGCGAATCTACAACCAGAAGACGGGAGACTTCACCACATCGTTCGGGCCGGTCTTCACCAACCTACTGCTCGCCGACGAAATCAATCGCGCGCCGGCCAAGGTCCAAAGCGCGCTGCTCGAGGTGATGCAGGAATATCAAGTGACCATCGCCGGCGAGAGCCACCGCGTGCCCGAGCCGTTCCTGGTCATGGCGACCCAGAATCCGATCGAAACCGAGGGAACGTATCCGCTGCCCGAGGCGCAGGTCGATCGGTTCATGATGAAAGTGCTGGTGGGTTACCCGAGCGAGGAAGAGGAGTTCGTCATCGTCAACCGGGTGACGGGCGCAGGCGCCGCGGTCGCCGCGGTCGCGAGCACCGACGAGCTGCTGGCGCTTCAGCGCCAATGCCGGACCGGGTACGTCGACCCGTCACTGGTGCAGTACGCCGTGCGGCTGGTTACCGCGACCCGCAAGCCTGAGCGCTTCGGCGTGCCCAAAGTGGCGCAATACCTGACCTACGGCGCCAGCCCGCGCGCCACCATCCATCTGGTCGAGGGCGCGCGCGCGCTCGCTTTTCTCCGCGGGAGAAATTACGTGCTGCCCGAAGACCTGACCGATATCGCTCCAGACGTACTGCGTCATCGGCTGGTGCTCTCCTATGAGGCACTGTCCGATTCGCTCACCGCCGATCAGCTCATCCTTCGCATCATGAAGCACCTTCCGGCGCCCGAGAGGCCGCTCGAGACCCATGTCAGAGTGGGCGCAAACGCCTGAGGCGATCCTCCGCCGGCTCGAGTGGACGGTATTGCGCCGACTCGATGGACTCCTCTACGGCGACTACCGGACGCTGTTTCGCGGCTTCGGCGTCGATCTGGCCGACCTGCGCGAGTATCAGTACCACGACGACGTGCGCAACATCGACTGGAACGTCACCGCGCGCCTGCAGACGCCGTACGTCAGGGTCTACAACGAGGAGCGCGAGCTTACTGCGTGGTTCCTGCTTGACCTGAGCCCGTCGGTCGACTTCGGCTCGCGCAACATCAAGAAGCGCGCGGTCGCGACCGAGCTGGTGGCGGTGCTGGCGCGCGCCTTCAGCCGCCATGGCAATCGCATCGGCGCGGTGTTCTACGGCAGCGGCGTCGACACCGTGATACCCGCGCGCACCGGCAGGCGGCACGTGCTTCACATCGTGCACAAGATGCTGGCCAGGCCCGAGCTGGCGCGCTCGGCGGCGACCGATCTGCAGGATCTGTTGCGCGCCGCGTATCAATTCATGTCGCGGCGATCGCTGGTCTTCGTGGTGTCGGATTTCATCAGCCTGCCGGGCTGGGAGAAGCCGCTGGCGCAGCTCGCGCAACGTCATGAGGTGGTCGCGGTCCGGCTCTACGACGGGCTGGAAATGGAGCTCCCCGACCTGGGTCTGGTGACGATGCAGGACGCAGAAACAGGCGATCAGGTTCTGGTCGACACTCACGACCGCCGGTTTCGCAAACGCTTCGCCGCGGTCGCCGAGCGCCAGGAGGAGGATATACGCGCGTCGTTTCGAAAAGCCGGCGTCGACGCGCTCGAGCTGGGCACGGACGACAATCTCACCGACGCCATCCTGCGCTTTGCGGACCTGCGCAAGCGGCGCAGCCAGCTCGCCGCAGGCGGGATGCTTCCGCAGCACCTGGAGCCGGCATGACGTTCATGTGGCCGCAGATGCTCTGGCTCGGGCTCGCCGTGCCGGTAATCGTCGTCGCCTATCTGTTGTTGCTGCGGCGGAAGAAAAAGCTCGCCTTGCGCTATGCGAGTCTCAGCATGGTGCAGCAGGCGATGGGCGCATCCAGGCGGCTGCGCCGCCACGTCCCGCCGGCGCTGTTCCTGCTGGCGCTGATCGCCATGATCGCCGCGGTAGCGCGCCCGGCCGCGGTCATCACCCTTCCCTACCAGTACGAGACGGTGGTGCTCGCCATCGACGCCTCGGGCAGCATGCGCGCGGCGGATGTGTCGCCGACACGCATTGCCGCGGCACAGGCCGCCGCGCGCACGTTCATCGCCGATCAACCCCGCACCACGCGGCTGGCGCTGGTATCCTTCGCGGCCACCGCGTCGGTGGTGCAGCCACCGACGCTCAATCGCGAGGACATCCTCGCCGCGCTCGATCGCATCCAGCTTCAGCGGGGAACGGCCATCGGCAGCGGCATTCTGGTGTCGCTGAAGATCCTTTTCCCCGACCTCGAATTCGACTTGCGCTCGTCCAATCCGCGCCCGGGCGGCGCGAAAGACGCTGCACGGGGCACGCCCATCGACGCGACCGGCGGGGGAAAGTCCGCCGACGCCAAGCCGGCAGCACCCGGCTCGTACAATTCGGCCGCCATCATCCTGCTGAGTGACGGACAAACGACCGCCGGGCCCGATCCCATCGAGGCATCGAAGATGGCCGCCGAGCGCGGCGTGCGCGTGTTCACCGTGGGCATCGGCACCCTCGGCGGCGAGATCCTCGGTGCCGAAGGATGGTCGATGCGAGTGCGGCTGGACGAAGAGGCGCTTAAGACCATCGCCAACCTGACCAAGGCAGAGTACTTTTACGCCGGCACGGCGAGCGGCCTGACCAAGATCTACAAGTCGCTGAACTCCCGCCTCTTCCTCGAGAAAAAAACAACCGAGGTCACGGCGCTGTTTGCCGCCGCCGGCGCGGCGCTGGCGCTGCTCTCCGGTTTCCTTTCCCTGCTCTGGTTCAACCGGATCGTGTAGGGATCAGCGTAGAAACCTCAGGTGAGGCGCCGCAACGACGGCGCCACCGAGGTCCTCACCCACAGGCGGATCAAGCCATGGAAGACGAAAAGATCACGGTTCGCGTCACCGACACCGGGCAAACCATGGATCTGGTGGTTCTGGACAAACGCGCGGAGCGAATCGAAGTGGTGCTGGGCGCCGGAGTCCATAGCGTTCGATGCACCCTGAGCCCGACCCGGAACGCGCTCGCCTACGCCGGCAACGTCGGCGGGCGCGAGATCGTCTACGAGCGCAGCCGCGCGCAGGTCAAGGCCGACATCGACCGGGTCAACCCGGCGCTGCGAAACAGCTCGCGGCGCTGAATCGCATTTCCAACGAATGGAGACCGGCGCATGAGCGAGATGAACTCCCTGCACAACCTGGCCGTGTGGATCGATATTCCGGTGGCGAATCTCGACCGGGCGTCGACGTTCTACGCCGCCACGCTCGGCATCGCCCTGCACAACGCCGAATTCGACAACTTCAAGTTCTGCGTGTTCGACCACGATACGGGTAACGGCGGTTGCCTCGTTCCCAACGCCGCCGAAGTCACCGGCATCGCGGGCATCCTGGTGTACCTCAATGTCGACGGCCGCATCCGCGACGCGGTGATCCAGGCAACCGCGAATGGGGGCAAGGTCGTGAAACCCGTTCATCCCATCGGCCAGCACGGCTTTCGCGCCGTCATCCTGGACAGCGAGGGAAATCGGATCGCCTTGCACTCGACCAGCGATGCATAGCCGGCAACTCGAGGCGAGGATCTTCATCAGCAAAGGTAAAGCCCATGGCAGACATCGATAAGGACAAGGTCGTCGGCGTGTTGAATCGTGTACTCGAGGCCGAGCTCGCCGGTGTGGTTCGCTACACCCACTATTCCTTTCTGGTGTTCGGTTTCGGCCGCATTCCCATCGTCTCGTGGCTGCGCCAACAGGCCGACGAATCGCTGCTGCACGCGCAGCAGGTCGGCGAATGGATAACAACGCTTGGCGCCTATCCATCGCTCGCCATCGGCGCCCTTCTCGACTCGCACAAGCACGACATCGCGGCCATTCTGCGCGAATCGCTCGAGTCGGAAGGAAAAGCGCTGGACCTGTATCGGGAATTGCTGCCGTTGGTCGAAGGGCGATCAGTCGCGCTCGAGGAGTTTGCGCGGCAGATGATTCTGGCCGAGGAGATGCATGCCTCGGAAGTCGACAAGATGCTCAGGAAACCGGGAGATCTCGCTACCTTTGCCGCGCGCCCGAGCTAGTCGAGCGAGCGAGGGGCGCGAGCCCGGCTCGATTCAGGCGCAGACACCCCCGCGGTCACGACGTGCTGGCATTCGAGAAGTCGCCGAAGCGGGCCGGCACGGCGCGCGGCGTCGCGCATTTCGCGTCTCTTTGACTTCCTGCGAGGCTACACCTACCATTCGTTCACCGACGCGTCCCCCGGAGCCCGAGGCGCGAGAGCGTTGTTTCGCTGCTTGTTGCCGGCCGCCGGCGCGGCCTAAGGAGACGCAATGTGGTTCTTATATTTCCTGCCGATTCTGGTCGTGATCCCGTTTCGGATCGTCCAGAACCGTCGCCAGGGTAAAGCAGCCCCCCGCTCGATCGTGTTGGGGCTCGCGCTGATCGTCGCCGTGGGAGCCGCCGGCTTCGCGGCAGTCGAGCTGATGCGCTAGAAACGCCCGCGTTCCGCGCCTGACAAGCGCGGCTCGCTCCGCCATGCAAAGTCTTCGTCGCACCGTTGCCCCCTTGGCGCTGATCGTCCTGGCCGGCCTCGTGGTCTGGCCGCTGCGCAATTTCTTCGACGCATTCATCGATAGCCGAAGCTTCGCTTCGCCCATCACGTGGATGCTGGGTATGACCTCGGCGTTCGACTTCGCCTGGTCTATCGCTCTGGGCGCGCTGCTTGGCGCCGTTCTGCGGTCAGCGAGCGCGCTGTGGTGGGCAGCGGCGGCGGGCGTCGCCTACGGCGCGCTAAATTTCACGTTCACGGATCATCATTTCTCCTCTTCGCTGGCATGGAGTGTCTATGCCTGGATCTACGGTCAATATGTCGTGTCATGCGTCGGCGCGGTGGTCGGCGCCTGGCTCGTGACCAGCGCCTTGCCCGCGAACCGTCGAACAATCGACGGCAACGCGCACTAGTTCCGTTGCCGGACAACAATTCCGCAATGGCCCGGATGAAGCTGACGCTGGTCGGCTCGCGTTATTTCGGCGCGGCCGCGCTCGAGCGTTTGCTCGAGGAAGATGTCGACATCGCGCGCGTGATCGTGCCTGCCGCCGACGACAGACTGGTTTTGGCGGCCACGGGCGCCGGACTGGACGTCATCGTGCTCGACGATCCCTCGATTGTCCCCTCGGAAGCCATCGCCGAAGGAACCGATCTGATCGTGGCGGCGCACAGTCACGCCCGCGTCAGCAGCGACGCGCTCGCGCGCTCGCGGCTCGGAGGCATCGGATTCCACCCTTCGCTCCTGCCGCGCCACCGCGGAATCGCCGCCGTCGAATGGACGATTCAGGAAGGAGATCCGATCGCCGGCGGCTCCATCTACCATCTCGCGGAACGAATGGATGCGGGCGCCATCGCGGCACAGGACTGGTGCTTCGTGCGCAAAGGAGAAACCGCGCGCGAACTGTGGGAGCGCGCGCTTGCGCCGATGGGACTGGATCTCCTCGTGCGCGTTATCCGCGAGGCAACGATCAGCGGCAAGCTGCCGGCGACCCCGCAGGACGAGCAGTTCGCGACGCGGGCGCCGATGGTCAAGAAGTAGACGGGCCTCGCTTGCAGCCGCCATCGGAAGCCGTTACCTTTCGAGCATCCCTACCCTGTGTTCTTTAGCTCATGGATTATCTCGATCTGCTGCAATGGCCCGCCATGCTCGTCACTGTCATCGCCGCCTGGCTGGTTGCCTCGCAAGCGAAGCGCAGACGAGAGTTTGGCTTCTGGTGTTTCCTGGCGAGCAATGCAATGTGGGTCATATGGGGCTGGCACGACCACGCCTATGCGCTTATCGCGCTGCAGATCGCTCTGGCAGCCTTGAATGTCAGGGGAGCCTACAAAAATGAGCCGCATACCGCAAAGTCCGATGCGTAAAAATGCGTCCGTGGCAAGTGCGCGGCCGCCCTCCGCCGCGCGCCCTTCCCGCGGCAACAACATGACGCGCGAATTCGACGCCTATATCGCAAAGGCCCAACCCTTCGCGGGGCCGATTCTCATCCGCGTGCGGACGTTGTTCCATCAGGCGTGTCCGGACATCGGCGAGGCGCTGAAATGGAGCCACCCCGCCTTCGAGCATCGCGGAATCGTCGGCGGCATGGCGGCGTTCAAGCAACACGTGCGGATCGTATTCTGGAAGGGCGCGCTGCTTCCGGACCCCAAGGGTCTTTTCCGCGATGGCGACGGTAAGTCGCCCGGCGTGCTGATGGTGAGCGAGGTGTCGCAGTTGCCGCCGGACAAGGCGCTTCTCGATTACATTCGGCGCGCAGTCGATCTCAACATCGCCGGGGCCAAGGTTCCGCGGGCGAGAGCGACCGGCAAAGCAGTGCCGCTTGCGGTTCCCGACGACCTGACCGTGGTGCTGCGTAAGAACAAGCGCGCGCAGGTGACGTTCGACGCGTTGAGCACGAGCCAACGCAACGAGTACGTTGATTGGCTGGTCACCGCCAAGCAGGATGCGACGCGACAGAGGCGCCTGCTTACCGCGATCGAATGGCTCTCGGAAGGCAAGCCGCGGCATTGGCAGTACATGAAGGCGCGATGATGCACGTCGACGCCCTCGATCACCTGGTCCTGACCGTATCCAGCATCGAGCGGACCTGTGAATTCTACGAGCAGGTTCTGGGAATGAAACAGGTGACTTTCGGCGACGGTCGCAAGGCGGTCGCTTTCGGCAGCCAGAAGATCAACCTGCATCTTGCCGGTCACGAATTTACGCCCCGCGCGCAGCATCCGGTGCCCGGCTCGGCCGACGTGTGCTTCATCACCTCACGTCCGCTCGATGACTGCATGGCCCACGTCGAAGCGCAGGGCGTTGAAATTATCGAAGGACCGGTGGATCGCACCGGCGCCACGTCCAGGCTGCGCTCGTTCTATTTCCGCGATCCGGATTTGAATCTGATCGAAGTCGCCAATCGTGTCGCCGCTGCTCCGACCTAGGACGTTGTCCCGATCGCAGAGCATCCCGCGCCGTCGACAAGCGAACTAGAGCCGCCTCAACGTGAGCGAATTCTCACTGACTACGCATTGGCACCTCGCCGCGCCGATCGACCGGGTGTGGCAAGCCATCGTCGCGGTGGAGGAGTGGCCGCGATGGTGGCGATACGTGCGCGCGGTCGAGGAGCTGGCGGCCGGCGATGCCGACGGCTGCGGTGCGCTGCGCCGCTATACCTGGACCAGCAGGCTGCCGTACCGGCTTTCCTTTGCCATGCGTATCACCCGCGTCGACCGGCCCTCATCGCTTGAAGGGGTCGCCGAGGGAGATCTTCGCGGAACCGGGCGTTGGCATCTCGCGCCCGACGGTGCGACGACCCGCGTTCGCTACGACTGGACGGTCGCCACCACCAAGCAATGGATGAACGCGTTGGCTCCGCTGCTCGAGCCCGCGTTTCGCTGGAATCACAATCAAGTCATGGCGGAAGGCGGACGCGGGCTGGCGCGACATCTGGGCGTGAACCTCATCTCGCATCGCGGCTCGCCTGCCGACGGGTGAACGTCCGGCGTACGGTGGTGCCGCCGGTGCCGCGATGACATTCACGCTGCGAGCGGCGCGCCTCGACGACGTCGCCGAGCTGGAGGCTTTGATCGCGACCTCCGCGCTCGCCTTGCTTGCCCCTTGGTATACGCCGGAACAGATCGACGCCGCCGTCGGATCGGTCTTCGCCGTCGACACTCAGCTGTTCGAGGACGGCACGTATTTCGTCGCCGAAGAGGGTCGCTTGATCGTCGGATGCGGCGGCTGGAGCCGGCGCAGGACGCTTTTCGGCGCCGATCGCGGCCACACCTCCGACGCCGAGACCGCGCTCGACCCCGCGCGCGATCCGGCGCGCATCCGCGCTTTTTTCGTCCACCCGGCGCATGCGCGCCGCGGCATCGGCGCGGCGCTGATGCGTCATAGCCAGGACGCCGCGGGAGATGCCGGTTTCAAGACCATGGAGCTGGTCGCGACACTCGGCGGCGAACCGCTGTATGCCGCGTCCGGATTCGCCGCGGTCGAGCGCTTCGAGATCCCGCTTCGCGGCGCGCTCACCATGGCGGTCGTGCGGATGCGCAAGACGATCGTTGATAGGTGAGGCTTGGCGCCGCATTCACTGTGCCGCGCGACGATTTCGCGCGCGAAGCAGTCACATGTCGCATGCCTCCTCCGTTACACTTCGCCGATGCTGACCATCACCTCCGCCGAGCGGCGCACGCTGCGCGTCAAGGCGCATCACCTGCATCCCGTGGTGGCGATCGGCCAGCACGGGCTGACACCGTCGGTCATCCGCGAAATCGACGTCAATCTGCGCGCGCATGAGCTGATCAAGGTGCGCGCGTTCAGCGATATCCGGGGCGAGCGCGACGCGATGCTCGGGCAGCTCTGCGCCAAGCTTGGCGCGGCGCCGGTGCAGCACATCGGCAAGCTGCTGATCCTTTGGCGACCGGCGCCCGAAGAGGCCCTGGTGAAGGAAAAGGACGCGCGCGAGAAGGGGCCGGGCGCCAAGGCGGCGACGAAATCGGACTGGAAAACGCGAACAGTTCAGCAACGCGGCAAGACGGGGAAGACGATGGCCAAGTCCACACCGCAGGCGCGACGTCCGCGCAGCCCCACGGCGAGAGCGCCGATGCGCCCGCCATCAGCAGGTGCGTCCTCGACTCGCCGCGGCGGCCCGCCAGGGATACCGTCGGCGCCCGTGTCGCGCGCGCGCCGCCGGCGTCGAACGCCCTGATCCGACGCGGCTCGCTCGTCGGGCGATGCGCGCGCTCCTGCAGACGCGCTAGATGTAGCGAACCGCGAGCACCTCGTACTCGCGCACGCCGCCGGGCGCCTGAACCTCGGCGATATCGCCGGCGCCTTTGCCGATCAAGGCGCGCGCGATCGGCGATTCGATGGAAATCTTCGACGCCTTGATGTCGGCTTCGTCGTCGCCGACGATCTGGTAACGGACCTCGGTGCCCAGCTCGAGATCCTCGAGATCGACCGTCGCCCCAAAAACGATGCGGCCCTCGCCGTCGACCCGGGCCGGATCGACGATATGCGCATTGGCCAGCGTGTCCTCGATCCGCGCGATGCGGCCCTCGATGAAGCCTTGACGATCCTTCGCGGCATCGTATTCGGCGTTCTCGGAGATGTCGCCGTGCAGGCGCGCTTCGCCGATGGCGGCGATGGCCGCGGGACGGTCGACGGTCTTCAGCCGCTGCAGCTCGGCTCTGAGCCTCTCGGCTCCGGAAACGGTCAATGGAGTCTTGCTCATGGGAATGTGCCACCAAAGAAAAGACCGGTCACGGCATTGCCGCGCCCGGCCACGTCGAATACGGCTCGATATTAACGCAAAGTCGCCTTCAATGCAGCCGCCGGCGCACCGTCCCGACGGCAGCCTTCAATGCAGTCTCTGGTGGAGCGCCTGCAGCGCATAGGGAACCAGCTCGCGCAATCCCTGCATGCCGATCGCCGCGGCTCGCGCGCCGGCGATGGTGGTGTAGGTGGGAATCTGGTCGTTCAGCGCTGCCCGGCGGATGGCGTAGCTGTCCTGGATGGCGCTGCGCTTCTCCTCCACGGTATTGATCACCAGCGCAATTTCGTCGTTCAGCAGCATGTCGACGATGTGCGGCCGGCCTTCGGCGACCTTGTTCACGGCGGCGACCGGCAGGCCCGCCGCCGCCAGCGCGGCCGCGGTGCCCCGCGTCGCCACCAGCGTGAAGCCCAAGCCCACCAGCGTGCGTGCAACGTCGAGGACCCGCGGCTTGTCGGGATTTTTGACGCTGACGAACACCCTGCCGGCCTTGGGCAGGCGAACTCCGGCGCCAAGCTGCGACTTGAGGAATGCCTCGGCAAAGGTGTCGCCCACACCCATGACTTCGCCGGTGGACTTCATCTCCGGCCCGAGGATCGTGTCGACGCCGGGAAACTTGATGAATGGGAACACCGCTTCCTTGACCGAAAAGTACGGCGGCACCACCTCCGCGGTAATGCCCTGGCTGGCCAGGGTCTGCCCCACCATGCAGCGCGCGGCGATCTTGGCCAGCGGCCTTCCGGTCGCTTTCGACACGTACGGCACGGTTCGCGAGGCGCGCGGGTTGACCTCCAGCACGTACACCACGCCCTGCCCGCCGTTGCTCTCCGGAAACTGGATCGCGAACTGAACGTTCATCAGCCCGACCACGCTGAGGCCATGTGCCATCGCCACGGTCTGCCGCCGCAGCTCGTCCTGCAGCTCCTGCGAGAGCGAGAACGGCGGCAGCGAGCAGGCCGAGTCGCCGGAATGCACGCCCGCCTGCTCGATGTGCTCCATGATGCCGCCGATGACGACTTCCTTGCCGGAGGGGTTGTCATCGGCCAACGCGTCGACGTCGACTTCGATGGCGTCATTGAGGAAGCGGTCGAGCAGCACCGGCGAATCGTTCGATACCTTGACCGCCTCCCGCATGTAGCGTTCCAGGTCTCGCTGCTCGTGCACGATTTCCATGGCGCGTCCGCCGAGGACATACGAGGGCCGCACCACGAGTGGGTAGCCGATCGCCGTCGCCGCCCCGAGCGCTTCGGCATCGGTGCGCGCCGTGCGGTTGGGCGGCTGCCGCAGATTCAGCCGGTGCAGCATCTGCTGGAAGCGCTCGCGGTCCTCGGCCATGTCGATCATGTCCGGCGTGGTGCCGATGATGGGCACGCCGTTCTTTTCCAGGTCGCGCGCGAGCTTCAGCGGCGTCTGCCCGCCATACTGCACGATCACTCCGAGCGGCTTTTCGATGTGCACGATCTCGAGCACGTCTTCGAGCGTGAGCGGCTCGAAATAGAGA
>JALZAN010000058.1 GCA_030948365.1 Pseudomonadota bacterium
GACCTGTACCTGCCGCGCGCCGGGGAGCTTACGCACGCGCACGATCCGGCTGCGTTCGAGCGTATCCTCCGCGACCGAATCACGCGATGTCAGGCATGGCAATGAGTTCGCCCGGTAGAGCTCGATGAGCGCGATTCCGATTCCATTCGCCCGCAAGGATGCGCGTAATGGCATCGTATGGATCAAGCGCGCCTACGGGATGTTCCGCGCCACTCCATTGCGGTGGCTGCTGCTGCTGTTCACGTATTACCTTCTGGTTGCGCTGATGGAATTCGGGCCGCTGCAGGTCGTGGGGCAATTCGTCGCGCCGCTGCTGAAACCGGTGTTCGCGGTCGGCTTTCTCGCTGCTGCGTGGTCGCAGGAACGCGGTGTCGCGCCCCGCTTCGAGCATCTCTTCCGCGGCTTCCGCAGCAATCTTCTGGCGCTGGTGCCGCTGGGCGCGGTTTTCCTGGCGGGCATCACGCTTGCCGTCCTCGCGACGACGCTGGTCGACGACGGGCGACTGGTCGCGCTCATGTCGGGCGCCGAGAAGCCGACCGAGGAGGCGCTCGCCAGCGCTCCGGTCCAGATGGCGATGCTGTTCGGCGTGGCCTGCGCCATGCCGTCGCTGCTGGCGCTCTGGTTTGCGCCGGCGCTGGTCGTCTTCAACGACGCCAGCGCCCTCAAGGCGATGGGCACCAGCCTTCGCGCAGCCATTGTCAACTGGCGCCCGATCGCGGTCTTTTGCTTCGCGGTTTTCGTGCTTGGCGGTGTGGTACCGGTGTTCGCGCTATCGATCGCCCACCTGCTCGGCGACGCGGCCGCCGGTGTGGTAGCGCTCTTTGTCGTCGTCCCGTACCTGTTCGCCTTTGTGGCGACGCTGCATATCTCCGACTACGTGAGTTATCGCGATCTGTTCCACGGCGACGAAGCCCCGACCGTTCGTCGCGCGGACGCGCAAGGATCGTCCTAGTACGCCAACCCAAGGCGTTTCTATGTTCGACGCGCCCCCGATGCCCACCAATTGCTTTGCCGCTCATCCTCGCCATAGCTTGGGCTCGCCGTTCGCTTCATTTTGCAACTGAGGCACTCGGCGCGTGGATGCGCGTTTCGGCGTGTACGCATGGGTCGGCGTACCAGGATCACGGCAATCTCAGGCGGGCTGCAGCTTGGCGTACTCCAGCGCCAGCCATTTGACGCCACCATCGCGGAAGTTCACCTGGACGCGGGCATCGCTGCCGCGCCCTTCCGAATCGATAATGACGCCGAGCCCGAAACGCGAATGCTTCACGCTCTGACCGATACGCCAGCCGGAATCGGCGCGTGTCCTCTCGACGGCGTGCCGTGCGCCGAACGTGTCCGGCTCGGCAGCGAGATCGCCGCGTTTGGGTGACAGCCACTGCACCATTCCCGCGGGTACCTCGTCGAGGAAGCGCGACGCGACGTTATAGCGGAGCTGCCCATGAAGCATACGGCTCTGGGCGTGCGTCAGGTACAGCCGGCGTCGCGCACGCGTGATCGCCACATAGGCGAGACGTCGTTCTTCCTCCACGCCGTCGTACTCGCTCATGCTGTTCTCGTGCGGAAAGAGGCCCTCTTCGAGCCCGGTGACGAACACCGTGTGAAACTCCAGCCCCTTCGCCGCGTGCACGGTCATGAGCTGCAGCGCCGGCCGCCCCTCGGCGGCCTGCGTTTCTCCCGCCTCGAGCGCCGCGTGCGACAGAAACGACGTCAATGGATCACCGAGGTCCTCGCCGATCTCGCGCTCGGCTTCGCGCATGAAGCTTTGCGCGGCGTTGATCAGTTCCTGGAGATTGTCGATGCGCTCCTGGGCATCTTTTTCCGACTGATAGAGGCCGAGCAGTCCACTCGCATGGACTACGTGCTCGACCGTTTCCGCCAGGCCCAAGCCTCGCGTTGCCGTCCGCAGCGAGTCAACGAGCCTGAGAAAGGCCGCGAGGCTGACGCCGGCCTTGCCGCCGACAGCGCCGGAGCACGCCACCTGCCACAAGCTCGTGCCCTGCGCCTGCGCGCGCGCCTGCAGTGTTTCCATCGATCGAGCGCCAATCCCGCGCGGGGGAAAGTTCACCACGCGAAGAAAGGCTCCGTCGTCGTTAGGCGCCGCGATCAACCGCAGATAAGCGAGCGCATGCTTGATCTCGGCGCGCTCGAAAAAGCGCATGCCGCCATAGACCCGATACGGCATCGCCGCGTTGAACAGCGCGTGCTCGACGACCCGCGACTGCGCGTTGGATCGATACAGCACGGCGATGTCGGCCGGCGAAACGTCATCGTCGACCAGGCCCTTGACCACGTCGACGATGAACGCGGCTTCGTCGATATCGGACGGCGCTGCGTATGCGCGAACGGGTTCGCCATGCGCGTCCGACGTCCAGAGATTCTTGCCGAGCCTTGCCTGGTTGTGCTTGATCAGCGCATTGGCGGCATCGAGAATGTGCCCGTGCGAGCGGTAATTCTGCTCGAGCTTGATCAGCTTGACCGGGACGTCGGCGGTGCCGAAGTCGCGCTCGAAATGCTGCATGTTGGCGACGTTCGCGCCGCGAAACGCATAGATCGACTGATCGTCGTCGCCGACCGCGAAAACGGCGGTATCGGGCCCCGTCAGCAGTTTCAGCCACTTGTACTGAAGCGCGTTGGTGTCCTGGAACTCGTCGATCAGGATATGCGAGAAGCGGCGCTGATAGTGCGTACGCAGCGAATCGACGCGCGAGAGAAGCTCGTAGTTGCGCAGCAGCAGCTCCGGAAAATCGACCACCCCTTCGCGCTGGCACGCCTGCTCGTACAGCGCGAAATGCTCCACTTGTCGCCGGCTGAACCCGTCGAACGCCTCGACTTGGTTCGGGCGCAGTCCCTCCTCCTTGGAGCCGTTGATCAGCGCCTGCAGCTGCCGCGGCGGAAAGCGCTCGTCGTCGATGTTGTGTGCCTTGTACACGCGCTTGATCAGCGCCAGCTGGTCCTGCATATCCATAATCTGAAACAGCTTCGGCAATCCGGCTTCGCGGTAATGCGTGCGCAGCATCCGGTTGCACAAGCCATGAAAGGTCCCGATCCACATGCCGCGTATGTTCACCGGGGTCAGCATCGACAGCCGCAGGCTCATTTCTCGCGCCGCCTTGTTGGTGAAGGTGACCGCCAGAACCGACAGAGGGCTCGCTTGGCCCGTCGCGAGCAGCCACGCGATCCGCGTCGTCAGGACCCGCGTCTTGCCGCTGCCAGCGCCGGCAAGAATCAGCGCCGACGCATGCGGCAGGGTGACCGCGGCGAGCTGTTCCGGATTGAGGGATTCGAGAAGGGGTGACGCCATGGACGAACCCGAACGAAGGCGAACAAAGCGCCGGGACTACGACAATATGCGGGCGAGGAACGCGTAATTATAGGCGATTCCTCGATAGCGCCCGGCGGCGGCGCGCCTGCCGTCGCGGGCGCTATAATCGCTCCCGCCTTCCGGTCAGTCCTTCAGATGCCCACCACCCCGCGCGTCAATCCCGCCGCCAATTCCGCCACCGCGCGGGCGTTCGTGCAGTGGATACGCTCGGCCGCGCCTTACATTCACGCCTTCCGCGGCAAGACGTTCGTGATCGGCTTCGGCGGAGAGGTCGTCGCCGACGACACCTTTCTTGGCATCGTGCACGATCTCAACCTGCTGCACAGCCTCGGCATCCGGCTGGTGGTCGTGCACGGATCGCGACCGCAGATCGAGGCCATTCTCAAGCAACAGCACATTCCCAGCGTCTACAACCGCGGCCTGCGCGTCACCGACGGCGAGACGCTCGACTGCGTGCTCGAAGGAACCGGCCACGCCCGCAGCCGCATCGAGGCGCTGCTGTCCCTCGGCGTCGCCAACTCGCCCATGGCCGGCGCGCGCATTCGGGTCGTCGGCGGCAACTTTCTCACCGCCAAACCCCTCGGCGTTCTCGACGGGGTCGACATGCAATGGACGGGCGAGGTCCGTCGGGTCGACGTCGAAGCCATCAGACAACGCCTCGACGACGGCGACATCGTGCTGGTCTCGCCGCTGGGATATTCGCCGACGGGCGAGATCTTCAACCTGGCGCTGGAAGAGGTCGCGACCCAGGTCGCGGTGTGGCTGTCAGCGCAAAAGCTGGTCTTTCTCATGGATACCGACGGCGTGCGCAACGGACGCCGCCAGCTCCTGACCGAGCTCTCGACGCGCGATGCCGAAACGCTGCTCGCCAAGCGCTCCAAGCTGCCGGCGGACGTGCAGCACTATCTGCCCGGTGCGATCCGCGCCTGCAACAACGGCGTCAAGCGCGCGCACCTGCTTTCGCGGCATCACGACGGTGCGATGCTGCTCGAGCTGTTCACCCGCGATGGCGTCGGTACCATGATTGCGGCCGCCCCGCTGGCGCAGATTCGCAGCGCGACGATCGACGACGTCGGCGGGATTCTGGCGATCATCGCCCCGCTGGAGGACCAGGGCGTGCTCGTCCGGCGCTCACGCGAGCGGCTCGAAATGGAGATCGAGCGCTTTGTCGTCGCCGAGCACGATGGGGTCAGCATCGGCTGTGCCGCGCTCTACGCGTTCCCGGCGGAGAAGACCGGCGAGCTGGCCGCGCTGGCGGTCGATCCCGATTTTCGGCGCGAGGGCTACGGCGAGGCACTGCTCCACGAGATCGAGCAGCGCGCCCGCAAGCTGCGGCTCTCGCGGCTGTTCGTCCTTACCACGCGCACCTCGGGGTGGTTCGTCGAGCGCGGATTCGTCGAAAGCGATCCGGCAAGGCTGCCCAAGCAGAAGCGCGATCTGTACAACTGGCAGCGGCGCTCGCTGGTTTACGAAAAGACGCTCGACTGAGGCGTGTGGCCGCCGGTCGCGGCGTGC
The DNA here is from genome assembly GCA_030948365.1 of Pseudomonadota bacterium. Lineage (GTDB taxonomy): Bacteria > Pseudomonadota > Gammaproteobacteria > Burkholderiales > Casimicrobiaceae > PALSA-1003. The sequence continues at coordinate 4,841 of JALZAN010000058.1, forward strand.
CGTGCGATAATTTCCGTCTCCCCAATCGCACGCGAGGTGTTCCCGATGGCACGCATGGTCAAGTGCATCAAGTTGGGGCGCGAAGCCGAAGGGCTCGACTTCCCCACCTATCCAGGGGAGCTCGGCAAGCGCATTTTCGACAATGTGTCCAAGGAGGCTTGGGCCCAATGGCTGCGCCAGCAGACGATGCTGGTGAACGAGAACCGCCTGAGCCTCGCCGATCCGCGCGCGAGAAAATATCTCGCTGAACAAATGGAGCGTCATTTTTTCGGCGGCGGCGCCGATGTCGCATCGGGGTACGTGCCGCCGAAGGATTGAGCAAGTCGGTCGGGAACGACGATCTCCCAAGGACTTCCCCGCTTTCGCACGCGACCGCGGCCGCCGCTGAACGGGCGGGGTATTTCGCAGACCGACTATCCGAGCTCGGACCGCAACTGGGTAGCGATGGCGATCTCGGGGCCGCGCCACGCGTCCAGCCGATTTGTGTCGGCGTGCGACAGCACCGATCGTGCCTCCTCGCGCCGACCACGTTCGGCCAGCAATCGCGCAAGGACGATTCCCGCTCTCAAGCGAAAGACGTTCGCGCCCTGCTCGTCGGCGATTCGTAACGCGGTCGCGAGATAATGCTCTGCCTGCGGCGAATTGCCGGCCGATTCGCGGAGAACGAGCTGTCCTCGAATGCGCCACAGCTCGGAAACGAAGACACCGACCTCGGGCGTGGTCGACTCGGCGAGAAGCCGCTGGATCAGCGCCAGTGCCTCCTGGTTGCGGTCGACGCCGCCAAGCGCGTCGGCCATGATAACGCCCGGGAGCATGCCGAAGAACCCGTAGCGAAGCGTCGCTTCGAACTCGGGCTGAAGCAAACACCCGAGGCTGTTGACCAACGGGCGCGACCGATTTAAGGAATGGAAATGCAAGAAACGAATCAAGGCGCCAGACCCCGCTCTCCGTTACCTGTCTCTAGCGCCCGATCCCGTCACCCGAAAGCGACGGGGAACGAAGCATACTTCTGGGCGCGGAAGACCGCAAGCGCCCTGGTTAAAGTTCGTTGCCGCGCTTTCCGTCGGCGACGATACCGGCTCAGGCGGCGCGATTGATGCGATCCTGTCTCTCGGTTCCAGTGATGGCTCGGACGAATGATGCATGGCTGGTACACTGGTCCGATGAGCACGCCAGCGATCAGCCGGTATCCTGTTCCGCGATTGGAGGACCTGGCCGAGGACATTCGTGCGCGCATGCTCCAAGTTCAGGAGAAGGCGGGCTTCATTCCCAACGTCTTCCTGACGCTCGCCCATCGGCCCGACGAATTCCGCGCATTTTTCGCTTACCACGATGCAGTCATGCTGCGCGAGTCCGGCTTGAGCAAGGCCGAGCGCGAGATGATCGTGGTGGCGACTTCGGGCGCCAACGATTGCCTCTACTGCATCGTCGCCCACGGCGCCATCTTGCGCATTTACGCCAAGAACCCGCTGGTGGCCGACCAGGTCGCAGCCAACTATCGCAAGGCGGACATCAGCGATCGCCAGAAAGCGATGCTCGCCTTTGCGCTCAAGGTCGCGTTGCGCTCGGTCGAGATCGCCGATGCCGACTTCGACGAGCTTCGCCGCCATGGCTTTTCCGACGAGGACATCTGGGACATCGGCGCGATCGCGGCTTTTTTCGCGCTGTCGAACCGCATGGCCGATATGGTATCGATGCGGCCCAACGATGAGTTCTACCTGCTGGGAAGATCGCCGAAGAACTGAGGCTGGCGCTTGAGCACCCGCGGCGCGGGCGCCTGCTCAAGCCTCATGCACGATCTGGCCGCTGACCAAGGTGTAGCGGACCTTGCCGGGCACTTCGAGGCCCAGGAACGGAGTGTTCTTGCCTTGACTCCTCAGTGCTTGCGCTTCGACCGTCCAGTAAGCCTGTGGGTCGAAAACGCAGACGTCGGCGGGGGCGCCCACCGCGACGTGACCTGCATCGATGCCGAGAATGCGCGCCGGGTGGGTGGTGATTCGGGCAAGCGCGCCGGCGAGAGACTGCTTTGTCTGCGACGCCCAAAGCAGCGTCATCGGAAGCAGGAGCTCGAGCCCGGTCGCGCCTGGCTCGGCTTCACCGAAAGGCAATTGCTTGGCATCGTCATCGACCGGGGTGTGATCGGAGCAGATCGCATCGATCGTGCCGTCGGCCAGCCCCGTGCGAAGCGCGGCGCGGTCGCGCACACCGCGCAGCGGCGGAATCAGCCTGCAATTAGGATTGAACCAGCCGATGTCGACGTCGCACAGGTGCAAATGGTTGATCGATACGTCACAGCTCACCTTCATTCCCGCGCGCTTGGCCTCGCGCACGCGCTCTACGCCTTCGTGAGTCGACAGCCGCGCCAGGTGAACGCTCGCGCCGGTGGCCCGGGCAAGGGTGAAAATGGTGTCGATGGCGATGGTCTCGGCCGCGGCGGGTATGGTAGTGAGTCCGAGCCGCATGGCGATTTCGCCGTCGTGCGCAATGCCACCGCGCGCCAGGTGCGCGTCCTCCGGACGCAACCACACCCTATAGGCGAAGGTCGCGGCGTATTGCATCGCGCGCAGCATGACCTGGGTGTCGGCGAGCGGAGCGTCCGCCTGCGAAAAGGCGACACAACCGGCCTCGGCGAGCTCGCCCATTTCGGTGATCGTCTCGCCGCGTAAGCCCTCGGTCAGCGCGCCGATCGGATAGACGTGCGCGCGGTTGACCGAGCGCGCGCGATGCTTGAGCATCTCGACCAGGCCCGGCTCGTCGAGCGGTGGCTCGGTGTCGGGCGGGCAGGCGAGGCTGGTGACGCCGCCGGAGATCGCCGCCTGCATCTCCGATTCGAGCGTGGCCTTGTACTCGAAGCCGGGCTCGCGCAGACGCGCCGAAAGATCGATCAGTCCCGGGCACACGATCATGCCGGAGGCGTCGATCGTGCGATTGGCGTGCCATGCCGGTGGGGCCGCGCCGACGGCCGCGACCTTGCCCGCGCCGAGGTAGAGCGAGGTCTTGCGATCGACTCCGTTCGCGGGGTCGATCAGGTGGCCGTTGATGATTTCGATCTTCATCGCTTCGGCATCCGGGACTAGCCGCTGCCCAGCATGCTCATCACCGCCATCCGCACCGCGATGCCGAAAGTGACCTGCGGAAGAATCACCGAGTGCTTGCCGTCGGCGACGGCGGAATCGATTTCAACGCCGCGATTCATCGGCCCCGGATGCATTACGATCGCATCCGGCTTGGCGAGCGCGAGCTTGTCGACGGTCAGACCGTAGTGCTTGAAGAATTCGCCGGCCGAGGGCAGGAGCGAGCCCTTCATTCGCTCGCTTTGCAATCGCAGCATGACGACCACGTCGCAGCCGGCGAGGCCGGCCTTCATGTCGTGGAAGACACGCACGCCCATCTTCTCCACCGCGGTCGGAAGGAGGGTCTGCGGCCCGATCGCCCGGACTTCGGGCGCACCCATCGTCGTCAGGCCGTGAATCAGCGAACGCGCAACCCTAGAATGCAGAACGTCGCCGACGATCGCCACCGTGAGTCCGCGGAAATCCCGCTTGTAGTGGCGAATCGTGAACAGATCGAGCAGTCCCTGAGTTGGATGCGCGTGGCGACCGTCGCCGGCGTTGATGACGTGAATATGATCGCGCTGCCGCGCCGACAGGTGCTGCGCGATGAGGTGCGGTGCGCCGCTCTGCGAGTGGCGCACCACGAACATGTCGGCGTTCATCGCCACCAGGTTGTCGATGGTGTCGAGCAGCGTCTCGCCCTTGCTCGTCGACGAGACGCCCACGTTGAGATTGATCACGTCCGCCGACAGGCGCTTGGCGGCGATTTCGAAGGTCGTGCGCGTCCGCGTGCTGTTCTCGAAAAACAGGTTGAATACCGTCTTGCCGCGCAGCAATGGCACCTTCTTGACGTCGCGCTCGGCGATCGACACGAACGGGACGGCGGTGTCGAGAATGCGTTCGATGATCTCAGCAGGCATGCCCTCCAGCGTGAGCAGGTGCTGCAGCTCTCCGGCGGCGTTGAGCTGCGGATTACGCACGCGGTTCGCTCGTCGTGGGCTCCGCCGAGAGGTCAAATCGATCCTCGTTGCGATTGAGCACCACTGACAGATCGCGCGCCACCGCAACGCGTGCACCGACATAAGTCGCTTCGATCGGCAGCTCGCGGCCTCCGCGATCGATCAGAACCGCGAGCTCGATCTTTTCCGGCCGTCCGTAATCGAACAGCTCGTTGATCGCGGCGCGGACCGAACGGCCGGTGAACAGGACATCGTCGACGAGGACGATACTGCTGGCTTCCACTTCGAACGGCAGCGTCGTTGTCTTGACCTTGGCGCGCAAACCTTTCTGGGCGTAATCATCACGGTAGAACGACACGTCGATGAAGCCGACCGGCGGCGCTCCGGGCAGCATCGAAGCGATCCGTTCGGCGAGCCAGGCGCCGCCGGAATAGATACCGATCAATTTCGCGTCCGATGCGACGCCAGCGCGCATCTTATCGACCAACGCGGCGAGTGCCTCTTCGGCCTCAGGCAGCCCCCCAACCAGTCCTTCAGCCGAGGGCGCGCTGGTCAAAATAAGCCTGCAGAATGAATTGTGCCGCGACCTGGTCGCGCACCGGCTTGTGCGAGCGGGATTTCACACCCGCCTCGGTCAGCGCATCGGTCGCGGCATGGGTCGTGAACCGCTCGTCGACGAGCTTCGCCGCAAGTCCGAATCGACCTTCTAGCTGCTTCGCGAAGCGACGTGCGCGCACCGTAAAGGCGTGTTCGGTGCCGTCGGCATGCAGCGGCAGACCGACGATCAGCAGCGCAGGATGCCATTCGTCGATCAAGGCAGCGATCGCGGCGAAGCGGCGATCGCTCGCTTCGCCCTCGATGGTCACCAACGGATGCGCCAGACCGATTTCGCTCTCGCCGACCGCGACGCCGATGCGCCGGGTCCCAAAATCGAACGCGAGAATGGTCCCCGCGCGAGAAGCGGAGGATGTTGCCGTTTCGGCCACGCGTCACGCGTGCCCGACGGCGTCGGACAGTCTCGAGAAATCGATGCCCAGCAGTTTCATCGCCGCGGGAAGCCGCGTTTCGGCGGGCTCGGCAAACAGCACATCGCTGTCAGCGGCAACCGTGAGCCATGCATTCTGGCCGATCTCCTGCTCGAGCTGATCGGCTGACCATCCGGCGTAACCGAGCGATATCAGAACATCCTCGGGCCCGTCGCCGTGGCCTACTGCCTCCAGGATATCCTTCGACGTGGTCAAGCCGAGGTCGTCGCTGATCGCCAGCGTCGATTGCCAGCTGCCCAGAGGTCGATGAAGCACGAAGCCGCGATCGATCTGCACCGGCCCGCCGTAGTGGACTCGCATCTCACGCAGCTCGGAATCTCCCAGCGGAACATTGATTTGTTCGAACAGCGACGACAGGGTCATGTCGATCGGCTTGTTGATGACGATGCCGAGCGCCCCTTTGGCGTTGTGTTCGCAAACGTAGATCAGCGTGTGGGCAAAGTGCGGGTCGGCCATGCTGGGCATGGCGATCAGGAAGTGATGGGTCAGATTGACCCGGGAGTCGCCCATGGGCGCAATTGTAAACGCCAAGCGCAGCGGGCACAAACATCCGGGAACGAAATCGAGCGGCGAAAGTGATGAAGCGTGTCTCCATATGACACGTATAACCCCGAATTGGGCGAACCGCCGTTCATAGCGCCATCGCCCACGCCATCAGGAGCCCGCCATGCCTTACCAGCCCACCCGCGCCGCTTGGCTGCTTGTCGTCCTCGCACTGCTGTTGTTTATCACTTTCGCGTCGACCTCGGCCAACGCATTCTGCGGATTTTACGTCGGCAAGGCGGACGCAAAGCTGTTCAACGAAGCCTCCCAGGTGATCCTGGTCCGCGACGGCAACCGCACGGTCATCAGC
>JALZAN010000059.1 GCA_030948365.1 Pseudomonadota bacterium
CTCTTAGGCTTGGGTCGGTCCCGAGGTAGGCGTGTTTGGACATGTCGGCCGTGTAGCGGCTGGCGGGCGGCTGCCGTCCGAGCGCCTCGGCCATCGCGCGGATGTGGTGGGGTGCGGCGCCGCAGCACACACCCAGGTACGCAACGCCGAGATTTCTCGCGTTGCGGGTGAAGTCCGCGATCTCGTAGCGATTGCAGGTGAAGGGATCGAGTGCGGTCGGAAACGGCCGGCCCTCGGGCAACTCATCGTATTGAGGGTCGCGGAGGGACTGGAAGCTTGGCTCGGCGGCGTGGGTGCGGTAGGGGACTGGGAGTGCAGCGACCGGCACCGCCACAGCGTTCAGGATCGGCTCCAGCAGCGGCAGCATCGTGTGCGGCCCCCGGCTGCAGTTGAGACCGACGACGTCAGCCCCGGCGGCCTCGAGCGATTTGCACGCTTCGGCGGGTGAGCGTCCCTCCCGCGTGGTTGGCTCGCGGTGCATGACGAGCGTGACGACGGCCGGGAGTCGGGCCTGCTTGATGACCTCGGTCGCCAGCAAGGCCTCCTCTTCCCACGAGAATGTCTCGCCGATGATGAAGTCCACGCCGGCTTGCAGTGCCCAGCCGACCTGCTCCTCGAACATCGCCCGGATCGCCTTGTGCGACGCAGGGTCCGTGGGGTCGTAGACGTTGCTGTTGCAGATGTCTCCGGCGAAGAGGGCACCCGTCTCCTGCGCGACGGCCTTGGCCAAATCGAGCGCCTTGCGGTTGATCGGCTCCAGATCCTGCTCGCGCCCGATGATCCGCAGCTTTTCCCGATGCGCATAATAGGTAAGCGCTTCGACCACGTCCGACCCGGCGTGGACGAAGTCCCGGTGCAACTGGGTGACCGCCTCGGGATGCTCGAGCACGACCTCGGGGACAAACGCGCCCGCCTGCAGGTAGCCGCGACGCTCGAGCTCGAACAGGTATCCTTCAGCGCAGATGACCGGGCCCTGATCGAGTCGTTGCCGCAGCGAAGCGACTTTGTACCGGATTGGTGGTTCCATAAGCTGCCCCTTGTCGATAACGGGTGTAACTATCGCACGATTCGACACCCATCCGTCAATGCACCGCGCGCCAGTCGCGTTGCGATAGGTGCACGGGATGTCAACGCTGGCCGCGACATGCCGAGTGTCGTATTGTTCGGCCTCGAGCAGCCGAGCGCAAGGAGCGCGGTGGAAACGCTGTTGTTCATCCTGCACAATCTGCCGGCGATCGGCGAGCGCACCCTGGAGCACATCTCGATCGTGGGCGTCGCCGTCGGCATCGCCGTTTTTACCGGCGTGCCGATCGGTATCGCCATCACCCAGAGCCAGCGCATCGCCGACACCGTTCTCTACCTCGGCTCGATCATGATCACGATCCCGTCGATCGCGCTTTTTGGCGTCCTGATTCCCATTCTCTCCAAGATCGGCCACGGGATCGGCTGGCTTCCCGCGGTCATCGCGGCGATGCTGTATGCGCAGCTACCCATCATTCGCAACACCTACACCGCCATCCGCAATGTCGATCCGGCGCTGAGATCCGCCGCCACCGGCATGGGAATGTCGGCGCTGCAGCGCCTGCTGCGGGTGGAGATTCCCATTGCCTTGCCGGTCATACTCGCCGGCGTGCGCATCGCCGTCGTGCTCAACATCGGCGTGACTGCGATCGCGGCGTATATCGGCGCCGGAGGCCTGGGCACTTTCATCAGCCGTGGCATTTCGCAGACGGACGTCCGGCAACTCATCACCGGCGCCCTTTCGCTCGGCCTGCTCGCCATCGCGGCCGACTACCTCCTTCTCAGGCTGCAGCGGCGCCTCACGCCCAAGGGCCTCGCGTCGCGCGAAGCGAGCCCATGATTCGTCTTCAAGGCCTCTCGCGCATCTATTCGGGTCCGCTGGGGACGGTGACCGCCGTCGACGACGTGACGCTCGAGGTCAACGACGGCGAGACCTGCGTGCTCCTCGGCCCCTCGGGTTGCGGCAAGACGACCACGCTGCGCATGATCAATCGACTGGTGCTGCCGACCTCGGGCAAGATCTTCATCGGCGGTCGCGATACCGACGGCGTGGACCCGGTCGAGCTGCGACGCGGCATCGGCTACGTAATCCAGCAAATCGGCTTGTTCCCCAACATGACGGTGGTCGAGAACATCGGTGTCGTCCCGCGCCTGCTCGGATGGAATGCCGCCAAATCGCGGCAGCGCGCGGAGGAGCTGCTTCAGCTGGTGGCGCTGGAGCCGGGGCAGTTCCTCGACCGTTACCCGAACGAGCTCTCCGGCGGGCAGGCGCAACGCATCGGCGTCGCGCGCGCGCTCGCGGTCGACCCCCCGGTGCTGTTGATGGACGAGCCGTTCGCGGCGCTCGACCCGGTCAATCGCGAGATCATCCAGGACGAGTTCCTGCGCATGCAACAAACCTTGCGCAAGACCATCCTGTTCGTCAGTCACGACATCGACGAAGCGGTGAAGATGGCCGACAGGATCGCGATCTTCCGTGCCGGCAAGCTGGCCCAGTTCGGGCCGCCGGACGAGCTGCTGGCCCGGCCCGCCAATGATTTCGTGGCCGGGTTCGTCGGTCGCGACCGAACGCTCAAGCGGCTGCGCCTGATCCGCGTGCGGGAGGTGATGGTCGCATCGACCGACGGCGTGGCCGCACCGCCTTGCGTCTCTCCCGACGAAGATTTGCGTCGTGTCGCGACGCTGTTCCTCGAGCATGACGTCGACACCATCGCCTGTGTCGATGACCGCGGCCGCGCGGTCGGCCACGTCTCGCGCGCCGCGGTCGCCGCGCGGCTCAAAGCGGCGGTGGCGAAATGACCGCCGCCGTGGTGCCCGGGCGCTCGACGCTCCCGTACATCGTCCTGAGCGCACTCGCGCTGGCGATCGCGTGGGGACTGTATGCGAGCGGGCTCGCAGCCGACATCCTTCGCTACCAGAAGGACATCGTCTATCTTTTCAAGCAACACCTGGTCCTGGTCGCGATCTCGGGATCGCTGGCGATCCTGTCCGGACTGGCGGTCGGCATCTGGCTCTCGCGTCCGTGGATGGCTCGCTGGTCGGATGGGATCATCCAGGCAGTCAACATGGTCACGTCGATTCCGACGCTGGGCAAGCTGGCGCTGATGATGAGCCTGTTGGGGATCGGCGCGTTGCCGGCAATCGTCGGCTTGTGGATCGCTACCTTGTTGCCCATCGTCAGGAACACCTACGAGGGCATTCGCGCCGTCCCGGCACCGATGGTCGATGCCGCCCGTGGCATGGGCATGAGCGACGGCGATATTCTCCGCCGCGTCGAGCTGCCCAACGCGCTGTTCGTCATCTTCGCCGGGGTGCGTACCGCGATGGCGGTGAATGTCGGCACCGCGCCGATCGCCTTTCTGATCGGCGGCGGAGGCCTGGGCGAGTTGATTTTTACCGGCATCGACCTGCAGGAGCAGGGCATGATGCTCGCGGGCGCGATCCCGACCGCGCTGCTCGCGGTGGCCGTGGATTTTTTGTTCGGGCAGGCGCAGTATTGGCTGGTGCCGCGCGGGGTCAACCCGCTGCGGAATTTCTAGAACAAGTCAGTCGAGGAGGAACGATTCATGACACGAGTAATGGGCCCGCTGCTGGCGGGATTTGCGCTCTCGGTGCTTTGCACCGGCGGCACGATGGCGCAGACGATCGTCGTCGGCGGCAAAGCCTTCACCGAGCAGCAAATCATGACCGCGATGACGGTCGCTCTGCTCAAGGCAAAGGGCTTCACGCCCGATCGCAAGGCGGGCATGGGCAGCGCCGCCGTTCGCTCGGCGCTGGAGAACGGCCAGGTCGACGTCTATTGGGAATACACCGGCACCGGGCTGGGCGTGTTCAACAAGATCACCGACAAGTTCAACTCCGCGGACGAAGCCTACCGAAAGATCAAGGAAGTCGACGCCGCCAAAGGCATCGTCTGGCTGAACATGTCGGCGGTGAACAATACCTACGGCTTTGCGATGAATCGCGACGACGCGCAAAAGCGCGGCATCGTTACCATGAGCGATCTGGCCAAGGCGATCAACGGCGGGGCCAAGCTCACCTTTGCCTCCAATGCCGAATTCTACGCGCGACCCGATGGCTTGCCGGGATGGCAAAAAGCGTACGGATTCGAGTTCGAGCGCGACAACGTCAAGCGGATGGACACCGGATTGACCTACTCGGCGCTGAAAGACCGGCAGGTCGACACGGCGGTGGTGTTCGCGACCGACGGCCGCATCCCGGCGTTCAATTTCGTGGTGCTCAAGGACGACAAGAACTATGCGGCGCCCTACAACCTGACGCCGGTGGTACGCAAGGAAATCCTGGACAAAAATCCGAAGCTCGCCGATGCGCTGAACGCGCTCACGGCCAAGCTCAACGACGACAACATGGCCAAGCTCAACGCGAGCGTGGACGTCGACAAGAAAACGGTGGAGGAGGTGGCCGAAGGCTTCCTGAAGGCCAACGGCCTGATCTGATGCCCGACGATCGCGCAGCGGCGGCCGCGGTAGCCGCGCGGCCGGCCGCATTCGCTGACGTTCCCTCGTTCGTCCGGAGCATGGCGTTCGCCGACCTTCCGCCCGACGTCGTGCTGCAGGCGAAGCGGTGCCTGCTCGACCTGATCGGCGTCGCGGCGGCGGGAACATCGACGCGCGCCTCGGCCATCGTGCGCTCCTATGCCGCGTCACAGCTCTGCGGAGGTGAGGAGTCGGCGCGCATGCTGTTCGATGGACGACGATCGGGCATTGCCGGCGCCGCGTTCGCCGGCGCCGCCACCATCGATGCGGTCGACGGGCACGACGGCCACGTGCTCACCAAAGGACACGCGGGCGTCGCCATCCTGCCCGCGCTGCTGGCATTGTGCGATGGCGTCCACCGGCGGCCGGTCATCGACGGCCGCGAATTTCTCACCTGCCTCACCCTCGGCTACGAAATTGCAACGCGAGCAGGCATCGCTCAGCATGCGACCGTGGCGGACTACCACTGCTCCGGGTCGTGGAACGCCATCGGCTGCGCCGCAGTCGCGGCCCGGTTCATGGATCTGGATGAGGCACGCATCCGCGAGGCGCTCGGGATTGCGGAATACTTCGGTCCGCGCGGGCAGATGCTCCGCACCTGCGGATCGCCAAGCATGGTGAAGGATGCCTCCGGGTCGGGCGCGCAGACCGGAATCACCGCCGCGTCGCTCGCGCGGCACGGATTCACCGGTGCGCCGGCGGCGACCGTCGAAAGCGCGGATGCAGCGCGATATTGGACCGATCTGGGCGAGCTATGGCGCATCCGCGAGCAGTACTTCAAGGCCTATCCGGTATGCCGCTGGGCGCAACCCGCCGTCGAAGCGGCGCTCGAGTTGCAGCGTGCACACGGCTTTACGGCGGCGGACATCGCCCGGATTTCGATCGAGACATTTGGCGAAGCGGTCGCGCTCGGCTCGCAATGCAGTCTTCCCGCAACGACCGAGGACGCGCAATACAGCCTTCCGTATCCGGTCGCGGCGGTGCTGGTGTTCGGGCGCCTGGGCGCCGCGGAGATCGAGCTGCCGAAGCTCGCCGATCCCCGGGTGCGGCGTCTGCTGGGCGTTCTCACCGTGACCGAGCATGACGCCTATTCGCGCCTGTTTCCGGCCGAGCGATGGGCTCACCTGCGGATCTCGCTCAACGATGGCCGCACACTCGTGTCGAGGCCGGCCCAGGCGCGCGGTGGCCCCGAAAACGCGCTTTCCGATGACGAATTGCAGGCCAAGTATTTCGAGCTTGCGGAGCCCGCGCTGGGACGGCCGCGCGCGCAGCGCATCGAGCGCCTCGTGCGCGAGATTCAAGACTGCAATACGGTTTCCGAATTGCTGGAGGGCCTCTTGTCTCCGACCTAAATAGGCTTATGCGCTTGCGTCGTCTTGCCCCGGAACAGCAGCACCGCGGCAGGCGCCGGAGCCGCGAATACTCGATCAACGAACCCACTCAGGAATTCCCCATGCCCTCTCTCCCCGCAGGCGCCCGTTACGTCATTATCGGCGCCGGCATCCACGGTCTTTCAACCGCGATGCACCTCGCCGCGCGCCTGCGCGCCAAAGGCGAGACGGTGGGCGAAGGCTCGAGCCGCATCGTTGTTCTCGACAAGACCGGGATCGGCGCCGGCGCGTCGGGCATCGCGTGCGGGGTCGTGCGCAACAACTATTACCAGCCGGCGATGCGCGAGCTGATGGCGCATTCGGTTTCGGTGTGGGAGCGCGATCCCGAAGCGTACAGTTATCACCCGGTCGGATACATGCAGATCAGTCCCGAGGTGATGCACGCGCAGGTGGCAACGATCCACGAGCAGCAGAAGGCAATCGGGTACGAATCGGTGTTCATCGAGGGCGAAGCCGAGTCGCTCGCCTACCTGCGCGACATGTTCAGCGACTGGCAGGCGGCGAACATCACCTCGGTCCTGCATGAGAAACGCGGCGGGTACGCGAACAATCTGGCCGCGGTGCAGGGCCTCGCCGGGAAGGCGGAGGCACTCGGCGTCGAGATCATCGCCGGCGTCGAGGTCAAGGGTTTCCGCTCGGACAATGGGTCGGCCGCCATCAGCGGCGTCGAAACCAACGTCGGAACGATCGCCTGCGACCAGATCGTGATCGGCGTCGGACCGTGGATCAACGCGATCTGGAACATGCTCGGCCTGCCGAAGAAGATCAGCGTCAAGGGGCGCGACGGCAAGCTGCACGACGACGTGCGCATGTGGCACTACATGGCGCTGCAGGAAGGCACGCTCGGCGTCGATCCAAATTTCCAGATGACCAACGACGGCAGGATGCCGCCGGTGCTGCACGTCGACACCGACGCGCCGCTCTATTCGGATCGCGACGGCAAACTGATCACCGATGCGCTATGGGGCCTCTACTACAAACCCGATTTTCATTTCAACGGCGTGCAGGGCGGCGCCATGCCCGCAATGGTGGAGCCCGATGCGGACGCGGTGCGGGTCGACCCGTATGGACCGAAGTCGCCCGAATTCGTGGTCACCGATAATTTCGCCGACATGTGGACCTCCGCGCTGGCGTTCTGCCAGAAACGCTTCGAAGGACAACACGGCGTGTATCGGCACGAGCCCTCCGGCGGCATCGGCTGCTTCACGCCCGACAGCTTCCCGGTGTTCGACCGCTTTCGCGACAACGTCTACGTCATCGCCGATTCCAATCATGGCTTCAAGATGCTCGGTGTGGGCGAGCTCGTCGCCGACGACTTGCTGGGCCAAAGCTCCAAGCTGCTGGAACCGTTCCGCTTCTCACGCTACGCGCAGGGCAAGCTGCATCCGGTGTCGAAGAGTCCGTTTCCGTGGAGTTGATCGAGCCGCGTTGAAGTCGCGAGCTCCGGGCTCACCCGGGGACTCGAACCTCGCGCGAAATCCAGCTGCCGCTACTCCGCCTTGATCCCGGAGGCAGCGATGAGCGGTCCCCACTTGCGGCGCTCGGAGCGGCCAAATTCGGCGAGCTGCTCGGTTGTGCCGCCACCGACGTCGTAGCCGAGATCCTTGAGCTTCTGACGCGCTTCCGGCTGCGCGAGGATCTTGTTGATCTCCGCGTTCAGCTCCTGAACGATCGCTTTCGGTGTACCTTTGGGCGCATACAGCGCGTTCCAGGCGATGACCTGAAAGCCCGGAAGCCCTTGCTCCGCCACCGGCTTGACCCCGGGCAGCAGGTCGGTCCCTTTAAGCGAGGTCACCGCGATCGCCTTGAGCTTGCCGGCGGCGATATGCGGCCGCGCGGCGGTGACGGTGTCGATGACCAGCGGCAGCTGCCCGCCCATCACCTCCGAAATCGCGGTCGAAGAGCCCTTGTACGGAATGCCGAACAGCGGCGCGCCGCTTTGCGATTTTAGAAGCTCGAACACGATGCGCGCGGTGGTGCTCGGCATCGCGATGTCGGCCGACTTCGGGGTGGACTTTGCCAGGGCGACGAGATCGGCGATCGTGTTGCCGGGGAACGATGGGTTGGCGGCGACCACCATCGGAAACGATCCGATGAGAATGATCGGCTCGAAATCCTTTTCCGCATCGAAGGGCACCGCATCGTAGAGGAACTGGTTGGTTCCGTGCGTTGCATTGGTGCCCATGGTGAGCGTGTAGCCGTCGGGCGCGGACCGCGCCGCCGCCTCGGTGCCAATGTTGCCGCCGGCGCCGGGTTTGTTGTCGACGTAAAAGCTCTGTCCGAGCGCATGGGTGAGTCGTTCGGCGATGTAGCGCGTGGCAACGTCGGTGCCCTGACCCGCCTGGTACGCGACGATGATCCTGACCGGTTTCTGCGGGTAGCCCTGCGCGACCGCGAGTGCGGAAAGCGCGAGGCCCGCGGCGAGGATGGCGAACTGTCGAATCAGCTTCATGAGGTCTCGTCCTTATTGAGAATGTGATCTGCTAACGCGACGGGCGGTTGCGCACTGCGCCCGTCTTTCGCAACTGCGTCATCTGTTCTTCCGTGCAACCGGCCTCGGTGAGGGCCTGGGTGGTATGTTCGCCGAACCGCGGCGGCTTGCGCGCGGGGCGCACACTGGATTGTGAAAGTCTCACCGGCGCGCCGATGCCGCGATAATCGCCGTCCTCGACCAGCGTCCCGCGATGCGCGGCATGCGCCTGCGCCAGAGCCTGAGGAACGGTATGAACCGGTCCCGCGGGAACGCCCGCGCGCATCAGGTCGCGGCAAAGAGGCTCGACGTCGTGCATCGCAAATGCCTTCTCGAGCTCGGACTTGAGGACAGCCTGGTGTTCGAGCCGGCTCGCGTTGGTGCCGAAGCGCGCATCCGCCGCGAGATCCGGCCGGGCGAGGTGCTCGCACAGCTTCCGGAATTGTCCGTCGTTGGCGACGCCGAGAAAGACCTCGCCGTCGCCGGCCTTGAACTTGTCGTACGGGCAGATGTTGGGATGGGCGCTGCCGAGCAGGCGCGGCGCGCGGCCGGAATAGAACCAGTTGGCGGCTTGCGGCACGAGCAGGCTCAAGCCGGTGTCGAACAGGGTTGCATCAACGCGCTGGCCCACCTGCGTGCGCTCGCGCGCGTAAAGCGCCATCAATATCCCGCTCATCGCCACGTATCCGGTGAGATGGTCGACGATCGGTATCCCTAAGCGCATCGTCCCGGATTCCTCGGAGCCGTTCACGCTCATGAGTCCGCACATCGCCTGCAATACCGCGTCGTAGCCGGGCAGCCCGCCCAGCGGCCCGTCGCCGCCGAAGCCGGAAATGGCGCAGTAGATGAGGCGCGGATGGCGCTCCGCGAGCGTCGCGTAGCCGAGTCCCCACTTCTCCATCGTGCCGGGCAGAAAATTCTCCACCAGCACGTCGGCGTCGGCGAGCAGCTTCTCCAGCACCGCGCGTGCGTCGGGCTTCGAAAGGTCGAGCGAGAGCGCGCGCTTGCCGCGGTTCAGGGCGGTGAAGTAGGCGGCGTCGCCCGCCTTGTCAAACGGCGGGCCGAACAGGCGCGTCTCGTCGCCCAGCGGCGGCTCGATCTTGAGCACGTCCGCGCCGTGGTCCGAGAGCATCTGCGTACATAGCGGACCTGCGAGGACTCGCGACAGATCCACGACGCGAATTCCGTCCAGTGCACCCATGGTCAAGTGCGCGAAGGCAGTTCCACGATGCCGGACCCCACCACCGACTGTTCGTCGTCCTGGTTACGTCCCTCCTGGCTGATTTCCACCAGGTGACGGCCGCCCTCGACGAATTTGCGCTTCACCTGGCCCTTAATGAAAAGGAGGTCTCCTTCCGGATTGTGGCGGCGGACCTTGCACTCGGCGCGGCGCAGGAAGCCGTCGTCACCCATCCAGTTGGTCAGGTGGTGCGTAAGCCACGAGCAGCGCTCCGGGCCGTAGTCGTAGGCGCCTGGGGCGCCCACTTCCAGCGCGAAGTCTTCCTCCCAGTGCACGCGCTCGGGCACGTCGGGGATGCCGAATCGATTCTTGATGCCCACGCCCGGGTGCGCGTCGATCAGCTTCCAGGCGAGCTTGTTGGCGCGGATGTAGAGGCCGCCCCAGCCCTGCGCGTAGGCGATGAAGCCGGTGACGGTCATCGGGCCCTTGGCCATCGCCGGCAGCGCTTCGCCTTCGCGAACATCCTCCCAGTAACGCTTGTTCGCGCCGCGGACCTCTTCCTTGGCGTACAGCTCGAAGATCTCGTCGAGCTCGGCGTCGGTATAGCGGCGCGGCTCGCGTGCGCGCACCTCCTTGTACTTGGTGCCCTTCTCGCGGGCGTGATCACGCTCGGTGCGGAAGCACCAGCTATCCGCGTCGGCGACCTTGTCGCCGTTCTGGTTGAAAAAGTCGACGTGATAGGTCTGCTGGACTGCGCGTCCCGCGAATCGCGTTTCGTGCTCGACCAGCTCCTTCAAGTAAGCCTCGGTCGAGATGACGTCGTTGCGGTAGACCGGCTGGTGCCAGTTCCAGTTCGCGCCGGACCACATCGCGTGCACGCCGGGGAGGCCGCCGACGTATCCGGAAACGATGCGGCTGGTCGAGAACAGGAAGCTCGGCAGCGCGATGATGCCGCGGTACTTGCTCTTCGCGGCGTGATCGGGGTCGCACCACAGCGGGTTGTCGTCGCCGATGCCGTGCGCGTAATGGCGAATGTTGTCGCGCGTTGCCTCGTAGCACCACGGCTCGGCGGTCGCGCCGATCTTGACGCCGATGCGCTCGCG
>JALZAN010000060.1 GCA_030948365.1 Pseudomonadota bacterium
TCTGCCACCCGCAACCTCTGGTGCGCCTGGGCGTCATCACCCAAGGCAAGAGCCGGATGCGGTAATGCCGCACGTCCGGATCCGTGGAGGGGGTTATGGGCGACCATGATTCCTACTCCGACTGTAAAGCGTGTTGAAAATTCAGATGACGAACAGGTCGACGAACTCGTGCACGGCGTTTGCGTCCAGCGCGACCGGATCGAGCGCGCGCTCGAGTATCGCGCGCTGTTGCCTGGGCGGAAACCGGCGCGCCAGGTTGGTCTTGAATTTCTCCACCAGCACCGGCATGCCTTCCTTG
This sequence comes from Pseudomonadota bacterium, assembly GCA_030948365.1. Taxonomy (GTDB): domain Bacteria; phylum Pseudomonadota; class Gammaproteobacteria; order Burkholderiales; family Casimicrobiaceae; genus PALSA-1003. Next base: position 299 of record JALZAN010000060.1, read on the forward strand.
CGCCGCCGCCGATGACCGATCGGGTACTCGACCACGATCTCCTTGAGCTTGCTGCCGTCCGCGAACTCCATGGTAATGGCGTTGGCGATCGAACGCTTGGCGGGATCGAGATAATCCTTCGAGAACTGCTTGTCCTCGACGCACACCATCTTATCGCGCAAGCGGTCGATGCGGGGATCGTTGGCGATGCCGTCCTCGTAGTCGGCCGCGGTCAGCCTGCCGTGGATCAGCGGCACGGCCACCATGTACTGGATGCAGTGGTCGCGATCGGCCGGATTGGCGAGAGGGCCTTTCTTGTCGATGATGCGTATCGCCGACTCGTGGGTGCGAATGGTGATCTTGCGGATGTCGCCGAGCCGCCCGGCGACTTTCGGGTGCAGCGCCATCGCGCACTCGACGGCGGTCTGGGCGTGAAATTCGGCCGGAAAGCTGATCTTGAACAGCACGTGCTCCATGACGTAGCTGCCGTAGGGACGCTGGAACTTGAACGGCCGGCCCTTGAACATCACGTCGTAGAAGCCCCAAGTCTTCGCGGTCAGGACCGAGGGATAGCCCATCTCTCCCTTGGCGACCATCAGCGCGAGCCGCACGCCGCGAGCCGTCGCGTCGCCGGCGGCCCAGCTCTTGCGCGACCCGGTATTCGGGCTGTGCCGGTAGGTGCGCAGGCTTTGCCCGTCGACCCACGCCAGCGATACGGCGTCGATGACCTCGTCGCGCGACAGCCCGAGCATCCGCGCCGCGACGGCCGTCGACGCCACCTTGACCAGCACGACGTGGTCGAGGCCGACGCGATTGAAGCTGTTCTCGAGCGCGATCACGCCCTGGATCTCGTGCGCCTTGATCATCGCGGTGAGCACGTCGCGGATGGTCAGCGGCTTGCGGCCGGCGGCGACGGCGTTGCGCGACAGCCAGTCGGCGAGCGCCAGGATGCCGCCGAGGTTGTCCGACGGATGGCCCCATTCCGCGGCCAGCCAGGTATCGTTGAAATCGAGCCAGCGGATCATGGCGCCGATGTTGAAGGCTGCCTGCACCGGGTCGAGTTGAAACTGCGTCCCCGGCACCTTGGCGCCGTTGGGCACGATGGTTCCCTGGACGATCGGGCCGAGCAGCTTGGTGCAGGCCGGATACGACAGCGCTTCGAGGCCGCAACCCAGCGTATCGAGCAAACAGTAGCGCGCGGTGTCGTACGCTTCCTTGCCGGTGACTTTATAGTCGATGACGTAATCGGCGATGTCGGCCAGCACCTTGTCGGGTTTCGGACGGACGTTGGAAATCGTGGTCGACATGCTCTGGGCCTCTACGCGGTGTGTGCGTGCCGCGGGGGTTGAACGCGTTGCATCAGGAGGCGGCCGGCCAGGGCGATCTTCGGACGTGCCATCGCGCTGGTCATCGATCGCGCCGGCGACGAAGCTCGCCCCGGCCGACGCTCGTCGTGCGCATCTTGTCGCGACTCACTTGCGTTCCGCGATCGGCACGAAGGCCTGGTCTTCGGGGCCGACGTAGTTGGCCGAAGGCCGGATGATCTTGCCGTCGCTGCGCTGCTCGATCACGTGCGCGGCCCAGCCGGACGCGCGCGAGATCACGAACAGCGGGGTGAACATCTGCGTCGGGACGCCCATCATGTGATAGCTCACCGCCGAGTACCAGTCGAGGTTGGCGAACATGCGCTTGGAGTCCCACATGACGTACTCGATGCGCTCGGCGACATCGAACATGGTCATGTCGCCCGCTTCCTGCGACAGCGCGCGGGCGACGCCCTTGATGATCCGGTTGCGCGGATCGCCGATGGTGTACACCGGATGGCCGAATCCGATGATGACTTCCTTGGCGTCGACGCGACGCCGGATATCGCGTTCCGCCTCGTCCGGCGTGGCGTACCGCCGCTGCACTTCGAACGAGAATTCGTTGGCGCCGCCGTGCTTGGGCCCGCGCAGCGCGCCGATCGCGCCGGTGATCGCCGAGTAGATATCGGACCCGGTTCCGGCGATGACCCGCGCGGTGAAGGTCGAGGCGTTGAATTCGTGCTCGGCATACAGGTTGAGCGAGGTGTGCATGGCGCGAATCCACGACGGCCGCGGACGCGACCCGTGCAACAGGTGCAGAAAATGAGCGCCGATCGAGTCGTCTTCGGATTCGAGCGCGATGCGGGTGCCGTCATGTACCCAGTGGTGCCAGTAAAGCAGCATCGGACCGAGCGACGCCATCAGCCGGTCGGCGATGGCGCGCGCGCCGTCCGCGTCGTGAGCGCCGGTTTCCGGCGCCAGCGCGCCCAGCGCCGAAACCGCGGTGCGCATGACGTCCATCGGATGCGCCTCGGCCGGAAGGCGCTCGAGAATCTCGAGCAGCGCTCCCGGCACGGCGCGCAGCAGCGTGAGGCGCTCCTTGTACGCGGCCAGCTGCGGCGCGGTGGGCAGTTTCTCGTGAACCAGAAGATGCGCGATCTCCTCGAATTCGCACACGTCGGCGATATCGAGGATGTCGTAGCCGCGATAGTGCAGGTCGTTGCCGGTGCGGCCCACCGTGCACAGCGCGGTGTTGCCGGCGGCGACGCCGGAAAGCGCGACCGACTTCTTGGGCTTCGGCGCGGGAGCGGGGGCAGGCGTATCGTTCATCATCGTCCCAGCAGCGCGTCGAGCTTGGTCTCGTAGGCGTGATAGCCGAGATACTCGTAGAGGTCGTCGCGGGTCTGCATGGTATCGAGCACCGCTTTCTGCGTGCCGTCGCGCCGCAGCGTTGCGTAGACCTCCAGCGCCGCCTTGTTCATTGCCCGGAACGCCGACAACGGATAGAGCGCGATGGCCACCCCGGCGCTCCTGAGCTCGTCGGTCGTATAGAGCGGCGTCGAGCCGAATTCGGTGATGTTGGCCAGCACCGGCACTTTCACCGCGTCGACAAAACGGCGGTACATCGACAGCTCGGTCATCGCCTCCGGGAAGATCATGTCCGCGCCCGCTGCCACGTACGCCGACGCCCGATCGATCGCCGCGGAAAGCCCTTCGACCGAGAGCGCATCGGTGCGCGCCATGACGACGAAGCCGGGGTCGGTCTTGGCGTCGACCGCGGCCTTGATGCGATCGACCATCTCTTCGGTGGAAACCAGCTCCTTGTTTGGCCGATGGCCGCAACGCTTGGCGCCGACCTGATCCTCGATGTGCATCGCCGCGGCGCCGAACTTGATCAGCGCCTTGACCGTACGCGCGACGTTGAATGCCGATGCGCCGAAGCCGGTGTCGACGTCGACCAGCAGAGGCAGCGTGCTCGCGTCGGTGATCCGGCGGACGTCGGTGAGCACGTCGTCGAGACCGGAGATGCCCAGATCGGGGACGCCGAGCGACCCCGCGGCGACGCCGCCGCCGGAGAGATAGAACGCGCGGTAGCCGGATTTCTCGGCGAGGATGGCGTGGTACGCGCAAATCGCGCCTGGCACCTGCAAGGGCTTCTCGGCGGCGACCGCCGCGCGAAACTTCGTGCCCGGTGAGGGAAGGCCCATCCGGTGCGATCAGCCGAGCAGCGATGCAACGCCGGCGCGCTCTTCCTCGAGCTCCTTGAGCGTCGCGTCCATTTTTTCGCGCGAAAAAGCGTCGATCTCGAGATCGCGGATGCGGCTGTACTCGCCGCCCGCGGTGGTGACCGGCACGCCGTACATCACATCCTTCGGAATGCCGTAGCTGCCGTCCGACGGCACGCCCATCGTCACCCACTTGCTCTTGCTGCCGTGCATCCAGTCGCGGATGTGGCCGATGGCGGCGTTGGCGGCCGAGGCCGCGGACGAAAGCCCGCGCGCTTCGATGATCGCGGCGCCGCGCTTGCCCACCGCCGGCAGGAACACATTGCGGTTCCACGCCTCGTCGTTAATGAGTGCCTTCAGCGACTGTCCGTCGACCGTGGCGAACCGATAGTCGGGATACATCGTCGGCGAATGATTGCCCCAGACGATGAGCTTTTCGATGGATTCGACCGGCTTGCCGGATTTTGCGGCAAGCTGCGACAGCGCGCGATTGTGATCCAGCCGCAGCATTGCGGTGAAGTTCTCCTTGGGCAGCGACGGCGCTGATTTCATCGCGATGTAAGCGTTGGTGTTGGCCGGATTGCCGACCACCAGCACCTTGACACCGCGGCTTGCCACCGCGTCGAGCGCCTTGCCCTGCTCGATAAAAATCTTGGCGTTCTCGAGCAGCAGGTCCTTGCGTTCCATGCCGGGGCCGCGCGGGCGCGCGCCAACGAGCATGGCGATTTGCGCGTCCTTGAACGCGACCATGGCGTCGCCGGTACCCGCCATGCCGGCGAGGAGTGGAAACGCGCAGTCCTCCAGCTCCATCATCACCCCCTTGAGCGCGGCCTGGGCCTTGTCTATCGGCAGCTCCAGCAGCTGCAGCGAAATGGGCTGGTCGGGACCCAGCATCTCCCCGCTGGCGATGCGGAACAGTAGGCTGTAACCGATCTGGCCGGCGGCACCGGTCACCGCCACGCGGACGGGGGTTTTCATCTGGAGCTCCTTGGCGGCAAGGTAATCGATGCGGGTGCGGGGCGAGGGGCGGTCGGCCGGAAAAGCTGCACCGGCGGCGCCCCACCAACATCTTACGGGTGCGGGCGGCTGGGTGTCAATCTACTCTTGTATAAGACATATGATATAAGACAGTTAGAGGAATTGCCAGCTCGTTCGGGCAGCGGGTTCCTCGCGGGAGATCTTCATGCGCACCGCCGCGAGCAGCAAATCGCCGTCGTTCCAGCCGCTCTACATGCAGATCAAGGCGCTCATCGTCGCCAGCCTCGACGACGGCGAATGGCCGCCGGGTGAAGCGATTCCCAGCGAAACCGCGCTGGCCCAGCGTTTCCGCGTCTCGCAGGGGACCGTGCGCAAGGCGATCGACGAGCTTGCCGCCCAGAGCCTGGTCGTTCGGCGCCAGGGCAAGGGAACATTTGTCTCGACCCACACCGAGGAAAAGACATCGTTGATCCGATTCTTGCGCATGCGCCGCAACGACGGTCGTGACGAGTACCCCGCGAGCCGGCTGATCGACGTACGCCGGGGCAAGGCGTCGGCCGAAGTGGCGCGCTCGCTCGAGCTCAAGCTTGGCGACGCGGTGGTGGTGCTGCGGCGGGTGCTGGAATACGGCGGCCATCCGGTCGTCCTCGACGAAATCGTCCTTCCGGCGCCGCTTTTCAAGGGCCTTACGCGCGCCAAGGCCGAGGCGTATCGAGGCTCGATGTACAGTTTTTTCGAAACGCAGTTCGGCGTGCGCATGCTCAAGGCGCAGGAGAAGCTGCGCGCGGTGAGCGCCGACGCGCAAAGCGCGGCGATTCTCGGGGTAAGGGCGGGCGACCCGCTCTTGTCCGTCGACCGCGTGACACTGACCTATGGCGACCGGCCGGTGGAGTGGCGGCGAGGACTCTGTGCGACGCGCCATCACGCTTACGTCAATGAGCTCAGTTAGCCCCGCTGCGGCGCGTCGAAATAGATACCGATCAGGCGTGAACTGAGTTCGCAGCAAAGGGATCGATTCCGGAGCGAAGTTGCGTCTTCGGCAAGCGACCGCGTGTTTTTGTCCCGGCTCCGGCGCTGGCGAGGCAGTGCCGAATCCCTGTATAATTTGTGCAGCGCGATCACGCGTTCCCGCCCTGTTCGACGTTGCGGGCAAGGTCGGAAAACGGAAGAAAAACCATGTCGTACCTCGGCGATGCCCGATAACGGTCCTCCTGTGGTCAAGCGGCGACCTGTCTATCTCAATCTGGTACGCATACGGCTGCCGCTGCCCGGCATCGTTTCCTTCCTCCACCGCGTCAGCGGCGCAGCACTCTTCCTGTTGGGCATTCCGCTGGCGCTGTTCGCCATCCAGACCAGTCTCGACTCGGCGGACGGCTTTGCATCGATCGAGTCGATGTTTGCGCATCCGTTGTGCAAGCTAGCCATCGTCGGTCTGCTGTGGGCGTACCTCCATCATTTCTTTGCCGGGATCCGATTTCTCCTGATTGACCTCCATATCGGTGACGACTTGGGGCCTGCGCGCCAGTCGAGCGTCGCGGTCCTGGGCGCGAGCCTGCTGCTGACGCTTCTCATCGCGGTGAGACTGTGGTGACGCGTCCGCTGCGGCAGACCATCGGTGCCCACTACGGGTGGAAGGACTGGCTTGTCCAGCGCGTCACCGCGGTCGTCATGGCGCTCTACACGCTCGGGATGCTCGGCGTCGCGCTGTACAACGGCGGCCTCGACTATGCGCTGTGGCAGTCGCTGTTCGCCAACGGCGCATTCCGGATCGCCACCCTGCTGTTCGGCGTCGCGCTGCTCTGGCACGCGTGGATCGGCGTGCGTGACATCTGGATGGATTACGTCAAGCCGACGGGATTGCGGCTGGCGCTGGAAGTGCTGACGTTCCTGGTGCTCATCGTGTACGCCGCGTGGCTGGCGCAGATTCTCTGGGCGGCGAGGTAGCGATGAGGCAACCGTGAGCGCGCTCGCCGTTCGAAAATTCGACGCCATCGTCGTCGGTGCCGGCGGCGCCGGCATGCGGGCATCGCTGCAGCTCTCGGAGGCGGGGCTCTCGGTCGCGGTGCTATCGAAGGTGTTTCCGACGCGCTCTCACACCGTCGCTGCGCAGGGAGGCATCGGCGCGTCGCTCGGCAATATGTCGGAGGATTCGTGGCTGTGGCACATGTACGACACGGTCAAGGGCTCCGACTGGCTCGGTGACCAGGACGCCATCGAGTACATGTGCAAGATGGCGCCGCAGGTCGTCTACGAGCTCGAGCATTACGGCATGCCGTTCGATCGCAATGCCGACGGCACGATCTATCAGCGTCCTTTCGGCGGCCATTCGGCCAACTTCGGCGAGAAGTCGATCCAGCGTTCGTGCGCATCCGCCGACCGCACCGGTCACGCAATGCTGCACACGCTCTATCAGCGCAATGTTCGCGCGCGAACGCAGTTCTTCGTCGAGTGGATGGCGCTCGACCTGATTCGCGACCCGGCCGGCGACGTCCTCGGCGTTTCGGCGCTGGAGATGGAAACCGGCGAAGTGATGATCCTGCAGGCGAAGGCGACGCTGTTCGCGACCGGCGGGGCGGGGCGCATTTTCGCCCACAGCACCAATGCCTTCATCAATACCGGCGACGGCCTGGGAATGGCGGCGCGCGCCGGCATTCCGCTGGAAGACATGGAGTTCTGGCAGTTTCATCCGACTGCGGTGGCCGGCGCCGGCGTGCTGATCACCGAGGGCGTACGGGGCGAGGGAGGCATCCTGCTCAACTCGGACGGCGAGCGATTTATGGAGCGCTATGCGCCGAACCTCAAGGACCTCGCATCGCGCGATGTCGTGTCGCGCTCGATGGACCAGGAAATCAAGGAAGGGCGCGGCTGCGGTCCGCACAAGGATTACGTTCTGCTCAAGCTCGATCACCTGGGTCCCGAGGTGATCATGAAGCGGTTGCCGTCAATACGGGAGATCGCGATCAAGTTTGCCAACGTCGACCCGATCAAGGAACCGATTCCGGTCGTGCCGACGATTCATTACCAGATGGGCGGCATCCCCACCAACGTCCATGGCCAGGTGGTCGTGCCCCGGGACGGCGATCCGAACACGCCCGTCGACGGGTTTTATGCGATCGGCGAGTGCGCCTGTGTCTCGGTGCACGGCGCGAACCGTCTCGGCACCAATTCGCTGCTCGATCTGCTGGTCTTCGGCCGCGCCGCCGGCAACTTCATCGTCGATCAGCAACTGGGGCGCCGCGCGCACAAGCCGCTGCCGCCGAACGCCGCCGACAAGACCCTCGCCCGTCTGGCGCGACTCGACTCGGCGACGTCGGGCGAGCAGGTGGCCTCGGTGGCGCAGGACTTGCGGCGAACGATGCAGGCGCACTGCGGCGTGTTCCGTAATCAGCAGCTGTTGAGCGAGGGCGTGGCCAAGGTCGCGGCGCTCGATGAGCGGGTGCAGCGAATCTCGATCAAGGATCGAAGCAAGACCTTCAACACCGCGCGGGTCGAGGCGTTGGAGCTCGACAACCTGATCGAGACCGCCAAGGCGACGGTGGTGTCCGCCGAAGCCCGGCGCGAGAGCCGCGGTGCGCAGGCGCGAAGCGATTATCCCGCGCGCGACGACGCCTCCTGGCTCAAGCACAGCTTGTGGTATCGCGATGGCAACCGGCTCGACTACAAGCCGGTCAATCTGAAGCCATTGAGCGTCGACGCGTTCCCACCCAAGACGCGAACCTACTAGGGCCTGCTCACACCCGATGAAGTTCAGCATCTACCGCTACGACCCGGACAAGGATGGCGCGCCGCGCATGCAGGACTACGAGGTGACGCTCGACGTGCACGACCGGATGCTCCTCGACGCGATCATCCGGATCAAGGCGCAGGACGACACCTTGTCGTTTCGCCGCTCGTGCCGCGAAGGCGTGTGCGGCTCCGACGCGATGAACATCAACGGCAAGAATGGGCTCGCCTGCATCACCAATCTGAAGGAGCTCAAGGAGCCCGTGGTGCTCCGGCCGCTGCCGGGATTGCCGGTGATCCGCGACCTGATCGTCGACATGAGCCAGTTCTTCAAGCAATACCATTCGATCAAGCCGTATCTGGTCAACGACACGCCGCCGCCGGAAAAAGAGCGCCTGCAATCTCCCGCCGACCGCGAGGAGCTCGACGGACTTTATGAATGCATCCTGTGCGCGTGCTGCTCGACGGCCTGTCCCTCGTTCTGGTGGAATCCGGACAAGTTCGTGGGACCGGCCGGATTGCTGCAGGCGTATCGCTTCATCGCCGATTCGCGCGATCTCGCCGCGAACGAACGGCTCGACAACCTAGAGGACCCGTATCGCTTGTTTCGCTGTCATACGATCATGAATTGCGTCGATGTCTGCCCGAAGGGGCTCAATCCGACGCGGGCGATCGGGAAGATTCGCGAGATCATGGTCAAGCGCGCGGTGTGAGCCCGGCGCGGCGAGAGACATGGATCGAGTGACGCTGAACCGCCTTCGCTGGCGCTGTCGCCGCGGAATGCTCGAGAACGATCTGATCCTGATCCGCTTCCTCGACAGCCGCGGCGACCGGATCAGCGATGCCGAGCTTGAGGCGCTGGAATCGATGCTTCAGTTGAGCGATAACGATTTGTGGGAAATGCTTTCGGGCCGCCAAGAGCCAGCCGACGCGGCGTTGATGCCGCTGCTCGAGCGCCTTAGAACTGCTTAGAGTTGTGAGGAACCTGGGAATGCGACGCGCATCATGCGCATCCCGAAACCAAGTGCCCGCCCGGAGATCGAAGCCATGACCGACAATAACGCCACCCTGACCGTGAGCGACGTCGCAGCCAAAACGGACAAGAAAGCCACGCTGACTTTCAGTGACGCCTCGCCTACGATCAGTTTCCCCATCTTGCCGGGAACCATCGGTCCCGCCGTGGTCGACATCCGGCCGCTCTACGCCAAGACCGGCCACTTCACCTACGACCCGGGCTTCATGTCGACCGCGGCATGCACCTCGTCGATCACCTATATCGATGGCGACAAGGGCGAGCTGCTCTATCGCGGCTATCCGATAGAGCAGCTTGCGGTCGGCTGCGATTTTCTCGAGACCTGCTACCTTCTGCTCAAGGGCGAGCTGCCGAACACGACGCAGAAGTCCGAGTTCGTGACCATGGTCACCAACCACACCATGGTCCACGAGCAGATGAGCCAGTTCTTCCGCGGCTTCCGGCGCGATTCGCACCCGATGGCGATGCTGGTCGGGGTGGTCGGGTCCTTGTCAGCGTTCTACCACGACTCGCTCGATATCACCGACGCGCATCATCGCGAGGTGTCGGCGATCCGGCTGATCGCCAAGCTGCCGACGCTGGTCGCCATGTGCTACAAGTACACGATGGGGCAGCCGTTCGTGTATCCGCGCAACGAGCTCGCCTATACCGCGAATTTCATGCGCATGATGTTCTCGGTCCCGTGCGAGGACTACAAGGTCAACGATGTGCTGGTCCGCGCGCTGGACCGCATCTTCATCCTTCATGCCGATCACGAGCAGAACGCATCGACGTCGACGGTGCGCCTTGCCGGGTCGTCGGGCGCCAACCCGTTCGCCTGCATCGCCGCCGGCATCGCCTGCCTCTGGGGCCCGGCGCACGGCGGCGCCAACGAGGCGGCGCTGAACATGCTCGAGGAAATCGGCGACGTGTCCAAGATCGGCGACTTTGTCAAGCGCGCCAAGGACAAGGATTCGGGCGTCAAGCTGATGGGCTTCGGCCATCGCGTCTACAAGAACTACGATCCACGCGCCAAGCTCATGCGCGAAACCTGCTATGAAGTCCTGGAAGCGCTCGGCCTGCACGACGACCGCCTGTTCAAGCTGGCCATGGC
>JALZAN010000061.1 GCA_030948365.1 Pseudomonadota bacterium
GGCCGATGGTCGCCGCGGCCGCGCTGATCGCGGCGGCGGTCTCCGGACGATAACCGGCTTTTTTCATCGCCCGGACTTCGACCGCGCCCGTTCCCGCCGCGTCGGCGACGGCGGAGCCCACCATGCCGGCGAAGATCATGCTCGACAGAATGCTGGCGTGGGCGTAGCCGCCGCGCAGCGCGCCAACCAGCGAGGTCGCGAAGCGGACGATGCGGTCGGTGAGCTTGGCCGCGCCGAGCAGATTGCCCATGAGTACGAACAGCGGCGCGGCGACGAGCGGAAAAGAGTTCATCGCCTGGGCCATCTTCTGCGGCACGATCGACGGCGACAAGCCGCCGAAAACGACGAAAGCAAACGCGGCCAGCCCCATCGACGCGAACAGCGGCATGCCCATGAGGATGGCGACGAGCCAAACCGCGACGATCTCCAGCATCAGGTGGATCATTCGACGGTCGCCTCTTCGTCGCCGGGCGGGCGCGACTGCGTCCGCCGCCGCAGCGTGCCGACGATTTCGCTAGCACCCTGCAATGCGGTAATCGCGCCGCCCAGCACCATCGGCATGTACATCCACGCCATGGAGATAGGCAGAGTCGTCGCTTGGAGATCGTGGTTCTTGCCGATCAGGCCCACGCTGTAGGCGGCACTGAGCCCGCCGAACAGCGTCATCGCCGACTGGATCGCGACTTCGGTCGCCCGATGCCCCCGCGCAGGCAAGCGATCCTGAAAGAACCGGATGCGCACGTGGATGCGCTTCCGGCTAGCGACGACCCAGCCGAACACCGCCAGCCATACCATCAGGAAGCGCGACAGCTCGTCGGTCCAGATCAGCGGGTCGCCGAGCGTGCGCGTGATCGCGCCCACCGCCACGCAACCGAGCAGCGCGGCCACCAGAGCGCAGCAGACGAAGAGCGCCGCGGTGTCGAATGCGCCGACGAGCGCGCGTCGAACATCGCGATACCTATGGGTCGGCGTTCTGGACATTGCCAGGATGCACAGGTGGCGGCGGCGCCGCGACCTGCGGATGGTATCGCTCTCGCGATCAGGCGGCCGCGATGCGCTCCCAGAGCCCCTTGCCCCACTTCGATTCGAACTTGGGCGGAAGCGCGGCGAGGACGGGCTTGCTGAAGCTTTCCAGATTGGGCTGGATCACCGTCATGCCCCCGGCCTTGAACGTGTCGACGAGCTTGCCTTCCTGGGCGACTATTTCGTTGTCCTGGGCTAGTCCGTGGGTCGCGATCGCCGACTGGAGCGACTGTTTTCCCTTCGCGTCGAGCGCCTGCCAGGCGGCTTCGTTCACCACGATCAGGCGCGGCGTGATGATGTGCCCGGTAAGCACCAGATACTTCTGCACCTCGAAGAACTTGTTGCTCTGGATGGTCGGCAGCGGATTCTCCTGGCCGTCGACCGCGCCCTGGCTCAACGCCAGATAGAGCTCACCGATGTTGAGCGGTGTCGGCCGTGCGCCCCACGCCTCGGCCATGGCGCGAAAGGTATCGACCTCGGGAATGCGCAGCTTGAATCCCTTCATGTCGTCGACGCTGTTGATCGGCTTGGTGCCCGACGTTACGTGCCGCTTGCCGTAGTACGTCGACCCGATGACGCGCATCGAACGCTTGGCCACCAGCATCGCGTTCATCTCTTCCATCAGCGGCGAGGTCAATACGCGCCGCACGTGCTGCGGATCGCGCCAGATGTAGGGCGCTTCGAGGATGGAGAGTTGCGGCACGAATTGGCCGAATTGCGCCGCGCCCTCGTCGACGATCTGGATCGCCCCCGACGATGCCGACTCGATGACGTCGCGCGACGAGCCGAGCTGTCCCGCCGGAAATGTCTGGATATCCAGCGCGCCGCCGGTCTCCTCGCGCACCTGCTTGGCCACGCGCTCCATCATCGCGACCGACGGATGGTTGGTCGCCAGCACCGTCGCCCAACGCAGCGTGGTCGCCGCGCGAGCCCGGATCGGCAGCGCCGCGACCGCAGCGCTGCCGAGTCCCGCGCCAAGCCATTGGCGCCGTGTCCATTGCGCAGAATTTCTCATCGTCTCCTCCTTGTGTTGCGTGGATTTCGCTTTAGTCAAAGCTCACGATCTCCACCCAGTTGGTGCCCTTTCCGGTCGGATACTTGCCGAGGGGCTTCAGCGCGCCACTCGCCTTATCGATCGAGTAAACCGAAATCGTGTCCGACTTCTCCCCGGTCGCCACCAGATACCTGCCCTTGGGATCGATCGAAAATCCGCGCGGCTGGCGTTCGGTACGCACGCTCGCGACGTAGGTCAGCTTGCCGCTTGCTCCGTCGACTTGAAGCGCGTTCAGCGTGTCGCCGGTGCGCTCCGAAACATAGAGGAACTTGCCGTTCGGCGTCAGGTGGAGATCCGCCGCCCAGATATCGTTGTCGGTGTTGCGCGGTGACGGTGCATTGGGTCCCCCCACGGGGACGCGCGGCATGCCGGGCCCCAGCTTGGTATCCGGTGCCAGTGCGGAAACGGAGCCCACCGGAGTCAGGAGGCCGGTCGTGCCGTCGATCGAGAAGGTGGTAACCGTGCCCACCATTTCGCCCAACACGTACAGGAACCGGTTGTCGCCGGAGATCACGAAATGGCGCGGACCGGTCAGCTCCTTGAGCTGGTGCACCGCCGGCGTGTTCGATGCGAGCTTGCCGGTCTTCGCGTCGAAGGTGAACTGGAAGATCTGATCGCTTCCCAGCGCGGGCACGTAGACGAACTTGTTGCTTTCGTCGATGCGGATGGAGTGCGCGTTTCGTCCAACCGGGATGACCTGCAGCGGCTCGGCGGCCACGCGCCCGTCGCTGCCGACGGCATTGACGCTGATCACATGTCCGCCATACGACGCGCCGAACAGGAAGCGGCCGGTACGATCGAGCGAAATGTACGGGAAGCTGTCCGCCAATGGCGAGGTGGCCAGCAGCGTCAGCGCGCCCGAGTTGCGGTCGATTGAATACGCGTGCACCGAGAACGGCTTGGACCTCGACGCCGCATACAGAAAGCGGCGGTCGGGGCTGACGGCCATCGGCATGACGACCGGCGCCGCCTTCACTCGCGCGCTGAGCTGCAATTCGCCCGAGTCCGTCAACCGATACACGCCGATATCGCCGTCCTCGGCGTTCGAGACATAGACGAATGTCGCCGCGAACGACGGCGCGCCGCCGACGAGCGATGCCAGCGCAATCGTCGTCATGGCGTTTTTCAACGATGCGAATGTGTTCATGATCTCCTCCCCGCTGTTGGTACATCGCGCGCTTATTCGAGCGACGCATTATTACCGTGGCGACGTCAAAAAGGAAGGCACGGGTCGCCCTGCCGTGGCGTCGCCAGCGGATGGGCGATGTGCGCTCGGTTCAAAGAATACCTCGCTCCGGGTAGGGCGCGTTGGCCTCGACGCGCTCGTAGCCGAAGCGGCTGAGATCAAGCGACCGGTATTCCCGGTGAACGACCAGCTCGGCGATCGCGCGTCCCGCGGCCGGGGCGTGCATCATGCCGTGGCCGGAAAATCCGGCGACGGTATAGAGATTCGGTGCGCGATTCCAGCGTCCGATGACCGGGTTTCCGTCCAGCTCGTTCTGCTCGTAGAGTCCGGACCAGGTGCGGTGACACTTGGCCGCTTCGAAGGCGGGAAAGCGGTGTGCAACGGCGGGCCAGACCACGCGCTCGAAGTACTCGTGATCGACATCGAAATTAAAGCCGCGCCGCTCGTCGCCGTCGACCAGGCCTCCCGAAAAGCCCTTGCCCTCGGAGCGAAAGGCGAGGCGCGCCACATCCTTGACGTAGGGCAGGCGCTCGATCGGCGATCCGGCGGTAAAGTAGTGCTCGAAGCGGCGCATGGGCGTGACCGGAAGCGTCATGCCGAACTTCGAGGCGATGACGCCCGACCAGGCGCCGCCTGCGTTGACGAAGGCGTCGGCCGTGACGCGGCCGCCCAGATCGAGGACCACCGCTCGAGCGCTCGCAGGCGCCATCTCGGCCTCGACCACGCGATCCTTCAGGTAGACAGCACCCAGCTCGACCGCTTTGCGGCGAAAGCCCCACAACAGTCCGTTCGGATCGCACCATCCGTCGTGCGGCGTATGCGCGCCCGCGCCGAGATCGTGGACGTACATCGACGGAAACCTGTTCCTCAGCTCTTTGCGCGTGAGCAAGTCGACGTCGCAGCCGAGGGCGCGTTGAGTGCCGACGTTGCGTTCGAGGTTCCGGACCTGGCTCGGCGGAACGATGAAAAGATAGCCGCCCTCGACCCAGCCGACCGGCGCCGGCCGGCCGTTGGATGCCATCACTTGCTCGAACGCCTTGATGAAGGCGATGCTGTAGAGCGACATCGCGATGTTCTCGGGGCAAGTGAACTGGACCCGGCAACCGCCCGATGCGCGCAGCGTGGATGCGAACTCGTAGCTTGGGTCGGGCTCGATCACGCAAACCGAAAGCGACGGCGCTTCCCTGAGCAGGAAGTACGCCACGCTCGAACCGATGACGCCACCGCCGATGACCGCGACATCGAATCCACGCGTGCTCCGCGGACTCATTCGAGGCCGAACGCGTTGGACATGCGGTTTGGCATCGGTCGCATCGGCATTTCACCGTCAGCGAACGCTATCGACATCTCTTCGCGGACCCGGAGCCAGCCGGCAATGCGGAATTCCACCATGCGCCATTCTATTTCCAACCGCGCTTCCGGCTGCAGTAATATCGTGGGCCCATGAAGCTCGTCAGCTACCTGATCGGCAATGAGTCGCGTGCCGCGATCGACGTCTCGGGCCGCGTGGTCGATCCGGCACCGCTGCTGCAGCGGTTCCCGTCCGTGTCGCGTCGTGGCGCCATTCACAGGTTTCGCCCGCGCAAGCGAGCCGCCTCTGACATCGCGGTCAATGGCTGACGCGGCAACCCTGCCCGCGGAGCGAAGTTGTGACACGTCCGCGCTCGACCTCGACGCCTACTTCGAGCGTATCGGCTGGGATGGTACGACGCGCGTTGGGCTCGATACGCTCTCGCGCCTTGTCCCCGCTCACATGAGGTCGATCCCGTTCGAGAATCTCGACGTGCTCCTCGGCCGCCCGGTGCGCCTGGACCTCGAGAGTCTCCAGGCCAAGCTCGTGCGTGCGCATCGCGGCGGCTATTGTTTCGAGCATGCCACACTGCTTGCTGCCGTCCTCGAGCGCCTGGGATTCCGTCCTTCGCGGCACTCTGCGCGCGTGACCATGGCGTCGCCGCGCTCGGCTTCGCCTCGCACCCACATGTTCCTTACCGTGCCGCTGGACGAAGGCATCTTCGTGGTCGACGCGGGCTTCGGCTCGCTCGCGCCGCCGTTCCCGGTTCCGCTGCTCGACGGCGAGACGACACACGCCGATGACGCGACGCACTGGATGGCTCGCGATGAAGGATTCTGGTGGTTGCGGGCTAAGAGCGGAGGCGAGACGATCGATGCGTGGGCCTCGACGCTGGAAGAGGATCAACCCATCGATTTCGAGCTGGCCAACCATTACATCGCGACGCATCCGGCGTCGGCTTTCGTCAATCGGATCCTGATGCGCGCGCTCATCGCCGGCGGACGCGTGACGGTGATGAACCGCGATGTCACGGTCTGGCGCGACGGCGTTGCGCAGGACTCGCAGCTCGCCGACCGCGCAGCGCTGCGGGCGCTCGTCGCCGAGCATTTCGGCTTTGATCTGCCGCAGATCGAGCGCGTTCGCGTCCCGTCGATCGAGGAGTGGGCCTGAATCTGATCGGCGCCGCAAGCAATGAGGGGCGTTATTACCGATCCTGCGATTTCAGGCTATCGTCGCGGCGCGATCGGTGCGGCACGCAAAGAGGAAGCTGGCGGCTACTGCGGCGATAGATTCAGCGCCTTGACCAGCGCGCCCAGCGCCGCATACTCACGATCGATGTATTGCCGCAGCGCCGCACCCTTTCGGATCAGCAACTGCTCGCCGGCGTCGTCGAGAAACTTGCGGGTGGCTGCCGAGTTCCCGCCTTTTTCGAACGCGGCCTCGAGCTCGACGATCTTCGCAGGCGGCGTTCCCTTGGGCGCGAGCA
Organism: Pseudomonadota bacterium; assembly: GCA_030948365.1. GTDB lineage: Bacteria > Pseudomonadota > Gammaproteobacteria > Burkholderiales > Casimicrobiaceae > PALSA-1003. The sequence continues at coordinate 6,041 of JALZAN010000061.1, forward strand.
CCGCGCGCCACAGGATGGTTTCCTCGTCGGCGATGCCTAGATCGCGCAGGCCCGTCGCTGAGGGCAACGACGCGACCGGGTCGGCCGAGCTCAACAACACGCACTTTGCCTTGCCTGCCTGCGCGTGCTGCAGCACCGGCGGCACCGATCCAACATAGATGTCGATGTGGCCGCCGAGAAATGCGGTCACCGTCTCGCCCGCGCCCTTGAACGGAATGTCGCGCGCCTTGACTTTCATGGCGCGAAATATGCGCTCGGCCGCAAGCTGCCCGGGGCCGCCCGCGCCGTCGTCGCCGTAGGTGTATTTGTCCGGGTCTTTGCGCAACGCTTCGATGAAGCTCTTACCCTCGCTTGCCGGAAAATCGGGATGCACGCAGAACACGTACGGAGCGCTGGTAAGTTGAATCACCGGAATGTAGTCGGTCGGCGTGTACGGGACTTTCATCGTGTGCGGCGAGACCGTCACCGGCCCGAGCCAGACCGCAGCCAGCGTCTGGCCATCGGGAGGCGAATGCACGAGCTGTGCGACGCCGATGGTTCCGCCGGCGCCGGGAACGTTGACGACGACGATCGGATCCTTCAGGTAGGGCTGGACTTCCTTGGCCAGGATGCGAAAGAAGCCGTCGGTGCCCCCGCCCGGTGCCGTGGGAACGATGAGCTTGATGGGTTCGGCGAACGCTGGCGACGTCGCGAGAAGCAACGCAGCCGTCGCGACCATGCGCGTGAATTTCATGAGGCTTCCTCCTATGCCCACACCGCGGCCGGCGTGCGCAGCGCGCGATCGAATCCAAACAAATGCACCGGCGTCTCACTCAGAATCGCACGTCTTGCGCTCTCGTCGTGTACCCATTCGTCCAGCCAATCGACGCAACGGCGATAGGTGATCCGGTCCTCGTGCGATACGAAGGGCCAGTCGCTCGCCCACACCAGCTGAGGCGGCCCGCCCGCATCGAGCAACGCATCGACGTAACGCTGGACGCCGCCGCCGTCCTCGCGGCCCTGGCGATACGGCGCGGACAGCTTGACCCAGGTGTCGCCGGCGCGCACCGCGCTTAGAACCTCCCGGAAACCCGCGCACTCGACCCCGAGCGCCGGATCGGGACTGCCGAAATGGTCGACCACGACGCGCACCCCGCATTCTCGAACGCGCGGCAGCACGCTCGCGAGGCGCGGTCCTTCGAGGTAAATCTCGACCTGCCAATCGAGATCGCGCACCAGCTCGAAGAGCCGCCGATATTCCGCCGACGCGACGTCGGGAAGCGGCGAGCGCCGGAACCAGTTGAGACGGATGCCGACGGCGCCGCGCGCGTCCATCGCCTCCAGCGCTTCGCGCTCGATACCGGGCGCGACGATGACGGTGCCGCGCAGGCGGCCGGCAGCGCGATCTAGCGCGTCGAGCAGCAGCGAATTATCGGTGCCGTAGAAGCTCGGCGCGGTGAGCACGCCGTGGGAGATCGCGTTCGCGTCGAGAACGCCCAAATATTCTTCGACGGTACAGTCGCGCTTCGGCGCCGAGTGCCGATCGGCCGCGAGCGGCGCGTCGCGCCGCATGACGTGCGCGTGGCAGTCGACGCCGGTCAGGGCAACGTGGGTTTGGGCTGTCATCGAATCGCCAAGTTTACGATCTTGTGGTCGCCAACGGAGCGAGCCCGCGCTTTGACCTGTGGCCGGCGGGTCCGCCATCGACGTGCGAAAGCACAGGGAGAGCGGTCCGTTGATCCTATCGCTGGTCTGTAGGGCACTTCTGTTCAATCCGCGGTCAACGAACGCCAGCCGTGAACTGCAAATCAGCCGGCTTCGACCCGGTTCGAACCGCGGAGCTGTCCTCGAAGCTAGCGGCGATCCTCATTGCCGCCTTCGTGGTCCTTGCCGCGCCCCTTGTTGCCCTCGGGTGCCGGACTCGGCTCCCCGCGCCCGCCGCGCACCCCGGGCGGAGGACCCGCCGCTGCGTTGGGGCTCGGCCGACGCATTTCCTGAGGCGCCGGATTGGGAGCGGGCGCGGGCCCGGCACGCGGGGCGACCGGGGCCGTCGGACGATCGCGGGGGACGCCCGCGTCACGCGCTGGCCGATTGTCGCCCGCGTAGCCGCGATTGGAGCGATAGTCGTTGGCCGATGGGGCTCCCCGGTTTCCCGTATACCCGGACGAGCCTGACGACCCCCGGTCTTCCCGGAACTCGCTGCGCTCCCGGAACGGCGGCACGCTCGCTCGCGGCGCCGGACCCGGCGGCCGGAAATGCCGCGGTTCGTTGCGGTCCCAGTAATCGCGCCGGCCATAGAAAGATCGTCCGCGGTAGTAGCGATCCCAGTACGGGCCGAGCGAAAAGGTGACGATGGGAATGCCGAAGCTCGGCGCGTAGGAGTAGAAGGGGACGCGCCGGCCCTGGTAGACGTAGTTCAGGTACGGCGCATAGACCCAGCCGCGGTCGTATCCGAACACGACATCGCACCAGCTCCAATCGTCCAGGCAACCCATGACCTCGACCGGGGCGCCCGGCGGCAATACCGCCACCGGCGGATAGCTTGTATCGGGACCGCCGCGAACGTTGACGCTGCGCGTCGTGTAGGCCTCCTGCGCGGACGCCGCGACTGGAAGAGCCAGAACAACCGTGGCGAGTCCAAGGGTCAACAGTTTGTGCATGGCGATGCTCCCGGCGGACGGTGTCGGAGCGAGTGTACCGTTTTCGCGGACGCTCGCCGTGTGCTCAAGATTTGAGAACCCAAGTCCGAAAAAAGGTTCGCCGGACGCGAGCCCTCGTCGAATCGCGGCCGAGGCTCAGGCGTTGCGCTGCGCACCATTCTTTGGCGGCACGGAAACGATGGCGGTAACGTCTGCGGCGCTGAGCTCTTCGACTTCGTAGCCGGCGGCAATCCACGCGTCGAGACCTCCGTGAAGCGGGCGCACCTTTTCGAAGCCGTTATTCATCAGCAGCTTGGCGACCTGCGCCGCGGATGCTTCGTTCGGACACGAGCAGTAGAGGATGATCTCGCGGTCGCGCGGCAAATCCCGGACGTGATGGTCGACGGCATGCATGGGCACGTGAAGCGCTCCGGGAATCTTGCGCGGCTCGAGCGCGCGCGCGATCGGCGATCGGACATCGACGATCAGCGGCTCGGCGCCGGCATCGATGAGTCGGTATAGCTCGTCGACGCTGATGCGAGCCATGCGCAGCATGGTGAAAAAGCGCCGCCGCTCCCACCACTTGAAAGCGATGTACGCCGCCAGCAGCGCGACGATCACGACCACGGCGGTCGAACCGATCTCGTCCATGCGCGTCAGAAGCTCCTCCAGCTTCGACCCAATGAGCATTCCACCGCCGAGACCGGCACCGACCCAGAGCGCGGCGCCGATGGTGTTGAAGAACAGGAAGCGCGGCCAGCCGATTCGCGTCGCGCCCGCAAGAGGCGGAGCGATCGTCGCCAGGCCCGGGACGAACTTCGCGATCACCAGCGCATTGACGCCCCATCGCTCGAACCGCGATTGCGTTTCGCTCACGCACGAGTCCGGCGTCAGCGAAATCCGGCAAAGCAGCTTCATCACGCCGTTGCCGAAGCGGCGGCCCGCCATGTACCAGGCGATATCGGCGATCGAGCACGCCAGCATCGCGGCCACGAACAGCCATGCCAGCGACAGCCGGCCCTCGGCGGCAAGCGCGCCGGCGACCACCAGTGTGGGAATCGCGGGAACCGGCAAGCCGAGCTGCTCGACGAGCACATTGCCGAAAACAATCGCGAGTCCGTATTGGCCCAGCAACGAAACGAGGTCATGGGTCATGGTGTTAGCGATCTAATCGCATATTTTCGGGTGCGGTCGTGGCGCCGAGGCGCCGCAGCCAAAGCGCGAGTTATCGGGCCGGTCGTCGGGCGGCGGCGATCATGCATCCGCTGCGCGCGACATGCCTAGCGCCGCCCCTCCGCGCGCTGGATCCTGTCCTCGGTCGCCGGATGGGTGCTCAAGTATTGCAGCAGCGAATCCGGATCTTCCTTCGCGCGCCCGTGCAGGCGCAGGCGGCGAAGGAGATCGGCGAAGGCCTGCGGCGACTGGCCGCGCCGCTTGAGCATCGCGAATGCGTAGGTGTCGGCCTCGGACTCGAACTGCCTCGAATAGCGCGTTCTGAGCAGCACCGCGGGCAATGCCGCGGCAAGGAGTGTCGTGCCGACCGCGTCGCCGGCCAGCGCCGTCATCAGCACCGCCAGCCCCGAATCCTGCAGTACGAGTCGCATCGCATGGTGTTCCTGGACGTGGCCAACTTCGTGGGCGACAACGGCGAGAAACTCGGCCTCGTTGGCGGTCTCGTGCACCATTTCATCGGTGACGATGATGGTGCCTCCCGGGAGGGCGAGCGCGTTGGGGGTTCCGGCGCTGCGGAATTCGAGCCGGTAGTTCTGGGCGTCTTCGCCGTCGGTGAAGCGGGCATAAGCTTCCCGGCGCTCGTCGATCTCGTCCTCGGTCATCTTCGACGGGCTGAGGATGGTC
>JALZAN010000062.1 GCA_030948365.1 Pseudomonadota bacterium
TTGAGCCGGCGCGATGGTGATCGAGTCGCCGGTATGGACGCCCATCGGATCCAGATTCTCGATCGAGCAGACGATGATGCAGTTGTCCTTCCTGTCTCGCACCACCTCCATCTCGAACTCTTTCCAGCCGAGCAGCGACTCCTCGATCAACAGCTCGCGCGTGGGCGACGAATCGAGTCCACGCTTGCACATCTCGACGAACTCATCCTTGTTATAGGCGATGCCGCCGCCGGTCCCGCCGAGGGTGAACGAGGGACGAATCACCGCCGGAAATCCGATGTCGGCCTGCACTTCGAGCGCCTGCTCGAGATCGTGCGCGATGCCGGAGCGTGCCGAGCCGAGCCCGATGCGGGTCATCGCCGCCTTGAATTTCTCGCGGTCCTCGGCCTTGTCGATGGCCTTCTTGGAGGCGCCGATCAGCTCGACGTCGAACCTGGTCAACACCCCTTCGCGCGCCAGGTCGAGTGCGCAGTTGAGCGCAGTCTGACCGCCCATGGTCGGCAGCAGCGCGTCGGGGCGCTCGCGCTCGATGATCTTGGCGACCATCGGCCAAGTGATCGGCTCGATATAGGTCGCATCGGCCATTTCCGGATCGGTCATGATCGTCGCCGGATTGGAGTTGACCAGGATGACCCGGTAGCCCTCCTCGCGCAGCGCCTTGCACGCCTGCGCGCCCGAATAGTCGAACTCGCATGCCTGGCCGATGATGATCGGTCCGGCGCCGATGATCAGGATCGATTCGATGTCGGTGCGTTTGGGCACGGCCTGTTAGCGCTTGAAGTTCTTTGCCCAGACCCGGGCGACGACCGGATCCTGCTCCGCGAGAGCCAGCGCACCCGCAACGCGCGCGCAATGCTCGTCGACCCAAGCACGCCCCGGTCGCCAACGCGACAGCATCGCGGCATAGACGTCGAGCGCAGTCATTTCGCTCCCCGCCAGATACGGCGCCGGCTGCAGCGACTGCTCGAGCAGGGTCCAGTAATCCTTCAGGCGCGCGACCGCACCGTCCTTGAGCTCGGCGCGCGCGTCTTTGCTCTTCACCCATCGCTCCGGGTAATCGCCGACGCTGATCGCCGGATACATGTTGCCCGCGATGAACACGATCCAGCGCAGAACGACGGGACGCCTCGAGTCGCCCGAGGGCGGAACGAGGCGCGCTGCGGGAAACAGATCATCGAGCGCAATGATCATCGCCGCGCTCTCGGTCATGACCGTGCCGTCGGACAGCTTGAGCGTCGGAATCTGCGCCAGCGGGTTGGCGGCCTTCAGCGCATCGGTCGCAGGCCCCGGCTTCGACGGGTCTACCTCGCGGTAGACGAACTCGGCGCCCGCTCGCTCGAGCAGCGCCTCGATTACCGTCGAGCCCCAACCGCGGGCGCCGTAGAGCTCGATCGCGCTCACGCGTTCACCGCCACGGGCGCCGGGTGCTCCATCATTGCGGTGAAGCGATCGAACAGATACGCGAGATCATGCGGGCCCGGGCTCGCTTCGGGGTGCCCCTGGAAGCTGAATGCCGGCTTGTCAGTGAGCGCGATCCCCTGCAGGCTCCCGTCGAACAGCGAGACGTGCGTCACGCGCACATTCGGCGCGAGCGTCGACATGTCGACGGCGAAGCCGTGATTCTGGCTGGTGATCAGAACCTGTCCGGTGTCCTTGTCGAGCACCGGATGATTCGCGCCGTGGTGGCCGAACTTCATCTTCACCGTCGTTGCGCCGGTGGCAAGGCCGAGCAGCTGGTGACCAAGGCAGATGCCGAACGTGGGCATGCCGGCGTCGAGCAAGGCGCGAACCGCCTCGATCGCGTACGCGCACGGCTCGGGATCGCCCGGCCCGTTGGACAGGAACACGCCATCGGGCTCGAGCGCGATCGCATCGACTGCCGTTGTCTTCGCCGGGACGACGGTGATCCGGCACCCCCGCTCGGCGAGCATGCGCAGGATGTTGTGCTTGATGCCGAAATCGTAGGCGACCACGTGAAAGCGCGCCGACCCCGCGGCACGGTAGCCCACGCCCAGCGCCCAGGTGCTTCCGCTCCAGTCGTAGGCCTTGTTGCAACTGACGTCTTTGGCTAGATCGAGCCCGGCCATCGAAGGCGCGGCGCGCGCGATGTCGATGCCGCGCCTGGCCTCCGCGTCGCCGACTCCTGTGATCAGGCAGCCGTTTTGCGCGCCCTTCTCGCGCAGCATGCGCGTCAATTGTCGGGTGTCGATGTCGGCGATGCCGGCAATGCCCGCTTCGCGCAGATACGACGAAAGATCGAGCATCTTGCGCCAGCTCGACGCCACCGCCGGCAGATCGCGGATCACCAATCCGGCGGCGTATATGCGCTTCGATTCGACGTCCTCCGGATTGACGCCGGTGTTGCCGATGTGCGGATAGGTCAGGGTGACGATCTGCCCGGCGTACGACGGGTCGGTGAGAATTTCCTGGTAGCCGGTCATGGCGGTGTTGAACACCACCTCCCCGGCGCTCGCGGACTCCGCGCCGATGGCCCGCCCGCGGAACACGGTCCCGTCAGCGAGCGCGAGGATCGCGGGGACGTGGGCGGCAGACACGGCGTATTTCCTCGAAACGGACGTTAGATGTGAGAAGCGGGGAGGCCAGTCGTGGCTTCCCCGCTTTCGGAAGCGTCGAATTATACCGCAGTCGCCGGACCCTTGCCATCGCAGCGGCTCACGCGGAACTCGGCCTCCTGGTAATGGCGACGAAAATATTAATCGGTGAGCGTCGACGGCCTCGGTCACCGCTTTGGCTATGCCGCGTCGCGTGCCGCCCTCGAGCGTCGACTCGCAATTCCCAGTCGACCGCCATGCTTCGCGCTGCGGCCCCCGCCCGGAGGCGCGCCGCTAATAAGCCGCGCTGAAGCCACCATCGACATACACGATATGTCCGGTCACGTAGTCCGCTGCGCCCGACGCAAGAAAGACGGCGGCGCCCGCGATTTCGGGCGGCTCGCCCCACCGTCCTGCCGGTGTGCGCCGGGCGACCCAGGCGGAGAATTCCGCGTCCGCGATCAGCGGCGCGTTCATGTCGGTCTTGAAGAAACCCGGCGCGATGCCATTCACCTGGACGTTATGCGGTGCGAGCTCGACCGCCAGCGCGCGTGTCAGCATCTTCAATCCGCCCTTGCTCGTGGCGTAGGGGACGATGTTGGGGCGGCCAATGTCGCTCGCCAGCGAGCAAATGTTGACGATCTTGCCGCGACGGCGCGCCTTCATCCCGGGAATCACGGCGCGTGAGACGAAGAACGGCGCGTCGAGGTTGGCCGCCATCAGCTCGCGCCATTGCGCATCGCTGACCTCGGCCAGCGGCAGCCGCCGGTTCACCGCCGCATTGTTGACCACGACATCGAGCGGCCCGATCCGCTGCTCGATGTCGGCGATCGCCTCGCCAACGGCGGAAGCGTCGGTGACGTCGAAAGACACTGCATGAGCGTTCAGCGCCTCGCCGCTGAGCGACCGCTGCGCGGCGTCCAGCTTGTCGCGATTGCGTCCGTTCAGCACCACCTCGGCGCCGGCGCGTGCCAGGCCCCTCGCGATAGCGAAGCCGAGGCCGCCGCCCGAGCCGGTGATGAGCGCACGCCGGCCGCTCAAGTCGAAGGGATGGGCCCCCGGCATTCGTGCGCGCTTTAGGCCAGGGCGCTCAACGCAGCCCCAGCACATCCTGCATGTCGTACATGCGCGGTTCGCCGGCAGTGCGCTTGAGCGCGACAAAGCGCGCGGCGCGCAACGCGCCCTGCGCGAAATTCATGCGCGATCCCGCGCGATGAGTGAGTTCGATGCGCTCGCCGTCGCCGGCGAAAATGACCGTGTGTTCGCCGACGACGTCGCCGCCGCGCACGGTCGCGAAGCCGATCGCGCGCGCGGGGCGCTCCCCGGTGACGCCTTTGCGAGCGTAGACGCCCGCCGACTTGAGATCGCGCCCGAGCGCCGTCGCCGCGGCTTCGCCGAGCTTGAGCGCCGTGCCCGACGGAGCATCGACCTTGTGCCGATGATGCATTTCCACGATCTCGATATCGTAGTCGTCGCCCAGCCTTTGCGCGGCGACTTCGACCAGCTTGAACAGCACGTTGACGCCCACGCTCATGTTGGGAGCAACGACGATGGGAATCGCTCGCGCGAGCTGCCGCAATTTTTCCTTGTCGCCGTCGGAGAGACCGGTGGTGCCCACGACGGCGCCGACCTTGGCCGCGGCGCAGGCAGCCAGATTGGCCAGCGTCCCTTCCGGGCGGGTAAAGTCGATCATCACGTCGGCGTTGCGGATCGCGGCCGAGATGTCGGCAGTTACCGGCACGCCGACCGTGCGACCGACGCGCTCGCCAACGTCGCGGCCGACGAGCGCGCTTCCGGGAATTTCCAGCGCGCCGGTGAGGGTGAGGTCGGGCGACGCGAGCACGGCTTCGATCAGCACTTGCCCCATGCGCCCGCCGCTGCCGGCGATCGCCACCCGCGTCGTTGCGGGCCCGGGCGCTACTGCCACCAACCCAGCTTTCTCAGCAGTATCTGCAGCCAGCTTTCTTCACCGGTCTTCGGCGCCGTCGACAACGACTTGTCCAGCACTGCATCGCCGCCGCCCGAGCGCGCGACTTCGGCCGGCGAGGGTGGCATTTCGTCTCCTTCCCATCGCGCGACCTTGTCGTCGACGAAATAAACCGTCAACTGCCGGTGTTCGAGGGTTCGCCCCTGGCGGTTGAACTCGTAGGGGTAGTCCCAGCGGTTAGCGTGGAAGGCATCGGTGAGCATCGGCGTGCCGAGAACCGAGCGGACTTGCTGGCGCGTCTGGCCGACCTTGAGCCGATCGACCTGGTCCTGGGTGATGTAATTGCCCTGATTGACGTCGAGCTTGTAGACGCTCGGGTTCGGCACCCACGTCGGAAGCCAGGAGCAGCCGGCGAGCATCAGCGCGAGGGTGGTGGCGCAGAAAAGTGCGCGCATGGGGTGGACTTCCGCTGCGGAAAACGACTGGAAACTATATCATAGCAAGGCGCTCCCTCGCGAGCCTGTCGCCCTTTTCCCGCACGCCCACTCCCTTCATGTCCACTCCCCACGACCTGAAGAACGCCGGCCTCAAGGCGACGCTGCCGCGGCTCAAGATCATCAATCTGTTCGAGCAGAGCAAGGTGAGGCATCTGACCGCAGAAGACGTCTACAAGCAGCTGCTGGCCGAAGGGCTGGACGTGGGATTGGCGACCGTGTACCGCGTCCTGACGCAATTCGAACAGGCGGGTTTGCTGGTGCGCCATCATTTTGAATCGGGGAAAGCGGTGTTCGAGCTCAACCAGGGCGGCCACCACGACCACCTGGTGTGCCTGCAGTGCGGGCGCGTCGAGGAATTCTTCGATCCCGAGATCGAGAAGCGCCAGACCAGGATAGCGCGCGAGCGCGGATTCGAGATCAGCGAGCACGCCCTCTACCTCTACGCCGAGTGCACGCGGGTGAAATGCCCACATCGCAAGGCGGCCGGGCACGACTGAGGCAACCCGGCTCGCCGGTTCCATCGGCTCTTTGACCCTGCCCCGGCAGCGCCAAGCGCCTTCCCTCCGTGCCCATCAGCTACCAGGCGCCGCGATGTCCGGATCCTATGATGTGGTAGTGGTCGGCTTGGGCGCAATGGGCAGCGCCGCCGCCTTTCACCTCGCGAAAAACGGTCAAAGGGTTCTGGGACTGGACCGTTTCACGCCGCCGCATTCGTTCGGCTCATCGGGCGGACAGACGCGGATCATCCGCGAAGCGTACTTCGAACACCCGTTATACGTGCCGCTGGTGCAAAGGGCATATCAGCTGTGGGATGAACTGGAACGCCTGTCCGGTCGCCAGCTGCTGCGTATCACGGGCGGGCTGATGATAGGCCGCCCCGACGGGGAGCTGGTGAGGGGCGCGCGATACAGCGCCGACTTGCATAGGCTTCCGTACGAAATGTTGACGGCCGCCGAAGTGGCGATGCGATTTCCCGCGTTTCGGCCGGCGGACGAAATGATCGCATTGTGGGAACCGCGCGCAGGCATGCTTTTCCCGGAAGCGTGCGTCGGCGCGCACCTCGCGCTGGCGCAAGCCTCGGCTATGACGAACCGGTGACTAGCTGGCGAACCGACGGCGATGGCGTGCGCGTGGTCACCAACCGGAGCGAATATGGCGCCGGCCAGCTGCTGTTGACGGCAGGAAGCTGGATTCGATCGCTGGTGCCCGAGTTGAATCTGCCATTCACCGTCGAGCGGCAGGCGATGTGCTGGTTCACACCTCGTGCCCGCCCGGAGATCTTCGCGCCGGCACGGTGTCCCATCCATCTGTGGGAAACAGCGCCACAAACCTATTTCTACGGATTTCCCGACCTCGGCGACGGGGTGAAGATGGCGCTGCATCATGGCGGAGAGGTCTGCGATCCGGATCGGTTGCGGCGCGACGTCAGCGACGACGAGGTGGCGGCGATACGCCAACAGGCGAAGCGGTTTCTGCCCGACGCTGATGGCGCGTTGCGCTCAGCGGCGGTGTGCATGTACACCAACACGCCGGATGAGCATTTCTGGATCGACCGCCATCCGAGACACGCACAAGTGCTGATTGCGAGCCCATGCTCGGGGCACGGCTTCAAGTTTTCGAGCGTGTTCGGAGAAGCGCTGGCGGAATGGCTCATCGAAGGACGAACGCGGTTCCATCTGAGTCCGTTCCACGGGCGATGATGGGGTCGGGCAGAGGATTCGGCGTTACCGTCAGACGAGTCTCCGACTCGGTGCGCTAGGCGTGCTCGCGGCGGTTGAAGTCGGCGAAGCGGAAGCCGAGCAGCCACAGCGCCGCAAAATACGCCAGCGTCCCGGCGGCAATCACCAGCGCCAATCGTCCGACCTTGACCCAAAGACCCGCCGCAATCCAAAACGAATCGGCTCCCGCCGCCCACCACAGCACGCCCCCCAACGCGGCCAGCGCGACGGCGATGCGGCTCAGGAAGAGCGGCCAGCCGGGTCGCGGGACGTAAATGTCCCGGCGGCGCATGGCGATGAACAGCAGCGTCGCATTCAGGCACGCGCCGAGCGACGTGGCCAGCGTCAGTCCGGCGTGTCCGATGCGAAACATCATCGCCACCGCCAGCAGCTGAGTGACGAACACCGTCACGAAGGCGATCTTCACGGGGGTCTTCATGTCCTGCCGGGCATAGAATCCCGGCGCCAGGATCTTCACTGCGATCAGACCGATGAGTCCCACGCTGTACCCCAGGAGCGCATCGCGCGTCTGCCACACGTCGTTGGCCGTGAAGCGTCCGTATTGATAGAGCGTCGACACCAGAGGCACCGCCAGCAGCGCCAGCGCCAGCGCCGCCGGCAGCGCCAGCAGGAACGTCAGCCGCAGGCCCCAATCGAGCAGCGCGCGATACTGGTCTTCGTTGGCGTCGTGATGGTGCTTGACGAGGCTTGGCAACAGCACCGTCCCCAGGGCGACGCCCAGCATCGCACTCGGGAATTCCATCAGCCGGTCGGCGTAGGTGATCCACGAGATGCGCCCGTCGCCGAGGTATGCCGCGAGCTGGGTGTTGAGGAGGGTCGAGATCTGCGCCGCGGAAACGCCGAGCACCGCCGGTCCCATCGCACGCAACACCCTGCGTACTCCTTCGTCGCGCCAGTCGAAGCGCGGCCGCGGCAACATCGCCAGGCGCGCCAGCGGCACCAGCTGAAGCGTGAGCTGCGCCACGCCGCCGACTGCGACGCCCCATGCCAGGGCGACGATCGGCGGATCCATGTGCGGCGCGACGAAGATCGTCGCGCCAATGATCGAGACGTTGAGCAGCACCGGCGTGAACGCAGGAATCGCAAAGCGACGGTAAACATTGAGCACCCCGCCGGCGAGCGAGACCAGCGAGATGAAGAAAATGTACGGGAACATGATGCGGATGAGCTCCGCCGTGAGCTCGACCTTTCCGGGGGTCCTGGCAAAACCGCCGGCGAGGAGGTACACCAGCCACGGTGCGGCGACGATCCCGAACACCGACACGAGCACCAGCAATACCGCGAGCAGCGTCGCGGCGCGGCTGACCAGGTCGCGCGTCGCGTCCTCTCCGCGCGCCCGCTTGTACTCGGCGAGGATAGGGACGAACGCCTGCGAGAAGGCGCCGTCGGCAAACAGTCGACGCAGGATGTTGGGCAGGCGAAACGCAGCTTCGAATGCGTCCATCTGCAAGCCGGCGCCGAATCCGACGGCCTTCAGGCTTTCGCGGACGAGCCCGGTGATTCGGGACAGCAGCGTCAACGCGCTGACGGTCGACAGCGCCTTGAGCAGATTCATCGAAACCGCAGCACGCGCTTCACCGATGCGCGCATGCTCATTTCATGGGCCGCGCGAATCGCCTTTGGATTGGCTTGCACTGTGGCGGAGGTAGCGCAACGAGCGCGAAAGAGAGCGGCCGACGGCGGATCCGGCTTGCGCGAGATCCGTAAAACCGCTATTATGCCCGGTCTTTTTGGGGTGCTCCACCGCAGCCTTGTCGGCCCCTTCAGGCCAACCAAGGCCAAGCAAGGCAACTGGTCGCCGAAGTTTCCGGGCGGCTAGTGCAAACGGCAAATCCACCCTGCACCCTGCATCCGTTAACGTTACGTCAGCCGCAATCAAGGATTCAGCATATGGCAAACAGCGCCCAAGCGCGGAAACGGGCCCGGCAATCGGAAGTGAGGCGTCAGCATAACGCGAGCCTCAAGTCGTCGCTGCGCACCGCGCTCAAGAAAGTCAAGAAAGCCATCGCCGGCGGCGACAAGGCGGCCGCGACCAAGGAATTCAAGGCGCAGCAATCGGTCATCGATCGCATCGCCGACAAGAAGATCGTGCACAAGAATACCGCCTCGCGAAACAAGACCCGACTGGCGCAAGCCATCAAGGCGTTGCCGTAGCGCTCCTCAATCCCGATGCCATCGAAAAAAGCGCCGAGCGGCGCTTTTTTTTGTCGTGCCGGTGGGTGGTATGAGCTGCAATCGTCCCGTCTTGGTTCCTGAGAGCGCATGATAAAATGCTGTTTCTTCAGCGATTACAGGTTGGGTAGCCGTCGTGAGCGTACCCGTGGCGCCCAAGCATTTTCTGCAGCTCAAGGATTTCAGCCGCGACGAGCTAAGCCACCTGTTCGAGCGGACGCGGTGGATCAAGGACCGATTCAAGCGCTACCAGATCTACCAGCCGCTGCGCGACCGGACGCTGGCGATGGTGTTCGAAAAAGCCTCGACCCGCACTCGCGTATCGTTCGAGGCCGGGATGAACCAACTTGGCGGAATCGCGATCAATCTGAACCGCGGCGATACCCAGCTCGGCCGCGGCGAGCCGATCGAGGATGTCGCGCGCGTCATCTCGCGCATGGTCGACGTGGTCATGATCCGTACCTTCGAGCAGACCATCATCGAGCGCTTCGCGGAGCATTCGCGGGTGCCGGTCATCAACGGCCTCACCAACGAGTATCACCCTTGCCAGATCCTGGCCGATATTTATACCTACATCGAGCATCGCGGCTCGATCGAGGGCAAGACCGTGGCGTGGATCGGCGACTCGAACAACGTGTGCAATTCGTGGCTGCAGGCCGCGCCGCTGTTCGATTTCAATGTTCACGTCTCGACGCCTCCGGGCTACGAAGTGGAGCCCGAGCGCGCCGGCATTGTCGACACCAGCCACTTTCAAGCCTTCGCCGACCCAATGCAGGCGTGCCGGGGCGCCGATCTCGTCACCACCGATGTCTGGACCAGCATGGGGTTCGAGGCCGAAAACGCCGAGCGGCAGCGCGACTTCGCGCAATGGGAGGTCGATGAAGAGATGATGGCTTGCGCAAAGCCCGATGCGCTGTTCATGCACTGCCTGCCTGCGCATCGCGGCGAAGAGGTGGCTGCCGCCGTGATCGACGGGCCGCAAAGCGTGGTCTGGGACGAGGCCGAGAACCGGCTGCATGCGCAGAAAGCGTTGCTCGAGTATCTCGTTTGCGGCCGCGTAAGTGGCGCGTGAACGGCTGATCCAGAGAGGATTGCAATGATCGATCATTCCGGCGTGTCCGTTGCCGACGTCGCGCGAAGCAAGGCGTTCTATCGCGCGGCGCTGGCGCCGCTCGGCTACACGATGCTGATGGAATTCGAGCAGTTCGCCGGATTCGGCGTCGCGCCCAAGCCAGATTTCTGGGTCGGCCAGGGCAAGCCCAATGTGCCGCCGATCCACGTGGCGTTTCGCGCCGAGTCGCGGACGCAGGTCGACGAGTTTTATCGCGCGGCAATTGCCGCCGGCGGAAACGACAATGGACCGCCGGGACCGCGTCCGCAATACCATCCGAACTACTATGGCGCCTTTGTGCTGGACCCCGACGGTCACAACATCGAAGCGGTCTGCCACACGGCCGAGTACACGCCGGAATAACCGAGGAAGAGACTCATGTCATTGCGTAAGCTCTCGCTGATGCTTGTGGCGTGCGCGGCGGCCGCGAGCGCCGCGCTCTCCGCGGGCGCACAGACCTGGCCGGACAAGCCGCTTAAATTCATCGTCGCCGCGCCTGCGGGCT
>JALZAN010000063.1 GCA_030948365.1 Pseudomonadota bacterium
AGCTCGGCGTGCTCATCTTCGACGGCCTCGAGCGTCGACGGCTGCTGCGATCCGACAGCGCTGGCCTGCGCCTCACTCGCAGCGGAGAAAAATTTTTCCTGGCTATCGGAATCGACACCGACGGGCTGGCGGGACGACGTCGCGCGCTCTGTCGCGCCTGCCTCGACTGGAGCATGCGCCGCCATCACCTTGCCGGCGCGTTGGGCGCGGCTCTGCTCACGCGCTGCTTCGAGCTTGGTTGGGCTCGCCGTGCGAAGGGCTCGCGCATCGTCGATTTCTCGGCATCGGGAGAAAAAGCCCTGCGTCAACGCTTCCGTCCGGACGACGACTGTGACCGGCGTTGACGGACCCGCGGCAATTTTCCAGAATCGCGACACTCTTTAGCGGCGCCGCAATGGGATCGGGCGCCTTGGAATCAATCCAGCCATGAAAATCGCCACCTGGAACGTCAACGGAATTCGCGCCCGCGAATCGCAGCTATGCGAGTGGCTCGAGCGCGACCGACCCGACGTCGTCTGCCTGCAGGAGCTCAAGGCCGACCCATCGCAGATTCCCGAGCGATGCAAGCTCAGCGACTATCACGTCTTCTGGCACGGCCATCGCGGATATTCAGGCGTGTCGCTACACATCCGCAAAAACCTGGTCGATGCCGGTCCCGAATTCACCCACCCCGAGTTCGACATGGAGACGCGCATCGTTCAATCCGCGCTCGGTAACATGGTGCTCGCGTCGGTCTATGTGCCCAACGGCGGCAAGGACTATCCGGCCAAGCTCGACTTTTTGACCCGGCTCGCGGCGTGGGCGAAGCGATTGCACGAGGAAGGACGCGAGGTCGTCCTTTGCGGCGACCTCAACATCGCCCGCGCCGACATCGACGTGCATCCGAAGGAGCGGAAGGTGGGCCTGATCGGACAGCGAGCTGAGGAGCGTGAAATATTCGACGAGCTCTGCGGCGGTCATTTCGTCGACGTCGGGCGCGCGCTCCAGCCCGACAACGCCGACATGTACACATGGTGGCCGCCGTGGCGCAACATGCGCCAGCGCAACATCGGATGGCGCATTGATTACATTCTCGCCTCGCGCAGCATCGCGGCGCGAGCCACGAGCTGTGTCGTGCTCGCCGATATCGGCACCAGCGATCACGCGCCGGTGATGATGACGCTGAGCTAGCCGCCATCCGCCACGCGTCGTCGTCAACCGAGGAGCAAACCACGCCGACATCGCGGAACCGGGCGCTTGCTCCACAGCTGGTCAGCTAGATACCACGGATATGGTCCGCCATGATTTAATTCACGAAGGCCGCAAGCCCACATAGCCAGCGCCGGTCGTAACGTGCCCGCGAGCACCCTAAGTGCGCCACCTGGTCACCGATTCAGCAAAGGAGCCATGACATGTCAGCGTATATCGTGACCATCATTACGGTTACCGATCCGGCAAAGTTCGAGCAGTACCGCAACCTCGCCGGACCGGCGGTCGCCCAGTACGGCGGCAAGTTCCTGGTGCGCGGCGGCGCGCGCACGATTCTCGAGGGAAAATTCGACGCTAATCGTCTGGTCGTGCTTGAGTTTCCTTCGTCCGAGATGGCCAAGACCTTCTACTCCTCGCCCGAGTATCGTGCCGCGCGCGACAAGCGGATCGGCGCTGCAGACTTCAACATGGTGCTGGTCGAAGGAGTTTGAGCGCGTCTTCGGCGTCGCATCGGCGGCCATCACCCTCGCGTGCCGTGCGCGTCCATGACGCGGTCTCATCGTGCCTGCGCCGTGCCTGGCTGATCGGGCTCGATCCATGAAGTGGTCGGTCCTCGACCAGTCGACATCGGCGGAAGGCAGCACGCAGGATGCCGCCATCCGTGAATCGCTCGCGCTCGCTCGCCTGTGCGACACGCTGGGCTATCACCGTTACTGGGTGTCGGAGCATCACAACAGCGCCAGCATCGTCGGCACCGCGCCGGAAATCCTGATCGCCGCCATTGCCGCCACCACACGGCGTATCCGCGTGGGCAGCGCCGGAGTAATGCTTCCTCATTATTCGGCGCTTAAAGTCGCCGAGCAGTTTCGCGTGCTGGAAGCGATCGCCCAGGGCCGAATCGATCTCGGCGTCGGTCGCGCGCCGGGCTCGGACCAGCTCACCGCGCGCGCGCTCAATCCGTATTCGAACGCCGCCGACGAGTTCCCGCAGCAAGTCGCCGAGCTGCAAAGCTGGCTCGCCGGGGCGCCGTTGCCCGAGGGGCACCCGTTCCGCAAGGTCGCGGCGCACCCGCAAGGCCCCACCAGTCCGGAAGTGTGGATTCTCGGCAGCTCCGACTACGGCGCACAACTTGCGGCGTATTTCGGATTGCCGTACGCCTTCGCGTATTTCTTCAGCGATGGACGCGGCGTGGAAGAAGCGCTTGCGCTCTATCGCCGCAACTATCGTCCGAGCCCGCGCTATCCGGCGCCGATTGCGACCATCTGTGTCTGGGCGCTCGCGGCGGAAAGTCATGACGAGGCGCAGCGCCTGCTCACGACGCGCGAATACTGGCGTGTGGGGTTCGAGAAAGGTCTGCGCAATCCCCTGGTTTCGCCTGACCACGCCGCGTCGTATCCCTATAATGCCGAGGAGCGCGCGCGAATCGAGGCGCTGCGCGCCAAGGCATTCGCCGGGACCGCCCGTGAGGTGGCGGCACGGCTCGAAGCACTGGCGCGCCATCTCGAATTGGATGAGGTCGTCATCAACACCTGGACCTTCGACCCCGAAGCTCGAAAGCGCTCGTACGAGTTGCTGGCGGGCGTTTTCGGACTTCAGCGGATCGCGGACCAGGCAAGCGCTGACTAGAAAGCGATTTCACACATGCAGCCTTCCGATACTCCGATCGACCTGCGCTCCGATACGGTCACGCGTCCCTCACAGGCGATGCGCGCTGCGATCGCCGCGGCTCCCGTCGGCGACGATCAGTACGGCGAGGATCCGACAGCCAATCTGCTTCAGGAAAGAATCGCGGCGCTGCTCGGCAAGGAGGCCGCGCTCTGGCTGCCTTCCGGAACCATGGCCAATCAGGTCGCGCTTCGCGTGCTCACCCGACCGGGGGACGACGTCATCGTCAGTCGGGAAGGCCACGCGGTATGGCACGAGACCGGCGCCGCAGGCGCCAACGCGGGCGTTCAGTTCACCGAGATCGGCGCTCGCGGCACGTTCACTGTCGACGAGTTCCTGGCCGCCCGCAAACCGGCCGGTCATGTCATTTATCCTCCGACAACGCTCGTTGAAATCGAAAACACGCACAATCGCGCGGGTGGAGTGATCTTTCCGCAAGCCGAGGTCGAGCGCATCTGTGCTGCGGCGCGCGAGCAGGGCGTGTCGTCGTTTCTCGACGGCGCGCGCCTTTGGAACGCCGCGATTGCCAGCGGACGACCGCCGGCCGAGCTGGCGTCGCCGTTCGACCTGGCGTCGGTCGCGCTGTCAAAGGGCTTGGGCGCGCCCGGCGGCTCGCTACTCGCAGGATCGCGAGAGCTGATCGGGCGCGCGATCCGTTACCGCCGGATGTTCGGCGGCGCGATGCGACAAGTCGGTATATTCGCCGCCGCCGGCGTGTATGCGCTCGACCACAACCTGACGCGGCTGGTCGACGATCATGCGAACGCGCGGACCGTCGCAGAACGGCTTGCGTCGAGCAAGAAAATCGACATCGACCTGGCCAGCGTGCAGACCAACATTCTCGTTTTCACGCTCGCGCCGGACGCTCCCGATGCGCCCACCGTCGTCGCTCGAGCACGTGAGCGAGGCGTGCTGGCGTTCGCCTTCACGCCGAGAATGATGCGCGCGGTGACCCATCTCGATGTTTCCGCCGAGCAATGCACGCGCGCGGCCGATATTCTGGTCGAAATCGCCGAAGGTTCACCCGGGTGAACAATCCTCTGGCCCGGACGATTGGCGGTGAGCGCGATTCAAGGCGTAGAATCGAAGAGGCGTCTTCGATGATCGTGCGTCGGCGAATCGTCGGTCGGTCGCCGCCAGGAAAATGGAGCTCGGCAGTGTGCAAAGGATCGGCATGAGCGATTCGAGGGGTTCGGGAGGCCGGCGAAACGGCTCGGGTGCGGTGATGATCGTTGTGGGAGCGCTCGCGTTTGCTCCCGGCGCAGTTGCCGCCGCGACGGCGCCCATCTACAAATGCATGGACGCGCACCTGGGCCTCGTCTACACCGACCAGCGATGCGCGGATGGCAAGCAGATCGACATCCATCCAGGCCACGCGGATCCTCTAGCAGCGGAGCTGCTGGAACACGCGCGCGATCAGATCGAGCGGCGAGCCGCGGCGCGTGTCGCCGAAGACCGGCGCGTCGCGGCGCAAAAGGATTACGCGGTGCGGGCGCGACGCGAGCGGCAGGAAGCGAGCGAGGCAGTGCTCGGTGCGGCCGACAACGAGGCGCCGACGTGGTCTCCGGCGTACCTCCCGGTGGTTGTTCCGGTGCGTACGCGCCACCACCATCCGCACCGTACCGCGACGAAGCGCAGTTTCTTGCCGCACGATCCGCTGTTGGGGCCGCGGTCATAGCGCCGTACAGGGCATGATCGAATCACCGAATGCGCGCCCGGCCTTTGGCACTCGAGGGCAGCAGAACGTGCGCGCCGGCGTGGGCGTCGGGCACTCGTCTGCGCCACGATGGATCGCGCTGATGGCGATGATCGCGGTGCCGGCAGCGTACGCGCCGGCGCGCGGCGAAGCCTTCAAATGCATCGACGCCGCCGGCAAGACCAGCTATCAAGCCGATCCGTGCCCGGCTGCGAGCGACGCATCGCAGAAGGTTCAGGCGCCCGCGCCACCCGCGAGCACTGGACGGCAGGCAAGCCCCACGGCCGCTTCGCCCTCGACCGGCGTCGCCCCCAGCCCGTTGCGAGGACCGAAAGCTCGCGTCCCCAGCGAAGCGGACTTCAGAGGTCCGCGCGAGGCCTGGGAGCGCATGGGAAGCGCCATCCGCCGCGGCGACAAGGATGCCGCGCTGAAGGAGCTCACGCCCTCCGCGCAGCGCCGGCTCGGACCTATGTTAGACACCATCGGCGGCAAGTCCGCGCCATTCAACGCCGACGAGCTCGGCTCGATACGCTCGGTCACGCTGGCTGGTGAAGGCCTGGCCACGATCACGCTGACGCGCACCAAGGCCGACGGCACCTACCTGTATCAGGTCAACCTGATCCGCGATGCCGAGGGCAAGTGGCGCATCGATAACATGTAGCAGCCGCAATATGCCGGCGTTGCGGTTCAGTTGACGGCGCCTCCGGCATCGCTCGCGAAAGCCCAGTTTCGCCCCGGCGCCGCGGCCAGAAGCGCCCTCGTATACTCGTGTTGGGGACGCTCGAAAACGTCGGCGATGGGACCCTGCTCGACGATGCGGCCGTGCTGCATCACCGCGACGCGATCGCAGACCTGCGCGGCAACGCGCAAATCGTGGGTGATGAAAAGCATCGCGAGGTCGAGCCGCAGCCGGATTTCATCGAGCAGCGCCAGCACCTGCGCCTGGACCGAGACGTCGAGCGCGGACACTGCCTCGTCGGCGATCAGAAGCTCCGGGCCGATCGCCAGCGCCCTGGCGATGCAAACCCGCTGCCGCTGGCCGCCCGAAAACTGGTGCGGATAGCGGTCGAGCGACTTGGGGTCGAGCCGCACCAGGTCCATCAGCCGACGGGCGTTGGCCAGCGCAGCCTCGCGCTCGACGCCGTAGTTCATCGGACCCTCGACGATGGATTCGCCCACCGTTCGCCGCGGATTGAGCGACCGGTACGGGTCCTGAAAGACGATTTGCACGCGTCGACGGAACCCGTGCAAGGCCGCGCCGCCGAGTTGCGCGATGTCGACATCGTCGAGCACGATCCGTCCGGAACTCGGCTCGATCAGCCGGGCGATGCAGCGCGCGACCGTCGACTTGCCCGACCCCGACTCGCCGACGATGCCGAGCGTCTCGCCGCGACGGATTTGCAGCGCCACCGACGCCGCGGCGGCCACATGGGCGTCGCGGGCGAGCCATGCGCCGCGGGAGTACGTCTTGGTCAGCTGCTCGGTGCGAATAACGATCGGGGCGCCGGCGGCGACCTGTCGTTGGCGCGGCTTGAGGCTCGGAACCGCACCGATCAGCATCCGCGTGTACTCGTGGCGCGGGTGGGTAAGCAATTCGCGCGCTGGGGCGAATTCGACCACCTCGCCCTGCCGCAACACCGCTACCCGATCGGCGATCTCGGCGACAACGCCAAAGTCGTGGGTGATGAACAGCACGCCGGTGCCGTGCTTGCGCTGCAGCTCCCGAATCAGCTCGAGAATCTGCGCCTGGGTGGTGACGTCGAGCGCGGTGGTCGGCTCGTCGGCGATCAGCAGCCGGGGACCGAGCACCAGCGCCATCGCGATCATGATCCGCTGCCGCTGGCCTCCCGATAGTTGATGAGGATAGGAGTCGATCATGCGCTCGGGCTCCGCCAATCCGGCATCGCGCACGATGTCGAGGACGCGCGCGCGTCGCGATTCGCCCGAAAGCGCGGTGTGGGTGGTGAGCACCTCGTCGATCTGATCGCCGCAGCGCATGACCGGATTGAGCGCGGTCATCGGCTCCTGAAAAATCATCGACATTCGAGTGCATCGCAGCGCCCGCAGGCGCGTCTCGCCGGCGGCCAGCACGTCCTCGCCGTCGAGCAGCGCCTGGCCGCCGACGATCCGCAGCGCAGCCGGCAGGAGCCCCATCACCGACTGCGCGATTACCGATTTGCCGGAGCCCGATTCGCCCACCAGACACACGATCTCGCCGGCTTCGACGCGGATGCTCGCGCTATCGACCGCAAGCGCGCGATCGGCTCCGGAAGGCAGCGCAATGGTCAGCTCCCGCACATCGAGGACCGGCACATCGGTAATGGCGCGTGCGCTCATAGCCGCTTGCTTAAGCGTGGATCGAGGGTGTCGCGCAGCCCGTCGCCGAGCATGTTTACCGCGAGCACGGTCAGCGCCAACAGAATGCCCGGATAGAGAATGTTGTGCGGAAAGACTCGGAACAGCTGGCGGCCCTCGGCCATGATGTTGCCCCAGGTCGGCGTTTGCGGCGGAATGCCCACGCCGAGAAACGACAGGATGGCCTCGATCAGGATCGCCGACGCGGCGATATACGTCGCCTGAACGATCAGCGGCGGCACGGTGTTGGGCAGGATATGGCGCACGATCAGCGGCAGCGTCCGGGTTCCCACCGAGATCGCTGCCTCGACGTAAGGCTCCTCGCGCACCGACAGCACCACCGAGCGCACCAGGCGCACCACGCGTGGAATCTCCGGTATGACAATGGCGACGATTACCGCCAGCAACCCCGCCGACGAGAGCGATACCACGGCGATCGCCAGCAGGATGGCCGGGATCGCCATCAGGCCGTCCATGATGCGCATGACGATGCCGTCGAGCCAGCGGATATAGCCCGCGAGCAATCCAATCACCAGCCCGATCGCGACGCTGATCAGCGCCACCGACGCGCCGACCAGGAGCGAGGCACGCGCGCCGTAGGCGACGCGGCTGTAGATGTCGCGGCCCAGCGTGTCGGTGCCCATGTGGTGGACCAGGATCCCTTGGCCGCCGTCGGCGGCGCGAACGACCTCTTCGTAGCCCGGGAGCTTGTTTCGCACCGATGGATTGATTGCCGCAGGGTCGACGGTTCCGAGCCAGGGCGCCAGCAGCGCGACCGCAAGCACCATCGCCAGAATCGCCGCACCCGCGACGACACCGGGATCGCGCAGCAAGCGCCGTGGCGCGACGGTGACCGGTACGGCCGGCGCTGCGCCAATGTCGCGCCGATCGGCGATGGCGCTCATGAAAAGGATGCCTTCACGGGTCGCTGACGGGTGGCGCGCTCATCGGAGTCCGCCGCGGCCCTAGTAGCGGATGCGCGGATCGAGCAGCGGGTAGGCCACGTCGACCAGGAGGTTGATCAACACGTAGGTCAACGAAAAGAGCAGGATCACCGCCTGCACCGTCGGGTAATCGCGCGCGAGCACTGCGTCCACCGTCAGGCGGCCGAGCCCCGGGATGCTGAATACGCTCTCGGTCACCACCACGCCGCCGATGAGTAGCGCGACGCCGAGCCCGATCACCGTCACGATGGGGACCGCGGCGTTGGTCAGCGCGTGCCTCATCAGCACCTGCAGGTTGCCCAAGCCCTTGGCACGCGCCGTCCGTATGTAATCCTCGCCGAGCACCTCCAGCACGCTGGTGCGGGTGATGCGTGCGATCAGCGCGATGTAGATCACCGACAGCGCGAGGCTGGGCAGGATCAGGCGCTGCAGGAATCCGCCGAAGCCTTCGGACAACGGCTGATAGCCCTGCACCGGGAGCCAGTTGAGGCGGATCGAGAAGACGTAGATCAGCGAGTACCCGATGACGAATACGGGCACCGAAAAGCCCAGCACCGAAAAGCCCATGACGACGCGATCGATCCAGGTCCCCTGGCGATACGCGGCGAGGACCCCCAGAGGCACCGAGATGACGATCGACAGCGCCATGGTCAGCGTCGCCAGCGCCAGCGTCGGCCCGAGCCGGTCGGCAATGAGCTCGGCCACCTGCTTCTTGTAGAAAAAGGATTCCCCGAAATCGCCGCTCAAGATGTGCGCGATCCAGATGAAAAACTGGGTGACGATGGGCTGATCGAGGCCCAGCTTCTGGCGGATGTCGACGATGTCCTGCGAGGTCGCGGCAGCGCCGGCGATGATCGCCGCCGGATCGCCGGGCGTCAGGCGAAGCATCGCGAACACGAACACCGCGACCACCGCCATGACCGGGATTGCGGCCAGCAAGCGGCGGCCGGCGTAGGCGAGCATTACCTTTCGCCCGCGGCGTTTTCCGTCACCGCTTCCGCGCTCGCGCGCGCGGCGCCGCGCGGACGCCGGTCGGTCATTACTTACCTGTCTTGCTGATGTTCCAGAACACCGACGCCGGCGCCACGACGTAGCCGTCGACGTTCTTGCGCGACGCGCCCGGCTGATACCACTGTCCGAGGTGGATGTGGGTCGGATATTGGGTCCATCGCACCTGCACCGCCTCGGCGATGGCCTTCTGCTTCGCCGGATCGGTCTCGCGAGCGAAGTCGTCGCGCAGCTTTTCGATTTGCGCGTCGCAAGGCCAGCCGAACAATGCCTTGTCGCAGCTCGAATTCAGAAACGCCGTCGACACCGGATTCAGGATATCCGCCGACACCCACGAGGTGATGAAGGCGTGCCAGCCCCCCTGCGTCGGCGGATCCTTCTTGGCGCGCCGCGCGACGACGGTCTGCCAGTCCATCGACTGCATGTCGACCTTGAAGCCGGCCTTTTCCATCAGCGATTTCGCGACCGGCGCGAGATTGGTGAGCACCTGCAAATCGGTCGAGTGCATCAGCACAATCGGCGTTCCGTCGTAGCCGCCTTCCTTGAGCAACGCCTGCGCCTTGACGAAATTCGACTCGAGCAGCCCGTCCATGCCCTTGTCCGACGCCAGCGGCGTGCCGCAGACGAACAATGCCTTGCAGACCTTGTAGTACTGCTTGTCGCCGACGGTTGCCTGCAGGAAATCCTGCTGATTGAAAGCGTACAGCAGCGCCTGGCGAATCTTCGCGTTGTCGAATGGCTTCGCGGTGGTGTTGAAGCGGAACGCGTACTGGTTTCCGAGCGGATTCCAGTCGACCAGCTTCACGTTCCCGTCGTTGCGCAATATCGGCAAAAGATCGTGCGAAGGCTGCTCGATGAAGTCGATCTCTCCCGCGATGAGCGCATTCACCGCCGTCTGCTGGTCGGCAACCACCCGCCACTCGACGCGGTCGACCTTCGCCACTTTGCCGCCGGCGAGTCCCGAGGGCGGTTCCGCCCGCGGCAGGTACTTGTCGAACTTGACGTAAACAGCCTTGTCGCCGGGCTTCCATTCGTCCTTCTTGAACACGAACGGGCCCGACCCGGTGTAATCCGATATCTGTTCGTTCGGGCTCGTCTCGGCGACGCGCTTGGGCATCATGAACGGCACCGCGGATGAGGGCTTTCCCAACGCGGTCAGCACCAGCCCCGTCGGCGCGTTGAGAACGATCTGAAACGTTCTCGCGTCGACGACCGGCAAGTCCTTGACGAACGACATCATCTTCTGACCCATGGCGTCCTTAGCGCCCCAGCGTCTGATCGACGCGACGCAATCCTCGGCGGTTACCGGCTTGCCGTCGTGCCACGAGAGGCCGTTGCGCAAGATGATGCTGTAGGTCAGCTTGTCGGCGGAGACATCGAACTTTTCCACCATTTGCGGCTTGATCTGATTCTGCGCATCGGTCGCGAACAAGGTGTCGTAGATCATGTAGCCGTGATCGCGGGTGATGTAAGCGGTGGTCCAGATCGGGTCGACGATCTTCAGATCCGAGTGCTTGACCACGCGCAGCGTCGTTTGCGCCGCGGAGTGACCTGCGGCG
>JALZAN010000064.1 GCA_030948365.1 Pseudomonadota bacterium
TACCGGGTGCGAATCGCGCTCAATCTGAAACACCTGGAGTACGGGTATCTGCCGGTGCATCTGGTCAGAGGCGAGCAGCGCGACCCGCACTATCGCGAGATCAACCCACAGGCGCTGGTGCCGACGATGGTCGACGACGGCAACGCCCTCACCCAATCGATGGCGATCATCGAGTATCTGGACGAGACGCATCCGGAGCCACCGCTATTGCCGCCGACGCCCGAGGACCGCGCACGGGTGCGCGCAATCGCCCAGGCGATCGCGTGCGACATCCATCCGCTGAACAATTTGCGGGTGCTGAGGTATTTGACCGGCACGCTCGGCATCAGCGACGACGCGAAAGATGGCTGGTACCGCCACTGGATCGAGATCGGGCTCGCCGCGCTGGAGACCGAGCTCGCGGCGGATCGTCGCACCGGGGCGTTTTGCCACGGAGCGTCGCCGTCGCTGGCCGACATTTGCCTGGTGCCGCAGCTCGCCAATGCCCGCCGGTATTCGATGCCACTCGACGCCTATCCGACGCTCGCCGGAATCGAATCACGCTGTCTTGCACTGAAAGAATTCAAGGATGCGGCACCGGAGGTTCAGCCGGACGCCAGCTGAGGAATTGCATCTGCTAAGCCTCGACCGGACTCGGCGGGGATGATCGTGGTGCGAAGCGTTTTTCGGCAAACGAATGCTTACCCGGGAGATTCGATGAAATTCGCCATACCCGCTTGGGAATGCCCCTCGGTGCGGGTCGCCGGCGGCGACGCGTTCTTTCCCGTGCGCCACATCTATTGCGTGGGCCGGAACTATGCCGAGCACGCCAAGGAGATGGGCGGCGACGCGGCCAAGGAACCGCCTTTCTTTTTCACCAAGGTGGCCGACGCGGTCGTGCCGGTCGTTCCGCCCGCGGTGGGACGCGTGCATTACCCGCTGGCCACAAAAAACTACCACCACGAAATCGAGCTCGTCGTCGCCATCGGCGCGCCCGGGACCCGGGTTGCGCCCGAGCGCGCCAACGAATTGATCTACGGCTACGCCGTCGGGCTCGACATGACGCGTCGCGATCTGCAGGCGGCGCTGCGCGAAATCAAGCGTCCGTGGGACTTGGGCAAGTCATTCGCGCAGGCGGCGCCGATCGGGCCCATTCATCCCGTCAGCGAGGTCGGTTATGTGAGCCGGGGCCGCATCTCGCTCGAGGTCAACGGCACTGTTAAGCAAACGGGCGATCTGTCCGACATGATCTGGGACGTGCCGCACGTGCTTCATTTTCTTTCGCAATACTACGAGCTCCTTCCCGGCGATTTGATTTTTACCGGGACGCCGGCAGGCGTCGGCGCGGTCGTCGCCGGAGACACGATGGTCGGCCGCATCGAGTCGCTGGGCGAGCTCAGGATCAGTGTCGAAGCGCCCGTTGCACAAGCGTGACATCGGCGTGACCGCGGCATGAGCGCTTCCGGAGCCGCGTTCGCCGAGCGCCAATACAACCTGCGCGCGGCCTTTCCCGACCACGTGGAGTGGTTCGCCCGCTGGGCCGCCGACAGTGCGCAGGCGCGCGCGGCGATCCGCGTTGTCCGGGACGTCAGATACGGCCCCGGAGCCAAGCAAACGCTCGATCTTTTTCCCGCTGAACGGCCGCGCGGCGCGCTGTTGTTCATTCACGGCGGCTATTGGCGGGCACTGGACAAGGACGACCATTCCTTCGTCGCGCCGCCATACGTCGCTGAAGGCATCGGCGTCACGGTCGTCAACTACGATCTTTGTCCGGAGGTGAGCGTGGCGCACATCACCGAAGAATGTCGGCAGGCGGTCGAGTGGCTGATCCGCCATGGGGCAACCCACGGCGTGCCCGCGGAGCACTTGATCGTTGCCGGACATTCCGCCGGCGGCCATCTCACGGCGATGATGTTCGCGACCGACTGGAAGGGGCGCGGAATGTCGCCCGCGGCGATTTCCGGCGGTGTCGCGATCAGCGGCGTCTTCGACCTCGAGCCCCTGGTCGAGGTATCGTTCAACTGCGATCTTCATCTCGACCGGCAGAGCGCACGCGAATCGAGTCCCGCTTTTCTCGCGCCGCTGGTCGATGCGCCGTTATTGCTGGCGGCCGGCGCGGACGAGACCGGCGAATTCCTGCGGCAAAGCCGCGCCCTGTGGGAAT
The DNA here is from genome assembly GCA_030948365.1 of Pseudomonadota bacterium. Classification (GTDB taxonomy): domain Bacteria; phylum Pseudomonadota; class Gammaproteobacteria; order Burkholderiales; family Casimicrobiaceae; genus PALSA-1003. The sequence continues at coordinate 2,144 of JALZAN010000064.1, forward strand.
GCTGGCCGCGCTGTCGCCCGGCCGGCGCCGACGGTCCGCTCTTCGTCCGGCGCAAGCATCACTTCAGCGTGCTGACCGATTTCGCCGATCCCGTGAGCGCGCTCTTCGGCCGCACCATGGACATATTCGCACCCCGGTAAAGCTTTGCCCACGGCGCGCGAAGGCCCCAGAGCAAGCGATCCCGTCGCGTTTCCGAAGGCGTCGGGTGCAGAGGGAGCCCGTTCGGAAGCGCCGGCCTAAGAGACGCGAAGGATCGCGCCACGTATAATGTTGCGATCGTCCGTCAGATGCTTCTCACGCGAACATGACTGTGCCCAAACTGCACGCCGTCGATGACGCGGCCGCTTCGTCCAAGGCGCCGCCGCGTCGCGCTTCGATCAGCCCGATTGCCGAAATCATTGCCGAGCTCAAGGCGGGCCGGATGGCGATACTGGTCGACGACGAGGAGCGCGAAAACGAGGGCGACCTCGTGGTCGTGGCAGACGTGGTCACCCCCGACATCATCAATTTCATGGCGCGATTCGCTCGCGGGCTCATTTGCATGGCGATCACCGAGGAGCGTGCGCGACAACTCGATCTTGCGCCGATGACGGCGAATAACCGGTCGCTGCACGGCACCAATTTCACGGTGTCGATCGAAGCTGCCGAGGGGGTCACTACCGGCATCTCGGCAGCGGATCGCGCGCATACGATTCGGGTTGCTGCGGCGCCCGGCGCGCGAGCCGACGACGTCGTCCAGCCCGGCCACGTCTTTCCGCTGGTCGCCGCCGCTGGCGGCGTCCTCGCCCGTGCGGGTCATACAGAAGCTTGCTGCGACCTGGCGCGACTCGCCAACTTCTCGCCCGCTGCCGTCCTGTGTGAAATCATGAATGACGATGGGTCGATGGCGCGCTTGCCAGATCTCGTCCGCTTCGCACAGGCGCATTCACTCAAAATCGGCGCCATCGCCCACCTGATTCACTATCGCAGCCGGCACGAGCGGTTGATCGAGCGTATCGGCGAGCGGCCGATCCGCACCGCCGAAGGCGACTTCCGCCTGGTGACGTATCGCGACAAGTTGAGTGACGCGACCCATCTTGCGCTGGTGCGCGGCGAGATCGATGCCGCTCGCGAAACGGTCGTCCGCGTCCACGAGCCGGTTTCGATCGTCGATCTGCTCGATTACGGTAGCCGCGCGCATTCGTGGACCATTCCCGCCGCGCTGTCGCGGCTGGCAAAGGCCGAGCGGGGCGTATTGGTGCTCCTGCACCGGCCCGAGTCGGCGCGGGAATTGCGCCAGCGTGCCATCGGCGAGGAGCCATCGGTCGACAACAAAATGGACTTGCGCAACTACGGTACAGGCGCACAGATTCTGCGCGACCTCGACGTAGGCAAGATGCGATTGCTCGCCCGGCGGCGCAAGATGCCGAGCATGGCCGGATTCGATCTCGAGGTCACCGCGTACGAGGAAGCTCCTCCTCGGTCGGCCCCGGATGCACCGGCGCCCTGAACGATGATCCCCGTTCGACTCTCGCGCGACTCGGGCATGCGCGCCGCGGTGTGACGGCTTAGCCGCGGCGCATCCATCATGCCGCCCCGCAAGATCGCGCCCAGTACGCGCGCCGGGCACATGCGCGTCGGCATCGTGTTGTCACGATTCAACTCGGCAATCGGCGGGCCGTTGCTGGAGGGCGCATTGCGCGCACTCGGCGAGGCCGGAGCGGATGACTCGTCGGTCACCGTCGTGACCGTCCCGGGCGCGCTGGAAGCGCCCCTCGCGCTTCAACGCATGGCGCAGAGCGGCGACTATGACGCGCTGGTCGCATTGGGTGCGGTCGTCCGCGGCGAAACGTTTCATTTCGAGATCGTCGCCACCGAATCGGCGTCGGGGCTGGCCAGCGTGCAGCTCGAATTCGGCATCCCGATCGGCAATGGCATTCTGACCACCGATACCGAAGAGCAGGCGCTTGCGCGCGCCGGCGACAAGGGCTACGAGGCGGCAATGGCGGCGGTGGAAATGGCCAATCTCATGGACGCGATCGATGAGGACTAGTCCGCGCCGTCGCGCGCGGCAGTTCGCGCTGCAGGGTGTCTACCAGTGGCTGCTCTCGGGAAGCGATCCGGCGCTGATCCGGACCCAGCTCGCCGAGGCATCCGGATTCGAAAAGTGCGATACCCGATTCTTCGACGCACTGTGGCGCGGCATCACCGGCGACTTCGACACGCTGGTCGCTGCGTTTGCGCCGTATCTCGACCGCAAGGCAACCGAGCTCTCGCCGGTGGAAAAGGGCATCCTGACCATTGGCGCGTGGGAGCTCCTGCGAGAGCCGGAAGTGCCCTACCGCGTCGCCATCAATGAAGCGGTCGAGCTGGCGAAATCCTACGGCGGCACCGACGGACACAAGTACGTCAACGGCGTGCTCGACAAGCTCGCGGCCAGCGCCCGTGCGCCCGAAATTCATGGCGCGCGCACTGCGACGTGACGCGGTTGGCGCGAACGATCGCCGGTTGTCGTAGGTCCCTCCGAGTCTTCCCGCGGCACCGATGGCGGCGCTGACCGAATTCGAATTGATCGACCGCTTTTTTCGTCGCCCTGCGAAAAACAGCGCTGCAGAGACGGCGGACAGCACGGTGCTCGGTATCGGCGACGACGCAGCGCTGCTCTCGCCAACGTTTGGCCACCAGCTCGCGGCTTCGGTCGATATGCTCGTCGCCGGACGGCACTTCTTCGCCGATGCCGATCCGGAATCGCTGGGCCACAAGACGCTCGCGGTCAATCTGTCCGACATGGCGGCAATGGGTGCAACGCCGCGCTGGGCGCTGCTCGCAGGCGCACTTCCGGACGCGGACGCGAACTGGCTGGACGCTTTCTCGCGCGGCTTCTTCGCGCTCGCCGCCGCGCACGCGGTCGATCTCGTCGGCGGCGACACCACGCGCGGTCCGCTCAATCTTTGCGTCACCATCCTGGGCGAAGTGCCCGCCGGGAAGGCGATCCTCCGCAGCGGCGCGCGACCAGGCGATTCCATCTGGGTATCCGGCGTGCTCGGCGACGCATCGCTGGCGCTCGCCCACGTCGCCGGACGGCTGGTGCTTTCGCCGGAGGAAGCGCTCGCATGTCAGGGCGCGCTCCTGCGGCCCGTTCCCCGGGTTGCCCTGGGCATCGGGCTCCGCGATCTTGCTTCGGCCGCGATCGACATCTCGGACGGGCTGGTCGGCGATCTTGGTCACATCCTCGCCGCGTCGCAAGTTGGCGCAACGGTCGAGCTGGCGGCGGTTCCGCGTTCGCCCACGCTCGACCGCGCGCTCAACGGCGCGGCGCGCGATGTCGCGCTGCAGTGCCTGCTTGCGGGAGGCGACGATTACGAGCTGTGCTTTACCGCCGCGCCGGCAGACGATAGTCGCATCGCCGCGCTCGCGTCGGCGCTCGGGCTGGCACTCCAGCGCGTGGGAACCGTCGTCGTCGAGCGAGGCCTGATCGTCCGCGACGGGTCCGGAAAGCCACTGGCCGCGCTGCCGCGCGCCTACGATCACTTCGCGCCATGAAAAAGGCGCCTACGCCCGGTTTTCTGTTGGCGCACCCGGCGCACTTTGTTGCACTCGGCTTCGGTGCGGGCTTGTCGCCTGTCGCGCCCGGCACCGTCGGCACGCTGGTCGCGCTTCCGCTCGCGGCGCTGCTGCACGCGACGGCGGGCGACGCCGGCTACCTGATTGCGGTCGGATTCACTTTTGCGATCGGCGTCTGGGCCGCCGACCGAACCGGGCGCGCGTTGGGCGCCGCGGACCACGGCGCGATCGTCTGGGACGAGGTCGTCGCATTTCTGCTGGTGTTGTTTTTCGTCGGCACCGACCCGGTGCGCCAGGCGATCGCGTTCCTGCTCTTCCGCCTGTTCGATATCGTCAAGCCGCCGCCGGCGAACCTCATCGACCGTGAATGGCACAACGGCTTTGGCGTGATGGCCGACGATATCGTGGCGGCTTTTTATACCGTGGTCGTGATCGCGCTCTGGCAAAGGGTATCGGCATGAGCCCGCCGGGCCGTCGCAAGGGCGAATGCCGGAGCGCGCAGCGCGAAGGTACCCCAACGAGCGCGCAGCCGATCGTCGCCGAAGCGCGCCGGCTCGAGGAGCTGTCGCTCAATGCATCGGGCGCATTCCAATCACTCGTCTACGATGGCTGGCTGCTTGGGTACAGGCCGGGACCGACCAAGCGCCTGCGATGCGTGAACGCGTTTTATTCGACGTCGCTGCCGCTCGCCGAGAAAGTCGAATACTGCGCGCGTTTCTACCAATCCGTCGGCCTGCCGATCATTTTCCGCATGCTGCCTTTCTCGCAGCCGCCGGAGCTCGACAGCTATCTGCAAAGCCTCGGCTGGAGCAGGTTCGAGCGCACCCTGGTTTTGCGCGCCGAGTTGCCGGCAACGCCGGACATCTCCGCGGCGAGCGATGCAGTCGAAATCATCGATGTGCCGAAGTGGGTCGAATCGACCGCGGTCGTCCTCGACCGCGCGGCCGATACGCTGTCGGCTGCCGTGGAGCGCGCACGGTCCTATCCGCTGCCGCATGCCGGTGCAATCATTCGTCATCGCGGCGAGGTGGTGGCCTGCGGGCTGGTCAAGATCGAAGGCGCGCACGCCGGGCTTTTTGCGGTGAATACCGCGCCGGCGCACCGGCGGCGCGGGTTCGGGTTTGCGATTGTCAGCGCGCTGCTCGGCGAGGCGAAGCGACAAGGATCTCGACTGGCCTATCTCCAGGTCACTGCCGAAAATGATGCCGCGTTGGCGCTTTATCGCCCGTTTGGCTTCGCACCGGTCTACGATTACTGGTACCGAGGCCCGGACCAATGAGGCGAAGCATGGATGATTCGATGCCCGAAGTGGCTGCCAGGCTCGGCGCCGCGGCGCTCGCGCGCGGCGCCATGATCGCGACCGCGGAGTCGTGCACCGGGGGCCTTGTTGCCGCCGCAATCACTTCGGTAGCGGGCAGCTCGGCGTGGTTCGAGCGGGGTTTCGTGACTTATTCGAATGCGGCTAAGGAAGACCAACTCGGCGTGCCGCAGGCAACCATTGAGAGCTACGGAGCGGTGAGCGAAGAGACCGCCAGGGCGATGGCGCAAGGGGCCGCGCGAGGGCCGGCGCAGTGGTCAGTTGCGGTCACCGGCATCGCCGGTCCCGACGGCGGATCGGCCGACAAACCGGTCGGGACGGTGTGGTTCGCGTGGGCGGGCCCGGGCCACCTGGAGACGCTTCGTCGACGCTTTGACGGCGACCGGGCGGCCGTCCGCGAGGCCTCGGTTAGGGTCGCGCTGGAAGGCCTTCTCGCCCGTCTGGCCTAGGCCATCGGACCACTGGCGTCGAACGTTCGTTCTATGCAATAATGGGCTCATCCTGACCCTCAAAAGAAGCCCACCATGACACTTTCTCTCGCAAAATCCAACGGAATGAACGCTATGGACGACAACAAGAGCAAAGCGCTGGCGGCCGCCCTGGCGCAGATCGAAAAGCAGTTCGGCAAGGGCTCGATCATGAAAATGGGAGAGGCCCAGGTCCAGAACGATCTGCAGGTGGTGTCCACCGGATCGCTCGGCCTCGATATCGCGCTCGGTGTCGGCGGGCTGCCGCGAGGTCGCGTGGTCGAGGTCTACGGCCCCGAGTCCTCGGGCAAGACAACGCTCTGCCTTCAGGTGGTCGCGCAGGTGCAAAAGGCCGGCGGGGTCGCTGCCTATATCGACGCCGAAAACGCGCTCGACCCGGTGTACGCCGGCAAGCTCGGCGTCAACGTGGGCGAGATGCTCATTTCCCAGCCGGACACCGGAGAGCAGGGGCTCGAGATCGCCGACATGCTGGTGCGTTCGGGCGGGGTCGACATCATTGTCATCGACTCGGTTGCCGCGCTGGTGCCGAAGGCGGAAATCGAAGGGGAGATGGGCGATCAGCTACCGGGCCTGCAAGCCCGGCTGATGAGCCAGGCGCTGCGCAAGCTGACCTCGAACATCAAGCGCGCCAACGTTCTGGTCATCTTCATCAATCAGATCCGGATGAAGATCGGCGTGATGTTCGGCAACCCGGAGACGACCACCGGCGGCAATGCGCTTAAGTTCTACGCCTCGGTTCGGCTCGATATCCGCCGCATCGGCGCGATCAAGCGCGGCGAGGAAGTGGTCGGCAACGAGACACGCGTGAAAGTCGTGAAGAACAAGATCGCGCCGCCGTTTCGCGAGGCGCTGTTCGACATTCTCTATGGCGAGGGCATTTCCCGCGAGGGCGAGATCGTCGAGCTTGGCGTGTTGCACAACATCATCGAGAAATCCGGCGCATGGTACGCGTACGACGGCGACAAGATCGGCCAGGGCAAGGACAACACTCGCGAATGGCTGAGGGAGCACGGCGACATCGCGGCGGAGATCGAAGGCAAGATCCGCGCAGCGGTCGGCGTTCCCGTCGCCACCGGCCGCAGTGCCGCGGCTCCGGTCGACGTGTAATTTTGCGAAGCGCGTGGTCACGCGCACACTGAGGGCGCAGGCGATCCGGCTACTGGCGAGGCGTGAATATGCGCGGGCCGAGCTGGAGACGCGGCTGGTGGGTGCGGGAGCCAGTCCGACCGAAGTCCGCAGCACTCTCGACGACCTGAGCGCGCAAGGTCTGCTCTCCAATCAGCGATTCGCTCGCGCAGTCGTCGTTCAAAAAGCGGGACGTTTCAGCAGGCGCAGCATTGCCCGCGGCCTGAAGGCGAAAGGCGTCGCAGCGGACGAAATCGACGAAGCGCTGCGCGAAGCCGACCTCGACGACGACGCGGCGCTCACATCCCTGTGGCAGCGGCGCTTCGGACAACCGCCCGCCGACGATCGCGAAAAAGCGCGACAAGTGCGGTATTTGCAGGCGCGGGGATTTTCGCTGTTGGCGATCCTGAAGCTATTGCGCACCGCGGCCGAATGATTCGCGCCGACACGTGTGCTAACATGTTGAATTCAAAGCTGTCGGCAACTTTCCCTGACCCCGACGCACGACCCAATATACGTCCCACGCCCGCATGAGAGCCGCCGACATCCGCAGCAGATTTCTGGAGTACTTCGCCTCCAAGGGACACGCCATCGTCCCATCGGCGCCGCTGGTTCCGGCAAACGATCCGACGCTGCTGTTCACCAACAGTGGCATGGTGCAGTTCAAGGATGTCTTTCTCGGCACCGAGCAGCGCAGCTACGTCCGCGCCGCGGATGTGCAGCGATGCCTTCGCGCGGGGGGCAAGCACAACGATCTCGAGAATGTCGGCTACACCGCGCGCCATCACACCTTTTTCGAGATGCTGGGCAACTGGTCGTTCGGCGATTACTTCAAGCGCGAGGCGATTCAGTTCGCGTGGGAATTGTTGACCAGGATCTACAGCGTTCCCGAAGAGAAGCTCTGGGTCACGGTGTATGAGACCGATGATGAGGCCTACGACGTCTGGGCCAGCGACATCGGCGTTCCGCGCGAGCGCATCGTGCGCATCGGCGACAACAAGGGCGCGCCTTACGCCTCCGACAACTTCTGGCAGATGGCGGAAACGGGCCCCTGCGGTCCGTGTAGCGAGATCTTCTACGACCACGGCCCGGAAGTCGCCGGCGGACCGCCGGGGTCAGCGGACGCGGAGGGCGACCGCTACATCGAAATCTGGAACCTCGTTTTCATGCAGTTCGATCGCGACGCCAAGGGCAAGCTCACGCCTCTGCCCAAACCGTGCGTCGATACCGGCATGGGGCTGGAGCGTCTCGCCGCTGTCCTGCAGCATGTGCACAGCAACTACGACATCGATCTTTTTCAAGCGCTGATGCGCGCTGCGTCGGCTGCCACGGGCTCTCGCGATCTTTCGTCGCCGTCGCTGCGGGTCATCGCCGATCACATCCGCGCCTGCGCATTTTTGATCGTCGATGGCGTGATTCCGAGCAACGAAGGCCGCGGTTACGTGCTCCGGCGCATCATCCGGCGCGCAATCCGGCACGGCTACCAGCTCGGCCAGACGTCGCCATTCTTCGGTCAGCTGGTGTCGGAGCTGTCGCGCCAGATGGGCGACGCTTATCCGGAGCTTCCGCTGAAGCAGGATTACGTCGTGCGCATCCTCAAGGCGGAGGAAGAGCGATTTGCCGAAACGCTCGAGCATGGGATGAAGGTGCTCGAAGGTGCGCTTGCCGACGCTGAAAAAGCGGGCACCAAGACAGTGCCGGGTGAAACCGTATTTACGCTTTACGACACCTTCGGGTTTCCGCTGGACCTGACGGCGGACGTATGC
>JALZAN010000065.1 GCA_030948365.1 Pseudomonadota bacterium
ATTTCGCCCAGCGCGGAATAGACGGCAGGATCACGCGTGGCGCGATTGCGCTCCGACTCCAGCAGCGATCTTGCCGCGGCGATATCGTTGCGCTCGATCGCGGCCAGCGCGGCGGTCAGCACCGCAGACCTCGATGCAAAGGGAGCAAGGCGACGGGAGTCGAACTTGAGCGCGTTCACCCACTGCACGCGGTCGTGCGGATTGCTGAGCGCGATTCGCACCGGCGCCTGACCCACGGCCGCCACTGCCGCCTCGTTGGCGGCGACGGTAACGCTTCCGACGGCATTGAAGAATTCGACCGAGCCGGTCAGCACGACCAGGGTGGTGGTGCCGGTCGCGTCGACTTCGAGCTCCCACGATGTGCCACGGATTGCGGCCGTTGCCGATGGCGACTCCAGCTGAAGCCCGTCCGGAACCCGCTTCGCCTGCGACCAGGCACGGCCGAGCTCCAAACGCAGCGTGGTCGTTGCGCTGGCGCTGCCGGCGACGCTTTTGACCTGCAGCAGCGAATTCTGATTGAGCCGGACCTGGGTCTCGTCGGAAAACACGAGCGCCATCTTGCTCGCGGGCCCGGTCCGAACGAAGGCTCCAGCGCCGATATCGTCCAGCACGCGCGCCGGCACCCACGAAGCGCTCTGCGTCGGTCTTCGCTCACCGCTGCCCTGGAGGTCCACGACCTCCGCGGCCACGCCCGACGGCAGGGCGGCAAACGCGCCCTGTGCGGTCGCTGCCAGAACGAGGACCGCGCCCGCGCTGCGGGACATCCACTGCCAACCGAACCGCATCGTACCTCCGATGAGGCATCAGCCTCGACGAGCCATCAGAATGCGGCGCCCGGTCTTGCCGCCGCGACGTGGCATTCTAACCAACGATGCGGTGGCGTGGCGCGCGACCACGCATCGATCGGGCGAAGTCAGATGACGTCGAGCAGCTTCAGTCGCTGCACCTTCCCCGACGCGCCTTTGGGCAAGTCGTCGACGAGCCGCAGGATCTTTGGGGTCTTGAAGGGGCCGAGCTCACGAATGCAATGCTCGCGCAGCGCTTCCTCGGTGCATGCCATGCCTGCCCTCAGCACCACGCAGGCGAGGATCTCCTGGCCGTAATGCGGGTCGGGAATGCCGACCGCGGCGGCTTCCAGCACGGCGGGATGCCTGAGAAGCGCTTCGTCGATTTCGCGCGGAGCGATATTCTCGCCGCCTTTGATGATCAGCTCCTTGAGCCGCCCGGTGATGAAATAAAAGCCGTCGTCGTCGCGGTATCCGAGGTCGCCGGTGGCGAGCCAGCCTTCCGCGTCCAGCGCCGCCGCGGTCAGCTCGGGCGCCTTGTAATAACCCTGCATCACATTGCCGCCGCGAAGCTGGATCTCACCCGCCGCGCCGTTCGCCAGCACGCGTCCGCCGGGCGCCACCACGCGCGCCTCGATGCCCAGCGGCTGTCCCGGGCTGCCGTATTTGCGGCGCGACGGGTCGAGCGGGTTGGCGAAGGCGACCGAGGCGCATTCGGTCAGGCCCATCGCTTCGATCACCGAAATGCCGAAGCGCCGCTCGAAAGCCTTGTGATGCTCCGGCGGCAACGGCGACGACGCCGAGCGCCCGAATCGAATCCCGCGGCACGCGGCCGTCTGCGCAGGCGAGAGGTCGGCGCCATTGAGCAAATACGAGATGATCGTCGGCACCATGTTGAGCCACGTCGGACGATAGCGCTCGACCAGCGGCCACCACTGCGATGCGCTGAAACGGCGCGGCAAAACGATGCTGCCGCCGGCCAGAACCGGACTGACGGTGGCGATGCATTGGCCGTTGACGTGATACAGCGGCAGCGACGACAGCACCCGGTCGCGGTCGGTCAAGGCGTGCGCGTCGACCACCGCGCGCGCGGCATGCAGAAGATTGCCGTGCGACAGAAGTGCGCCCTTGGGCAGGCCCGTGGTGCCCGAGGTGTACATCAACAACGCGGGCGACGACGCATCGACATCGGCCATGGCCGCGGGTCGCTCAAGATCGAGCTCGAGCGCATCGGGATCGGTGGCGCGCACCGTGATCCTGAGATCGGTTGCGCCAAGCAGGCGCGTTATCCGCTCGACGAATTCCGGCGCCGCGAACACGAATCGCGTGCCGGAGTGCGAGAGCGTATGTCGGAGGTGCGTGTCCTGGGCAAGAAGATTCAGCGGTGACACGACGTAGCCCGCCGCCATGGCGCCGAGAAAGATCGTCGCCGCCGAAGCGCCGTTGGGGAGCATGAACGAAGCGACTTCGCCCGGGGCAACGCGAGCGCTTGCGAGCAACCCGGCGATCGCGCGCGACGAGTCCCGGAGCTTCCGATACGTGATGGCGATGTCTGGTTCGGGCGCGAACAGAAACGGAGCCTCGGGCCGCACTTCGGCGTGATGATCGATCACGTCGCGCAGCGTGCGCATGGCGGACAGGGGTGGCGACACCGCGGCGCCCTGCCGGTGGCTCAAGCGCCGAACATTCGCCGGTAAGCTCCGAAGAGCTCTGCCTCGGTCGGCTCCGGCCGCGGGACGGGAAGCGGGCGCACTACCCGGGTGATGTTGAGGAAGTGGCGGTAGTTCACGTTGTCGGAAATACTGTTGCCGCCCCACGTCCCGCATCCCATCGACAGCGAGAACGGCAGGCCGTTGTCGAAGCTGCCTCCGGTGGCAAAGCAATGCGCCTGGTTGACGATGACCCTGCACACCGGCAAGGCGAGCCCCAGCGAGAGCGCGCGCTCGTCACTGGTGCTGTGCAGCCCGACCGAGTGGCCCGCGCCCTGGTAGCGCAGAATCTCGTCGGCGAGCGCCGCCGCGTGCATGAAGTGCCGCGCCCGGTAAACGGCCAGGACAGGAGAGAGTTTCTCGCCCGAGAACGGGTGCGCGGCGCCGACGCCGGATTCTTCCACCATCAGAAACGATGCGCGCTGAAGTTCGGCTCGCGTGAGCCCCGCGCGGTCGGCAATCGATGCCGCCGATTGCGCGGTGAATCGCGGCGAAAGCTTGCCGTCGACGAACATCGCCGACGAAAGCCGCGCCGATTCCGCGGCATCGAGGAGCACCCCACCCTGCGCGGCGAGCGCGGCCATCATCGACGCATAGGTTGCCTCGACCGCGACGACGCTGTTTTCCGAAGAGCAGCTGGTTGCGTTGTCGAAGGTTTTCGACGCCGCGATCTTGCGCGCCGCGTCGGCCACGTCGGCGGTCTCGTCGACGATCACCACCACGTTGCCGGCACCGACGCCGACCGCCGGCGTGCCGCTCGAATACGCCGCGTCGACGTTGGTCTGCGAGCCGGTCGCCACGACCAGATCCGCCTGCCGCATGAGCGCGATGGTGGCCTCGCGCGTCACCGGGGCCGGCAGCAGCTGGATCAGATCGCGCGGCGCGCCGATGCGATCGAGCTCCGCGTGCATGTACTGCAGCAGCAGCGTGGCGGTGGAATGGCCCTTGGGCGAGGGCGCGACGACGATCGCGTTGCGGCCCTTGAGCGCGTTGATGATGTTGTTGGCGGGAGTGGCGCCGGGATTGGTCGAAGGAGTGATCGCTGCGACCACGCCCACCGGACGCGCAATCTCGGTCAAGCCCAGCTCCGGATGTTCGGCGATCACTCCGACCGACCTTGCCGTGCGCAAATCGTCGAGCAGGCCGATGGTCTTGCGCCGGTTCTTGGCGATCTTGTCGGCGACGTTGCCGAGTCCCGTGTCGTGCACTGCGATCTCGGCCAGCATGCGATTGTGCTCGGGGTGGACGATGGCCCATCCGGCAGCCGTCACCGCGCGATCGGCCTGTTCCTGGGTCCAGTCATCGATCGCACGCTGCGCGACGCGGGCGCGCTCGATCAGCGCGCTCACGACGCGGGTCGTCTCTCGATCGGGATGGCGCGGGTCGCTGCGGTCCATGTCAGCCACTCATTCGGGCTTGATCTTCGCCTCGCGGATGACGAGCTCCCATTGCTTGAGCTCATCGTGGATCAGTCGCTCGAACTCGGCCGAGGTCGAGGTGGCGGCTTCCGCACCCTGGGCGAAAAGGCGCTCCTTCACTTCGGCCGTTTGCAGCACCTTGACGAAGGCCGCCTGCAGTCTGGCGACCACGGCCGGCGGCGTCCTCGCGGGCACCAGCGCTCCAAACCACGAGTTGACGATGCAATCGGGTACACCGGATTCGGCGATGGTCGGAATATCCGGCGCCGCGGCGCTGCGCTTGTCACTGGTGACTGCCAACGCCTTGAGCCGTCCCGCCTTGACGAATTGCAGGGCTGCCGGCATCGAGACGAAGGCGAGCTGCACCTGGCCGCCGAGCGTAGCGGTCACCGCCGGCCCGCCCCCCTTGTAGGGAACATGGACCATATCGATTCCTGTCTTGAGCTTTAACAGCTCGCCGGCGATGTGGGCCGGCGAGCCGGTGCCGACCGACGCGTAGTTGACCATGCCCGGTTGCGCCTTGGCGAGCGCGATCAGCTCCCGGATGTTGTTCGCGGGCAGGGAAGGATGGGCAACCAGGATCTGCGGGATGTACGCCGCCAGTGAGATCGGAATGAAGTCCTTCTCGATGTCGAACGGCAGCTTGTCGTAAAGCTTCGGATTGATGGTGTGCGACGAAAGCGTGAACAGGACGGTGTAGCCGTCCGGTGCCGACTTCGCGGCGAGGTCGGTGCCGATGTTCCCCGCCGCGCCACCGCGGTTGTCGACGACGATCGGCTGGCCGAGCGCCGTCGCGAGCGGCTCCGAGATCGTGCGGGCGACGATGTCGGTCCCGCCCGCGGGCGGGTACGGGACGATCATGCGGATCGGCTTGGTCGGATACTCCTGCGCCTGCAGCGGCGCGACACAGCACATCGCGGCGAGAAGCAGCAGCGTCCACACTGCGCGCCGCGTAGATCCCGTCCCGTTCGAGCGCATGAGCACTTTCTCCAATGGCCAAGCGGCGCGCACGACAAGCGTCGTGCGATGACTGCTTGGATCGATCGCGCGCTTCGGCGCGAAAGTGAGCGGGATCACCCCTTCGCGGCGGTCGATTGGTATTTCGCCAGGTGGCGCACGGGCAGCGCGAGCGCATCGCGCCGAAAAGGGTCGCCGAGCTCGCGCGTCACCATCATTTCCAGCACCGTGGTCTTGCCTTCGGACTGCGCCTTGGCGGCGGCCGCGAGCGCAGGTCCGACGTCGCTCAAAACCTCGACCCGAATACCCTCCGCGCCCATCGCCCTGGCCACCGCCGCCCACGACGGCTGCTGGTCCAGGTTCACGCCGATGAAGCGGTTGTCGTAGAAATCGACGTGGTTCTTTTTTTCCGCGCCCCACTGGCCGTTGTTGAAGACGACCGCGGTTACGGGAATGGCCTCGCGCACGCAGGTCTGCAGCTCGCCGAAGCTCATGCCCCAGGCGCCGTCGCCGACGTAGGCGATCGCCGGCCGGTCCGGCGCGGCAACCTTGGCGCCGATGATGGTCGGGAAGGCGTAGCCGCAATTGCCGAAGCTCATCGCTGCGAACATGCTACGCGGGCGATTGAAGCGCAGGTAGGAGTTCGAGATCGAGCAGATGTTGCCGATGTCGGTGGACACCATCGCGCCGTCGGGCATTGCGCGCTCGAGCTCGCGCAGCATCTGCCGCGGGTGCATGCCCTTCGAGTCTTTCGCGACCTCGAGCGACCAGGCATCTTTTTCGTGCGACCAGCCGTCGAGCTCGGTCTTCCATGCGCCCTGCTCGGAACGGATGTCGGCAAGGCGCGCATCCTTGTTGCCGTGACAGGCGAGCGATTTGCCCGCGAGTCGCGAGAGCAGCGACCGCGCCGCCGCTTTCGCGTCGCCGCAAATGCCGACCGTGGCCGTCTTGACCAGCCCGAGCATTTTCGCGTCGGCGTCGATCTGGATGATCTTGGCGTTCTTGGGCCAGTAATCGAGTCCGTGCTGCGGCAACGTGCCGAAAGGCCCGAGCCGGGTGCCGAGCGCGAGCACCACGTCGGCCCTGCTGATCAGCTTCATCGCCGCCTTCGATCCCTGGTAGCCCAGCGGCCCGCACCACAGCGGATGCGTGGCCGGGAACGAATCGTTGTGTAGGTAGCTGCAGGCCACCGGCGCCTGCAGGAGCTCGGCCAGCTCGATCGCCTCGCGCGCGGCATTGCCCATGACCACGCCGCCGCCGCAAAGAATGACCGGGAATTCGGACGCAGCGAGGAGCTCCGCCGCCGCGTTCAGGCTCTGCTCGCCTCCGGCGCCGCGCTCGACGATCATCGGCCAGGGAATCTCGCACTCGATGTCGCCGTAGAAGAAATCGCGCGGGATGTTGAGCTGCGTCGGGCCCAGCTCGAGCATCGCGCGATCGAAGGCGCGCGAGGTGAGCTCGGCCATGCGCGCCTTGTTATTGACATGCGCCTGGTATTTGGTGATTCTGGAGAAGATCGGCAGCTGCTCGGTTTCCTGAAAGCCGCCCAAGCCCAGCGTCATCGATCCGGTTTCGGGCGTGACCACCACCACCGGCGAATGCGCCCAGTAGGCCGCGGCGACCGAGGTCACGAAATTAGTGATGCCGGGGCCGTTTTGCGCGATGCACACGCCGTGACGGCCTGAGACGCGCGAATAACCATCTGCCATGTGCCCGCCGCCCTGCTCGTGCGCGACCGAAATGAAGCGGATGCCTGCCAGCGGAAACAGATCCAGCGCATCCATGTACGCCGAGCCGACGATGCCGAACACCTCGGTCACGCCTTGCGCCACCAGCGTTTCGACAAAGGCCTCCGAGGGAGTCATGGTCTGCTTGCCGGTCACTACCGCGCGAGCGCTGCCTTTGGAAGCGAGAGTCCTGCTGTCGGTCATCGTATTCATGTCAGCTCCGTAATCAGCTCGGCGTTGGCGCCCTTGCGGACGCTCTCGCCGTCCAACGTTCAATGCATTACCGTTTCCGGCGCGACGAACTCGTACCCGAGCGCGTCGGCCACCGGTTCGCAGGTGACCTTGCCCAACGCGACGTTCAGGCCGTTCTTGAGATGCGGATCGTCGGCCAGCGCTTTTTTCCATCCTTTGTCGGCGATCGCGAGTACGAAGGGAAGGGTCGCGTTGTTGAGCGCGAAGGTCGATGTCCGCGGCACGCCGCCAGGCATGTTGGCGACGCAGTAGTGAATCACGCCATCGACGATGTACGTCGGGTCCGCGTGCGTGGTCGGGTGCGAGGTCTCGAAGCAACCGCCCTGATCGATCGCCACGTCGACGATGACCGAGCCTTTTTTCATCTTCTTGATCAGCGCGGCCGAAACGAGCTTGGGCGCCGACGCGCCCGGAATCAGAACGCCGCCGACGACGAGATCGGCGGTCGTGACATGGTGCTCGATCGCGTCGTGGGTCGAGAACACGGTGTTGAGCGGACGTCCGAACTGGCGCCAGAGCGCGCGCAGAACCTCGGTGCTGCGGTCGAGGACCCACACATCGGCGCCCATCCCGAGCGCGATGTGACAGGCGTGCGAACCGACCACGCCGCCCCCTAGGATGACGACCTTGGCCGGATCCACCCCGGGTACGCCGCCCAGCAGAATCCCCAGCCCGCCGTGCGCCTTTTCCAGAAAATAGGCGCCGGCCTGGATCGCCATCCGGCCCGCGACCTCCGACATCGGCGCCAGCAGCGGCAGCCCGCCGGAGGTCGAAGTGACCGTCTCGTAGGCTATGCATACCGCTCCGCTCGCAACCAGCTCGCGCGCCTGCTCCGCGTCGGGCGCAAGGTGCAGGTAGGTGAACAATATCTGGCCGGGACGCAGCATCTTGCGCTCACCGGCTTGTGGCTCCTTGACCTTGACGATCATCTCCGCCTGGCGAAACACGTCGGCCGCGGAGGTGGCGATAGCGGCACCGGCACGGCGGTAGGCGTCGTCATCCATGCCGATGCCCTGGCCGGCGGATGCCTCGACGATCAACTGGTGCCCGTGCGCGTGCAACTCGCGGACGCTCGCCGGCGTGAGCCCGACCCGGTGCTCGAGAACTTTGATTTCCTTGGGAACGCCGATGCGCATGGGATGGGTAACGATCTGTTCGAATGCGGGATGAGCTCGACGCCGGGCAATACATGAATCCGCGCGTCTTACGCCGCATGCGGCTAACGGGCAAGCGCGGCTCATCCCGGTGGCGAGTAGCGTAGAATCGTAGCATAGCGACACATCGGGCCCGACTCGCAACCAAGACTGGCGCGGCCGCCGATGACCCCACCGCTCGCCACTCGAGCACGCCAAGGAGAACATCGCATGGGCCACGCCGAAACCACGCTCCGCGAACAGGTCGCGCCGCGCCAGATCTCGATGGACGAGCTCTGGATGCCGTTCACCCCCAATCGCGACTTCAAGCACGACCCGAAGATAGTCGTCCGCGCCGAAGGAATCTATCTGTGGAGCGACCGCGGCGCCAAGCTGATCGACGGCTCGTCGGGCTTGTTCTGTGTCAACGCGGGCCACGGCCGCAAGGAAATTGCCGACGCCGTCGGCGCGCAATTGCGTGAGCTGGATTTCATCGCACCGTTTACCCGCGGACATCCCAAGCAGTTCGAGCTGGCGACCCGCGTCGCCGAGCTCACCCCCGGTGACCTGAACCGCATTTTCTTCGTCAACTCCGGGTCGGAAGCGGTCGACACCGCGATGAAGGTGGCGCTCGCCTACCATCAGGCGCGCGGACAGGGCGGGCGCAACATGTTCGTCTCGCGCGAGCGGGCTTACCACGGCGTCAACTTCGGCGGCACATCGCTCGCCGGCATGGTGAACAACCGGCGCAAGTTCGGGCCGACGCTGCCGGGGATCGCCCACATGCGCCACACCCACATCAAGGAGAATTTTTTCGTCCCCGGCGAGGGCAGTCACGGAGTCGAGCTGGCGGAAGACCTGATGCGCTTCATCACCCTGTACGGCGCGGAGAACATCGCCGCGTGCTTCGTCGAGCCGATTGCCGGGTCGACCGGGTGCCTGGTGCCGCCCAAGGGATATCTGCAGCGTCTGCGCGACATCTGCGACGCGCACGGCATCGTCCTGGTTTTCGACGAGGTGATCTGTGGTTTCGGCCGTACCGGCTCGGCGTTCGCCGCGCAAAGCTTCGGCGTCACTCCGGACCTGATGACCATGGCCAAGGGCATCACCAACGGCGCGCAGCCGATGGGCGCGGTGGCGATCAGCGAGCGCATCCACGACACCATCATCGGGGCCGCTGCCGATGGGGCGGTCGAGTTCTTTCACGGCTACACCTATTCCGGTCATCCAGCGCCGTGCGCAGCCGGTCTGGCGACGCTCGATATCTACAGGAACGAGGGGCTGTTCGAGCGCGGCGCCGCGTTGTCGCCGTATTTTCTGGACGCGCTGTGGTCGCTCAAGGACATGTCGGTCGTGTCCGATATCCGCGGCTACGGCTTGCTGGCGGCGATCGACGTGCACGCCGTTGGCGCGCCGGGCAGGCGCGGCCACGCGCTGCAAAAGCAGCTGTTCGACAACGGCTTGCACGTCAAGGCGACCGGTGACTGCGTGATCATCGCGCCGCCGCTGATCGCGGAGCGGCAGCACCTCGACGCGATCGTCGACTGCCTGAGCAAGACGCTGGCTGCGATCTAGCCTGGCGGCGGATACCCGCGCATCAGTTACACCCGTCGCATACCCATCGGCACCCGCATCTCGTGCGAACGTAGGAGGAAGAAAGCATGAAACGCTTGTTGACAGCATTGTTGTTCGCCGCTGCCGTCGCGGCGCTGCCCGCGACGGCGCAGAAAACGGTGACCTTCGCCCATCAGGACATGATGAATCCGTGGCGCTGGGTGCAGCAAAGCCAGGAAATCGAGAAGGCAACCGGGTTCAAGATCAACTGGCGCAAGTTTGGCGGCGGCGGCGACGTCATCCGCGCCATGGCATCCGGCGACGTGCAGTTGGGCGAAGTCGGCTCGACCGGCATCGCGACGGCAATCAGCCAGGGCATGGACGTCGAGCTGTTCTGGATTCTGGAGGACATCGCCGCCGCCGAAGCGCTGGTCGCGCGCAATGGCAGCGGCGTCAACAGCATCGGCGACCTCAAAGGCAAGAAGATCGGCACCCCATTCGTGTCGACGTCGCACTTCCAGCTCCTCTACGCGATGCAAAAGGCGGGGCTGAAAGCCTCCGACGCGCAGGTGCTCAACATGCGTCCGCCGGAGATCGCGGCGGCGTGGGGCCGCGGCGACATCGATGCGACCTTCATCTGGGACCCGGTGCTGTCCGACGTCAAGAAGACCGGCAAGGTGCTGATGACCTCGGGCGACATCTGCAACGTGGGCGCATGCACCTTCGACGGCCTGATCGTCACCCGCAAGTTTGCCAAGGAGAATCCCGAGTTCATGGTCGCGTTGGTCAAGGCGCTGGCCAAGGCCGACGCCGACTATCGCAGCAACCCGAAG
>JALZAN010000066.1 GCA_030948365.1 Pseudomonadota bacterium
TACTCTCGGGTAAAATGCCGTTGGCGTGTCGACGGACCTCGCGACGCTTCGTGACTCCCATGTACAAGACCATTGAAGACACCGTCGGCAACACGCCGCTAGTCCAGCTTCGGCATCTGACCGGCAGTCCCAGCAATGTGCTGCTGGCCAAGCTCGAGGGTAACAATCCCGCGGGATCGGTCAAGGATCGTCCTGCCCTGTCGATGATCGTCGAAGCGGAAAAGCGCGGCGACATCAAGCACGGCGACACGCTGATCGAGGCAACCAGCGGCAACACCGGCATCGCGCTTGCCATGGCGGCGACATTGCGCGGGTACAAGATGGTGCTGGTGATGCCCGAGCATCTTTCGCTCGAGCGGCGGCAGACGATGGCCGCCTTTGGCGCCGAGATCGTCCTCACGCCGAAGGCGGGCGGGATGGAAATGGCCCGCGATATCGCCGAGAAGATGCGCGCCGAGGGCCGCGGCATCATCCTGGACCAATTCGCCAATCCGGACAATCCGCTCTCGCACTATCGCGGCACCGGGCCCGAGATCTGGAATGAGACAGGCGGGCGGATCACCCATTTCGTCTCGAGCATGGGCACCACCGGGACGATCATGGGTGCCGGCAAGTTCCTCAAGGAGAAAAATCCGACGGTGGTGATCGTCGGCTGCCAGCCCGAGGAGGGCTCGCAGATCCCGGGCATCCGCAAGTGGCCGGTGGCATATCTGCCCAAGATCTACGACGCCAAGGGCGTCGACCGGGTCGAATCGGTGTCTCAGGCCGACGCGGAGGAAACCGCGCGACAGCTCGCGCGTGTGGAGGGTATCTTCGCCGGTATATCGTCGGGCGGTGCGTGCGCGGTCGCGCTGCGCATCGCGCGCCAGGTCGAGAACGCAACCATCGTGTTCATCGTCTGCGATCGAGGCGACCGTTATCTGTCGACCGGCGTCTTTCCCGGCTGAACGCGGCACGCGCTTCCCGATTCCCGCATGACGCCGACGCTCGTCTTCGACATCGAAACGGTGCCCGATGTCGCCGGACTTCGCCGCCTGCATCGCCTGCCGACCACGCTTCCCGACGCCGATGTCCTGACCTGGGCAAGCCAGCAGCGCCGCGCCGCGAGCGGCAGCGATTTTCTGCCCCTGTACCTGCAGCGTGTGGTCGCGATCTCCTGCGCACTGCGCGAAGCCGACACGTTTCACGTCTGGTCGCTGGGCGAATCGGCGGATCCGGAGCCGGAGCTTATTCGCCGATTTTTCGACGGCATCGACCGCTACACGCCGCAGCTCGTGTCATGGAACGGAAGCGGCTTCGATCTGCCGGTGCTCAGTCAGCGGGCGTTGATCCACGGCGTGATCGCGGCCAAGTTCTGGGACTGGGGCGACGACGACCGCGAATTCAAGTTCAATAATTATCTCAGCCGTTTTCACACCCGGCATCTGGACTTGATGGACGTGCTGGCGATGTTTCAGCCGCGCCTGTCGGCGGGGCTGGATGCAATGGCGCGCCTTTCCGGTTTCCCGGGCAAGGTCGGCATGGACGGCAGCGAGGTGGGGTTGGCGTATAGCGAAGGAAGGGTTGACGACATCCGGCGCTACTGTGAGACCGATACCATGAACACGTATCTGCTCTATCTGAGGTTCCAGCAGTTGCGCGGTGCGCTGTCGGCCGGCGAGTACGCCGCCGAGGTATCGCTTGCGCGCGGGAAAATCGCCTCATACGAGCAGCCGCACTGGCAGGAATTCATCGCGATTTGGGACGCGAATATTTAGGCGTCATCGAACATCGAGGCGCGTGGCCATCCGAATGAGAATTAGAATTCTCGTCGTCCCCGCTCATTGACGTAACTGAGCGGGACAACCAGCGTCGTTCGTTAACAAGACACGAGATTTCAGCTGGGCCGTTCCTCGAAACTTCGCCCTGTGGGGTCGTTTGGCCGTCCCTCGAAACTTCGCCCTGCGGGCTCGTTTTCGCAGGAACGAGGCCCGAGATTACGCGCGCAGGATCGGCAATGGAGTGAAGGCGCCGCCAAGCGGACCGCTCGACGGAACGCCCCACCAGCGATCGAGCGCGGTGGCGTAGACGCGGCGAAAATCGATCGCGTAGTCGGTGTTGCCATCGCCGGAAAGGCGATCGAGCGACGGTTGATCACCGTACAAGCCTCCTGCGACGCGCCCGCCCAGCGCAAAGTGCGCGCTCGCGGTTCCATGATCGGTGCCGTTCGATAAATTCTCCTTCGGCCGGCGTCCGAACTCGGCGTAAGTCAGCACCAGCGTGTCGTTCCACTTGCCGAGCTCCTCGAGCGCGCTTTTCAGTGCGACCACACCCCGCGCAAGATCGCCGAGGAGCCGCGCCTGCGTTGCCGGTTGCCCGCTATGCGTATCGAAGCCCGACAGCGTGACGCGCACGACGGCCACGCCGGCCTCGTTGGCGACAATCTGGCAGGCGGTCTTGATCGCGTTGCCGAATCCGCTTGGTGGGAATTCAGTGGTGAAGGCGTGGTTGGCGCTGAGTTGCGACGCGGCCTGCATGATGTCCGCTTCGACCTTGAGGATGTGCGCAAGGGCCTTGTTGCGCGACTGGCCTTCGAGCGTGGCCAATCGCGCCTGGCGCAGGAACTGCTCGGTGTTGGCAAGCGCGATGGCCCGGGTGCCGCCGCCGGCAAGCGGGCCTAAGTCGGGCGAGCCGATGATCACGCCGTCGGCCGCAAAGCTCTTAGGCGTCGGCGCGGCGCCGAAGGCGCGCGTGAGCCAGCCGTCCTGGAGGTATTCCTCGCTGCGCGATGCAGTGTCCCAGATCTCGATCGAGCGGAAATGGGAGAGATTCGGCGCCGGGTAACCGACGCCTTGCAGCACCGCAAGCTCGCGGCTCTTCCATAGCGGCAGCAGAGGTTCCAGCGCCGGATGGAGGCCGATGCGGTCGCTCAGTTGCACGACCTGCTCGCGCGGAATGCCGATCTTCGGCCGCAGCGCGTAGTATGTCGGGTTGGCGTAGGGAACCAGAGTATTGAGTCCATCGTTGCCGCCTTTGAGCTCGATCAGCAACAGCAGCTTGCGATAGTCCGCGCCGGCAGTCGTTGCGCTCCAGGCAAGCTCGTTCATCCATACCGGCGTCGCGCATAGAGGAATCGCACCCGCGAGCTTGAGGAAGTGCCGTCGGTCCACGGGTTCTTTGGTCTCTATTTGAGCTGATACGACGCATCGAGGACCAACGCGCGAACCAGCGCCAGCGGCTCGCTCGCGTCCTGAGGCGATTGCGGCGCGGTAGCTAGCAGCAGACGTGCCGCGGCGCCGCCGCGGCTGCTCGTTCCACGCGACGCGTCGAATTGCGCCAGCCAGACATCGCTCTGGAACGAAATATTGCTTATTCCGCGCTCCATCGCGCGCATGAAACGGACTTGGCGTGCCTTGTCCGGATCGAGCGCACCCTGCGCCTGCACCGCCTGTGTCGGCATCGGTCCATACATTGCGGCGTCAGCGACCATCGATTGCGCGCCGCCGCCGGGAAGCATGCGCCCAGGCGCTTCGTCACCGCGGAACAGCCGCTCCAGGAATTGCTTGCGCGCGAGCAGCGTGCTGGCATTGATCCACGTAGCCTGACCCGGCCAGCCCTTGACGTTGGGCGGCGAGAAAAGGTTCTGACCCATCCCGGCGGCCGCGACAGCGAAGGGCGTCGCTTCGCCGGGTTTCATGCCGAATTGCCGCAGCGTGCCGACTACCAGCTCGACCGGCGACTTGATCAGCGCGGCGCGATTTTCTTTGACATAGAACGCGTCGGAGGTGAATAGCTCGCGCAGCGCGACCTTGATCTCGTAGCGCGATTCGCGAAAACGCTGTGCGATGCGGCGCACCGCATTGTCGTCGGGATCGGGCGAGACGAACTCGCGCCACAGCTTGCGGGTGATGAACTCGGCGGTCGCCGGTTGCGCCAGCAGAATGTCGACGACCTGATCGCCGTCGAGGTTGCCGCTCTTGCCGAGCACCGTCTTCACGCCGTCGTCGTGGATGAAGCGGCGGAAGACGAACTGCCCGGTAGTGCGATCGAGGCTCCAGCCGGTAAAGGCGCGCGCAGCCTCCTTGATATCCTGCTCGCCGTATTGGCCTTCGCCCAGCGTGAACAGCTCCATGACCTCGCGGGCGAAATTCTCGTTCGGCGAGCCCTTGCGGTTTTGCGCGCTGTCGAGATAGATCACCATCGCCGGATCGCGCGCCACCGCGTGCAGCAGGTCGCCGAAGTTGCCCAGCGCGTTGGCGCGCAGCGTCGCGTTCTGCCGGTACATCAGCACGGCGAGCCTGACTTTTTGCTGGCTGGAGACGAAATGGTTGTGCCAGAAGAGCGTCATCCGCTCGGTCAGCGGCGAGCTCGTCGCCAGCATTTCGCCGACCCACCAGCCGCGCAGCTCAAGGCCCCGGCGGATTTGTTCCTGCTGAAACATCTTCTTTTCCGCGTCGCTCGCCTCGCCGGGGCGCGGATAGCGCAGCGATTCCGTTTCGGCGGTCCAGGCCGGAGGCGGATTGACCGGGTTCGTGCGCGCGCCATCGACAAGGCTTCGCGCCGCCTGGTCGCGGGTCATGCCAACGGTGCGCTCGATCTCCGCCTGCGTCGCGCCGAAGCCTGCGCGGTTCAGAAGGTGCCGCGCGTCGTCGTAGTCGAGCAGGTCGGATGGAGATGCGGTCGCGGTCGGCGCCAGCGCGGCACACAGCAGCGTCGCCGAAGAGAGCAAGGCAAGCGCCAGCGCGTTGCGGGCGGTAGCCATCGGGCGGGTCATGGAAAGGCAGCAATCATCGCGGAAGACCTCACAACAACGCCTCAGTGTAGCGGCGTGTTGACCGCGACGCTCGCGCCGGTTGTAACAGCGTGTTGCCGTCTCGGGACAGCAATGAAATCGCCACCGCTACAGGCGAATGTTCCCGCGACCTAGCTCGATGACGCGCCCCGAGACGAAGATTCGACCGCCCGCATCTACCGCGAGCCCGAGATTGCAGCGCCGTCCCACCGCCTCGCCTTGTGCGACCGACCATTGTTGCGGAAGCGCGGCGCCGGTGGCGACCAGCCATCCGCCGAGATTCGCGCACGCGGATCCCGTTCCAGGATCCTCGACCATGGCGCCGTGCTTGGGAAAGAAAAAGCGCGCCAGGATCGAACCTGGTCCATCCTCGGCCCAGACGTACGCCATCGACCGTGTCGCTCCGGCGCCGATCGGCACCGAGCCGTAGCGCGCCATCAGCGCGGGATCCGGTGCGCAACGCCGCACCGCGACCGAGCTGGCGAGCGGAATCACCAGCTGATCGCTGCCGGTGTCGACCCACAGCGCCGGTGCGCCCAGGTCCGAGGCGTCGAGACCGAGCATCGACGCGAGCTGTTCGCGCGATGCATCGGGCTCGCGGGTTTGAGGTGCATTGGCCTCCAGCGTCCACACGTCGCCCTGGGCGATCACGGGAATGGTGCCGGCGAGCGTCTCCAGCGCCAGTGCGTCACCGTCGCCGGCGATTGCGCGCACGACGTGCGCGCTGCCGAGCGTGGGATGTCCGGCAAACGGCATCTCGAACGTGGGTGTGAAAATGCGCACCCGCGCGTCCGCTACCTCCGAAGGGAGGATGAAAGTCGTTTCGGAAAGATTGAACTGAAGCGCGAGCGCTTGCATGTCCACGTCGGAGAGACCCCTCCCGTCCTCGAACACCGCCAGCGGGTTCCCGGCCAGCCGATCCTCGGCGAACACGTTGACGATGCGAAACGCGAATTCCCGCTTGCCGTCGTTGTGGGTCACGATCGATCCATGTCGAACTCGATTTAGACGTCGGTGGTGGCGACGACGTTGGCGGCCAGCGCGGCGAACGCCGCCGGGGAGGCATCCGCGACTTCGATGGTGCCGCTACCGTTCGCGCCGCCGGAAAAATGACGCTCCAGCGATCGCGTGTAGAGGGGATCGTAATGCAGCCTGAGCAATTCGCCGATGAGCGCGTCCCACGCCCTTTCCGTGGCGAGGGCGTCCCAGCGCTGGAGCACCGCCTTGCCGAGGACCGGCGTCAGCGGCAGCAGCAGATTCGCGAGCGACAGGGAATCGTCCATGCAATGACCATACTCTTCCCTGATCAGCGCCACCCGTTCGGCAAGCGCGGTGTTCAGCGTAAGCCCGCGTCCGCGGCGCATGCAGCCGAGGAGCGTTTCGGGCAGCTGCAGCTTGCCGATACGCTTACTCTCCGATTCGACGTAAACGACGCGCGCGGGATCGAACGCGCCGAGCGCCGCCGCGATCGCGGTCTCGAAAGCCTTTTGCGACGGCTGCGCGACGCCCGGAAGTTCGCCCAGCAGCGATCCGCGGTGACGGGCCATGCCCTCGAGATCCAGCGTTTGCGCGCCTGCCGCTGCGAGCGCCGCGAGCAGCCGGCTCTTGCCCGACCCGGTGAGCCCGCACAGCACCACGAACCGGAAGCGCGAAGGAAGGGTTTCCAGTTGTCCGACCACGTGCCGGCGATAGGCGCGATAGCCGCCGTCGAGCTGCACCGCGCGCCAGCCAACCTCGTTCAAAACGTGCGCGAGCGCGCGGCTGCGCTGACCGCCGCGCCAGCAATAGATGAGCGGCTGCCAGTCGCGCGTCTTGTCGGCCAGCGCGCCGTCGAGCATCGCGGCGACGTTGCGCGCGACCAGCGCCGCGCCGAGCCGGCGCGCCTCGAACGCGGAGGCACTGTACAGCGTGCCGATGCGGGCGCGCTCCTGGTCGTACAGCACCGGCAGGTTCACCGCGCCCGGCAAGTGGTCCACCGAAAACTCGGCGGGGCTGCGCACATCGACGCGATCGGGAAACGCCGCGATCGCGTCGACGCCGACACGAAGCGCAGTCGCGTGGCGCTCGCTCATCGGGTCTTGCCTTCGGACAGCAGCGGCTTGAGCTGCGGCCAAACATTGTCGAGCAATTTCGCCTGCGCGGCGATCACCGGATGGATGCGGTCGGCCTGAAACATAGCGTTGTCCTCGGCGAAGCCTTCGAACAGGAACGGCACCAGCGCCGCCTTGCGCTCGCGAGCGACCGCGGCAAAGGTCGCGTCGAAGCGGCTGACATACGCGGGCCCGTAGTTCGGCGGCAGGCGCAGGCCGACGATCAGCACCCGCGAGCCGCTCTTCTGCGCCGCCGCGGTCATGGCGTCGAGATTCGCGCGCATCGCCTCTAGATTGGCACCGCGAAGGCCATCGTTGCCGCCAAGCTCGATCACCGTCACGGCCGGGCGATTCTTGGCGAGCAGGGCATCGAGGCGCGCCTTGCCGCCGGCGGTGGTGTCGCCGCTGATGCTGGCGTTGACGACGCGGTGTGGATAGTGCTCGTCGGCAAGGCGTCGTTGCAGCAGCGTCGTCCATCCCGTTTCGGCGGGAAGCCCGTACCCGGCCGAGATGCTGTCGCCCAGCACCAGAACGATCGGTGGCGTCGCCGCCCAAACGCCCGCCGCAAGCGTGGCGAACAAGGCGAAAAAGAATCCGGCCAGGGAAGGACGCAACGTGGGACTCCGGTCGATGACGGCCCATTCTAGCGCGGCGCCGAATCGCGGCCGAAGCGGCGGCGGGATCGGGCGTCCCCGGTACAATGCTTGCCGCGACCAACCCGCCTTTCGGCTCCGCGAAGCGCCAGCCTTCCTCGAGCGCCGGCTTGCCTAATCGGTTCGCGGCTCAATCTTCTCTTCTCTGTCACCGCATCCCGCCCATGAGTTCCACCGTCATACGCGCCCGCAAACTGAGCAAACAGGTCCAGAGCGGGGCATCGCCGCTGATGATTCTCGACAACGTGAGCTTCGACGTCGAGGCGGGCGACACGATTGCGATCGTCGGTGCCTCGGGCTCCGGCAAGACGACCTTGCTGGGGCTCCTCGCGGGGCTGGATCGGCCGACGTCGGGTGAAGTGTCGCTCGGCGACACGGCGCTGGCCACCCTTTCCGAGGACGGACTCGCCGCCTTGAGGCAGCGCTGGCTGGGGTTCGTCTTCCAATCGTTTCAGCTCCTGCCGGCGCTAACGGCGCTCGAAAACGTCATGCTGCCGCTCGAACTGGCTGGGTCGCTCGACGCCGCGCCGCGTGCGCGCGAGTGGCTTTCGCGTGTCGGGCTGGCGGCGCGGATAGGTCACTATCCGAAGCAGCTGTCCGGCGGCGAACAGCAGCGAGTGGCGATTGCGCGCGCATTTTCCGGCGAGCCTCGGGTCCTGATGGCGGACGAGCCGACCGGAAATCTCGACGGCGCGACTGGATCCGAAGTCGCCGATCTCATGTTCCGTCTCAACCGCGAGCGTGGCACGACGCTGTTGCTGGTGACGCATGACACCGCGCTCGCCTCGCGATGTGTCCGGCGGCTGTCGCTGGCCGGTGGTCGCCTGGTCGAGGATGCGGCGACCGCGGAATCTCTACCGGCGCGGAAACGCGCCGCGCCGAGCGCATGAACACCGTTCGCCTGGCCTGGCGGATGCTCGCACGCGATTGGCACGCGGGCGAGTTGCGGGTGTTGATCGCCGCGCTCGTGCTGGCGGTGGCCAGCGTCGGCACGGTCGGATTTTTCACCGACCGCGTCAAGGGAGCGCTGACCCGCCAGGCGAACCTGCTCCTCGGCGGCGATCTGCTGCTCTCCGGCGACCGACCTCTGTCGGACGAATACGCGCGAGCGGCGGTGGCGCGCGGGCTCGCGGTGGTTCCGGCCATCAAGTTCAACAGCATGGTTCAAGCGGCAGATCGCACCGAAGGCGGCGACGCGGTGCTGGCGGACGTGAAGGCGGTCGCCGCGGGCTATCCGCTGCGCGGCTCGATCACGCTGGCCGATCCCGTGGGTACGGCCGCCACGGGAATTCCGGCGCCCGGCGAGGCCTGGATCGACGGGCGGCTGGCGGCGCGGCTTAACGTCGGCAAAGGCGGTAAAGTCGCGGTGGGAGACAAGACACTCCTCGTCGGCGCGATCATTCTGCAGGAGCCCGAAGTTGCCGGCGGCTTGCTCTCGATGGGCCCGAAGCTGTTGATGAATCTCGACGACGTTCCGGCGACTCGATTGCTGCAGCCGGGCAATCGCGCATCGTACCGGCTGTTGGTCGCGGGAGCGGCGACCGACGCCTTCCGCGATTGGGCAAAGGCGCGGCTCGATCGCGGTCAGAGGTTGGAATCGATCCGCGATCTGCGGCCGGAAGTGCGGCAGACGCTCGAGCGCGCGGAAAAATTTCTGGCGCTGGCAGCGCTGGTCGCGGTCATGCTCGCCGCGGTCGCGGTTGCGCTGGCCGCGTCGCGCTATCTGCGCCGTCATCTCGACGCCGCGGCGATGATGCGCTGTCTGGGCGCGCCGCAGCGGCAGATGCTGGCCTTGTTCTCTTTGCAATTTTTGGTACTCGGATTGGCGTCGAGCGCAGCAGGCTGCGTCGTCGCGCTTGGCGGGCAGCAGCTTCTGGTGACGCTGCTAGGAACGATCGTCAGCAGCGATCTTCCGCCGCCGGGATGGCTGCCGGCGGCTGCCGCCATGGGCACCGGATTGTTCATGCTGCTGGGCTTCGCGCTGCCGCCGTTGTTCGCGCTGTCGAAGGTGCCGCCGCTGCGGGTGCTGCGCCGCGACCTCGGGATGCCGCGCGCTGGCGGTTCTCTCGCCTACGTTCTGGGCGCGGCGACGATCGCGCTCCTGATCGGCTGGCAGGCGCAGGACGTGAGGACCGCGCTCATCATGGTCGGCGGGATTGCGGCGATGCTGCTCGTCACCGCGGCGCTGGCATGGGGAATGATCGCCCTGCTGCGCCTTCTGCCGCAGCAGGGCTACAGCTGGCGTTACGGGCTCGCCAACTTGAGGCGCAGGCCGCTCGGGTCGAGCCTGCAGATCGGCGCGCTCGGCCTCGGGCTGATGGCGCTGCTGCTGCTGACACTCGTTCGCGGCGACCTGATGCGCGAATGGCGCGCGAGCCTTCCCGCCGACGCGCCCAACGCCTTTCTCATCAACGTACTGCCCGATCAGGCCGAGGGTGTGCGCGCCCTTCTGAAGCGCGAGCTCTCGCTCGACGCCCAGTTGTCGCCGATGGTGCGCGGTCGTTTGGTGGCGATCAATGGCAAACCGCTCGACACGACGCGACTGGCCGACGAGCAGGCGCGACGCCTCGGCGAGCGTGAATTCAATCTCTCGTGGACCGACCAGCTGCCGCGCGGCAATCGCGTCGTCGCCGGAGCGTGGTGGAAAGCGGGCGAGGGCAACGGCGTATCGCTCGAGGACCGTATCGCCGAGCAGCTCGGCATCAAGCTTGGCGACACGCTCACCTACGATATCGTCGGCACTCGCGTGAGCTCCAGGGTGACGAGCTTGCGCAAGGTCGACTGGGACAGTTTCCGGGTCAACTTCTTCGCTCTGTTCTCGCCCGGCGCGCTGGACGCC
>JALZAN010000067.1 GCA_030948365.1 Pseudomonadota bacterium
CGTCCTGCGCGAAGTGGTCGGCGACGCCGGAAATGCGCGTGTGCACATCCGCGCCGCCCAGCTCCTCGGCGCTGACGATTTCACCGGTCGCCGCCTTGACCAGCGGCGGCCCGGCGAGAAAGATCGTCCCCTGCTCGCGGACGATGATCGATTCGTCCGACATTGCGGGCACGTAGGCTCCGCCCGCGGTGCACGAGCCCATCACCACGCTGATCTGCGGAATGCCTTCCGCCGACATCGTCGCCTGATTGTAGAAAATGCGGCCGAAATGATCGCGATCGGGAAAAACATCGGTCTGATTGGGAAGGTTCGCCCCACCCGAGTCGACGAGGTAAATGCAGGGAAGATTGTTCTCGCGCGCGATATCCTGCGCGCGGAGGTGTTTTTTCACGGTCATCGGATAGTACGTGCCGCCCTTGACGGTCGCATCATTGCAGATGATCACGCACTCGCGGCCGGCGACGCGGCCGATCCCGGTGATGATCCCGGCGGCGGCGATCGCGTCGTCATACATGCCGTACGCGGCGAACTGTGAAAATTCGAGGAACGGCGATCCGACGTCGAGCAGCGAGCGCACACGATCGCGTGGCAGCAGCTTGCCGCGCCCGGTGTGGCGATCGCGCGCGGCCGCGCCCCCGCCCAACTCGATCTCGGCGACCCGCGCCTTCAGATCCGAGATCGACGCCGCCAGTGCGTCGCGATTTCTCGCGAACGTCGGATCGCGGGTGTCGATGCGGGTTTCGATGACCGGCATGGCCTGTTTCGCTAGGACTTCGGCGCGCGCGCGGGCAGCGGATGGCCCGGCATCAACTGGTAAGGATGGACCCAGCGCGCGTCACCCTGTATCAGCGCCAGCCAGTCGCGAACATTCGGAAATTGCTCCCAGTCGACGCCGATCTCTTCCGGCCAGAAAAGATATCCGCAAATCGACAGGTCGGCGATGGTGAGCCGGTCGCCGACGACGTAGCGGCGGCCCTTGAGGTGCGCATCGAGCACCTTCCAGGCGGTCTCGGCGCGCCCCCGAAGGTACGACAGCACCGCCGGATCCGGTTTGTCGACGAAACTGCGCATGAATCGCAGCGTCGCCGTGAAGCTGGTGAGCTTGTGGTTGTCCCAAAGCAGCCAGCGCCAGATCTCGCGACGCTCGACCGCGTCCGCGCCCCCGAATCGCCCGAGCGAATCGGCGAGATAGTCCAGAATGACTCCGGATTGCGAAAGGAGCGAGCCGCGATGCTCGAGCACGGGCGCCTCGCCCATGACATTGATGTCGCGGAACGCGCCGGCGCTGGTCTCGCCGCCGAAATAGTCGACGAAGCGAGGCGCCCACTCGGCGCCGGCGAGCTGCAGCGCAAGCGCGCATTTGTACGCGTTGCCGGATTGCGCGAAGCAGTACAACACGTACTGCGCATCCTTGCCTTTCCGCGTGCTGGCATCGCTCGCGGCGTGCATCGCGGTCGCCATCTCACCAGCCTCCCGTGGCCAGCCAGCGCTCGACCTGGTCGAGCCTGTCCACGCCCCAGAACGGCTCGCCGTCGACGACGATGAACGGGGACCCGAAGACGCCGCGCGCGATGGCTTGGTCATTGGCCTCTTTCAGCGCGTCCTTGATGGCGGGGTCGTCGATTGCGGCGCGAGCCGTGGCGGTGTCGACATCGCACTTCGCGACGGCGGCCAGCGCAGCGTCGGGCGCGGAAATATCGATGTCGTCGACGAAAAATGCCCGATAGAGCGCGTGCACCACAACGCCCACGCGCGCGGCGTCGCGCTGTTTCTGCCACAGCACAAGGCGCGCCGCGGCCTGGCTCGGTATCGGAAACTTCGATGGAATGCGGAAGCCGGCAACGCCGTGAAATCGCGCGCTGCGCGCCATGTCGCGCCTGGAGTAATCTCCCTTGAGCGGGATCATGGTCAGCGGCGCCGCGCCGGTCTGCTTGAAAATGACGCCGAGCAGGACCGGATGCCAGTCGACGACGCGCCCGTGCCGCGCGGCGAGGGTCTCGATTTTTTCCGAAGCGAGAAAGCCGTATGGCGAAGAGAAATCGAAATAGAAGTCGATCGGTGAGGACATTGTCTTTCCTGATTACGCAGTGAGCGCGCGGCCGATGACCATGCGCTGAATGTCGCTGGTGCCTTCGTAGATCTGGCACACCCGCACATCGCGGTAAATGCGCTCTACGGGGAAGTCGGCGACGTATCCATAGCCGCCATGGATCTGAATCGCATCGGAGCACACACGCTCGGCCATTTCCGAAGCGAACAGCTTGGCCATCGACGCTTCCTTGAGGCATGGCTGTTCGGCGTCGCGCATGGCCGCCGCGTGCCAAACCAGCTGGCGTGCCGCCTCGAGCGAGGTCGCCATGTCGGCGAGCCGGAAGTTCACCGCCTGATGATCGGCAATCGCCTTGCCGAAGCTCGTTCGCTCGCGCGCATAGGCAAGTGCCGCGTCGAATGCGGCGCGGGCCATACCGATCGATTGCGCGGCGATGCCGATGCGGCCCGCTTCCAGGTTGGCAAGAGCGATACGGTAACCCTCGCCCTCGCGTCCGAGCAGGTTCGCCGCCGGAACTCGGCAGTCCGTGAACACGATCTGCGCCGTGTCCGACGCGCGCTGGCCGAGCTTTTCCTCGACCCGGTCGGCGTTGTATCCGGGCGTGTCGGTATCGACGATGAACGCCGAAATGCCCTTCTTGCCGGCGGATTTTTCGGTTACCGCGAACACGATTGCGACGTCCGCGGATTTGCCTGAAGTGATGAACTGCTTGACGCCGTTGATCACGAACTCGTCGCCCTGCCGGTCCGCGCGCGAGGTGAGGGCGCCGGCGTCGGAACCGGCGTGCGGCTCGGTGAGACAAAAGCACCCGATCTTGGCGCCGCTCGCCAGCGGCTTCAGGTATTTCACTTTCTGCTCTTCGTTGCCGAACGCGAAAATCGGCCCGCACACCACCGAGTTCTGCACGCTCAGGATGGTCGACGTCGCGCCGTCGCCGGCGGCGATTTCCTCAAGCGCGACGGCAAGCGAAACATAGTCGAGCCCGGCGCCGCCATAGGCCTCCGGGATCACCATGCCGCACGCGCCCAGAGCGGCGAGATCGCGCAGCGCCTCGCGCGGAAACGCGTGGTCGCGGTCCCAGGCGCCCGCGAACGGAGCAAGCCGTTTGCTCGCAAAAGCGCGCATGGTATCGCGCACCATCTGCTGCGATTCACTCAGCAACATGCATGGCCCGGAGAAACCGCGCCCGAATCCGCGACGACGACTACCCGCTCGGTTGCCACGAAAGTGCTCCCGGCGCCGACTGCCGGAGTCATTTGCGCGTGTCGGCAGCGAGGCGCAGCGCGCTGCCGGCGAGAGCGACGCCGAGCGCCCACCGTTGGATCGCGGTCCACAGCGAACGGCACGCCAGCCATTTCGTGATGGAAGTCATCAGCGGCCGCTTTCAATCATCGGAGAATGGCGCGAGCGTCATGCAAGCTCGATCGCGAGCGCAGTCGCTTCGCCGCCGCCGATGCACAGGCTCGCCAGACCGCGCTTTTTTCCGAGTTTGCGCAAGGCGCCGATCAAGGTCACGACGATGCGCGCACCGGAAGCACCGATCGGATGTCCGAGCGCGCAGGCGCCGCCATGGATGTTCACCTTCTCCGGCGGCAGATCGAATTCCCGCATCGCCGCCATCGTGACCACCGCGAACGCCTCGTTGATCTCATAGAGGTCAACATCCTTCGGCGTCCAGCCGAGCTGTTGATAAAGCTTGCGCATCGCGCCGATCGGGGCGGTCGTGAACCAGCCGGGCTCCTGCGCGTGCGTTGCATGGCCGAGGATGAGGGCAAGCGGCGCCAGACCCTTCTTTTCCGCGAGCGATCGGCGGATCAGCACCAGCGCGGCCGCGCCATCCGAGATCGAGCTCGAATTGGCCGCGGTGACGGTGCCGTCCTTCCTGAACGCGGGCTTCAGGCCGGGGATTTTTTCCGGGCTTGCCTTGCCCGGCTGCTCGTCCTTGTCGATGATCACTTCGCCTTTGCGGCCGGCGACGGTCACCGGCGCGATCTCCCAGGCGAACGAGCCGTCATTGTTGGCGGCCAAGGCCCGCGACAGCGAGCGCAGCGCGAATTCGTCCTGCGCTTCGCGCGTGAACTGAAACTTGTCCGCGCATTGTTCGGCGAAGACGCCCATCAGCTTGCCCTTGTCGTAGGCATCTTCAAGGCCGTCCAGAAACATGTGGTCGGCAACGCTGCTGTGCCCCATGCGCATGCCGGAGCGGGCCTTGGGCAGCAGATACGGCGCATTGGTCATGCTTTCCATCCCGCCGGCAACCATGATTCCGGCGCTTCCGGCCAGGATCGAGTCATGCGCGAGCATCGCCGCCTTCATCGCCGAGCCGCACATTTTGGAAAGCGTCGTGCAGTGGGTCGACAGCGGCAGCCCGGCCTTCAGCGACGCCTGCCGCGCGGGCGCCTGCCCCTGGCCCGCCATGAGGCAATTGCCGAAGATCAATTCCTCGACGTCGGACGGCGCTATGCCCGCGCGCTCGACGGCGGCCTTGATGGCCACACCTCCAAGGTCACTCGCCGCTAGCGTGGCGAAGTCACCCTGAAATCCACCCATGGGCGTGCGCGCGACGCCGACGATGGCGATGGGATCGTTCTGCAAGTCGAATCTCCTCGATGCGGCCGATCAAACCGGCCCAGTCCATCGCGTCGCTCGCCGCGAGCCCCGATCCAGCCAAGGCTTACGGCGACGATCCGACGCGCGTGCTAATCCGGAGCCGCGGCCCCGGCGCCAGCCGCGGTGCCCTTGCGATTGCGGCGCGGCCGGCGGACAAGCTCGGCATTGCAGTTGGGGCAGATGCCATTGAGCGCGTTGGCGCAGGTCGCGCAAAAAGTGCATTCGTAGCTGCAGATGAAGGCCCCGTCCTTGTCTGGTGCCAGCGGCCACGCGCATCGCTCGCATCGTTGGCGCATTTCAAGAGCCATATTCGTCCCGATCGTCCCCCGTGGTTCCTTGCAGTTCCGACGCTCACTTGGTCTCGTTGAACAGCTCGCGGCCGATGAGCATCCGCCTGATCTCCGAAGTGCCCGCGCCGATCTCGTACAGCTTGGCGTCGCGCCACAGGCGGCCGGTGGCATATTCGTTGATGTAACCGTTACCGCCGAGCGCCTGTATCGCCTCCCCGGCCATCCACGTCGCCTTCTCCGCCGCATACAGTATCGCACCGGCGGCGTCCTTGCGCGCCATCTCGCCGCGATCGCAGGCCTGAGCCACCGCGTACACATACGCTTTGCAGGCATTCATCGTCGCGTACATGTCGGCCACCTTGCCCTGCATCAGCTGAAACTCGCCGATCGGCTGGCCAAACTGCTGGCGCTCGTGCACATATGGCAGCACGACGTCCATGCACGCGCTCATGATACCCAGCGGACCGCCAGCCAGCACTGCGCGCTCATAGTCGAGTCCGCTCATCAGCACATTGACGCCACGGCCTTCCTCCGAGAGTACGTTTTCTTCGGGAACCTCGCAATCCTGGAATACCAGCTCGCAGGTATTCGACCCGCGCATGCCGAGCTTGTCGAGTTTCTGCGCGGTGGCAAATCCCTTCATGCCCTTTTCGATGAGGAACGCGGTGATGCCGCGCGGCCCGGCCTGGCTGTCGGTCTTGGCATAAACGACTAGCGTGTCCGCGTCGGGCCCGTTCGTGATCCACATCTTGTTGCCGTTGAGCACGTAATGGTCGCCGCGCCGATCCGCGCGAAGGCGCATCGACACGACGTCGGAGCCGGCGCCGGGCTCGCTCATGGCCAGCGCGCCGACGTGCTCGCCGGAGACGAGCTTGGGCAGATACTTCGTTTTTTGCGCGGCGCTGCCGTTGCGCCGGATCTGGTTGACGCACAGGTTCGAATGCGCACCGTAAGAGAGGCCGACCGACGCCGACGCGCGGCTGATCTCTTCCATGGCGATCACGTGCGCGAGGTAGCCCATCGCGGTTCCGCCGTACTCTTCCTCGACAGTGATGCCCAGGAGCCCGATGTCGCCCATGCGCCGCCACAGTTCGGCCGGAAAGCGGTTCTCGCGGTCGATGTCCGCGGCGCGGGGCGCGATATCTTCGGCGGCGAATTGCTGCACCGTTGCGCGCAGCATGTCGATCGTCTCGCCGTGATGAAAGTTAAGCGATGGGAAATTGAGCATGGCTGTCCCTGGTCAACGATCGGGCTTGCCGGCCATGACGATCAGCGTCTGCTGCATGATCGCGCATAGCGTGCGCTGGCCATCGCGCTCCGCATGCACCTCGCCGCGCGTGATCACCAGCGTCCTCCCGGCCTTCACGACCTCGGCATGCGCGATCAGGCGCTCTCCCGCCGCCGGAGCAATGAGATTCAGCTTGTACTCGACGGTGAGAACGCTCGAGTCGGCGGGAAACAGCGTAAAGCCCGCGTATCCGCCGGCGGCGTCGACGATGGCGCTGACGATCCCGGCGTGGATATAGTCGTGCTGCTGGGTAAGGTCGTCCCGGTAAGGCAGTTCGACGCTGCAGTGCCCCGGGCCGACGTGGGCGAGCCGCGCGCCGATCAATCGCATCGCGCCCTGGCGGTCGAAGCTGTCGCGAACCCGTCGCTCGTAGTCGGGATCGGGCGGCACTCTGTCGCGACTGGAGCCAGCAGAGGATGCGTGCATGGTCATGGACGAGGAGGCAGGAAGGTCGGATCAAGCACTCTATATTACGTTTACGTAAACGTCAAGTCGGTTGCGAGGTCAATCCTTGCCGCCACCGCCCGGGCGCAAGCGCTTCCGGCACTGCCGCTCGAGCGAGTCGATTTCGGAAAGCACGATGGCGATGTCCTCGCGCTGCTGGTTTAGCATCGCGCGCCGCGCCGCGAGCACCTGCAGGAATTTCATCAACTGGACCCGCTCGCCCCGGGTCGCGCCGTACAGGTCCAGCAGCTCGCGGATCTCGGACAACGACAGTCCGAGTCGCTTGCCGCGGAGGATAAGCTTGATGCGCACCCTCTCGCGCTCGCCGTAGATGCGCCTGTTGCCGGCACGTCGCGGGGAAAGCAGTCCCTCGTCCTCGTAGAACCTGATCGTGCGCGTGGTCAGCGCGAATTCCTTGGCGAGATCGGAAATGCCGTAACTGAGCGGTTCCGGCCGGGAAAGGGAGGGCATGGCAACGAGCGAAAAGCGCGATGAAACGCGGAGAATCAACATACCATAATCGTTCTGCGTGAATTGGGTATCCACGCTTGACATGCTTGCCTGATTGCAACACGATGCTGCGTCGCACAAGCGCGATCCTCGCGTCCTTCCGCACCGCGGCTGGGTGCTCCTGGAATGAACGCCCCACTCCCTTCCACCCTCGGCTTTCCCTTTCCGGCGCCGCCGCTCGCGGGAGAGGCGCGCGAAGTCGCGCCGGGCGTCCGATGGCTGCGCATGCCGCTGCCGTTCGCCCTCGACCATATCAATCTTTGGCTGCTGGCCGATGGCGACGCCTGGACGCAGATCGACACCGGTTATGGGGACGCGGCGACGCGCGCGCTGTGGAGCGCGCATTTCGCGACCACGCTCGAGGGTCGTCCGGTACGCCGCGTGATCGCGACCCATTATCATCCCGATCACCTCGGCAACGCGGCCTGGCTGCGCGAGCGCTTCGATTGCACGATCGCCATGCCACAGGCGGAATACCTGACCGCGCATGCGATCGCCGAAGAGCACAGCGGCTTTGGCGTCGCCGCGATTTCCGCGCTTTTTCGTACGCACGGCATGAGTGTCGAGCATCTGGCGGAGCTGGAGAGACGTGGAAACCGGTATCGGCGAGGTGTTCCCGAGCTGCCGTTTTCCTTTCTGCGGATCCAGGCGCACGACGAGATCTCCGTTGGACCCAACCGCTGGCGGGTAATCCCCGGGCACGGGCACTCTCCCGAGCACGCTTCGCTCCATTGCAAGGCGATCGATGTGTGCATTTCGGGCGACATGCTGCTTCCGAGGATCAGCACCAACGTGAGCGTCTGGCCGGTCGAGCCGGACGGAGATCCGCTCGCGCGTTTTCTCGCCTCGCTGACAGCCTTCGCCGACCTGCCACCGGACACGTTGATCCTTCCATCGCACGGGCTGCCCTTTTTTGGCGCCGCCACGCGCGTGGCGCAACTGCGTGCACATCACGATGCGCGACTGGCCGAACTGGTCGCGGCGGCGGACAAGGAACAGACGGCAGCCGATTTCGTTCCGGTGCTCTTCCGCCGCGAGCTCGATTTGCAGCAGCGCTTTTTCGCGATGGGCGAGGCCATCGCGCACCTCAATCACCTCTGGCGAGCGGAGCGGCTGGTGCGCCATGTCGCTGATGACGGCACGATCCGTTTCGTGCGACCCTGAGCAACCCGACGATCGACGATACAAGGCCAGAGAATGTCCGTTCCTGAATCCGCTGAAACCGACGCGCGCAGCTATGACCCCATCGCGCTCACCGAATCCTTCGCCAGCGCGGCCGACAAGAGCGCCCGCCTCATCGGCGACTATCTGACCCGGCATGCTATCGCGGGGCCCGCGTCGGTCGCCGATGAGTTCGGGTTGACCAAGGCGTTCCTCGAAGTCGCCGCCAAGATGCTGTCGAATCCGTATCGCCTCGCGGAAACGCAGATGAACCTGTGGTGGGACTATTCGGCGCTATGGCAGTCGTCGATGCTCAAGCTCGTGGGCCAGGCGACGACTCCGATCGCCGAGCCGCACAAAGGCGACAAGCGCTTCCGGCACGAGGATTGGCAGGAGCACTTCCTGTTCGACTACGTCAAGCAGTCCTACCTGCTCACCGCGCGCTGGCTGCACGACGCCGTCGCCAATGTCGAGGGCCTGGACGAGCGCACCCGCAAGAAAGTCGACTTCTTCACCCGGCAGTACATCGATGCGGTGGCGCCGTCGAACTTCGCGCTCACCAACCCCGAGGTGTTCCGCGAGACGATTTCCACCGGCGGACAGAATCTGGTCAAGGGTTTCAATAACCTTCTCGACGACATCGAGCGCGGTAACGGCAAGCTCAAGATCTCGATGACCGACAGCAAAGCATTCGAGCTCGGCGTCAATATCGCCACGACGCCGGGCAAGGTCGTGTTCCAGAACGATCTCATGCAGCTCATCATGTACCAGCCGACGACCAAGAAAGTATACAAGCGGCCGCTGTTGATCATTCCGCCTTGGATCAACAAGTATTACATCCTCGACCTGCGCGAAAAGAACTCGCTCATCAAATGGTGTGTCGAGCGCGGGCTGACGGTGTTCGTCATCTCGTGGGTCAATCCCGACGAGCGTCTTGCCGACAAGGACTTCGTCGATTACATGCTCGAAGGGCCCCTCGCCGCGATCGGCGCCATCGAGAAAGCCACCGGTCAAAAGGACGTCAACGCGCTCGGCTACTGTCTGGGCGGAACGCTGCTCGCGGCGACGCTCGGTCATCTCGCCGCGAAGAAGAAGCACCCTATCGCGAGCGCGAGCTTCATGACCTCGCTCATCGACTTCACCGGTGCCGGTGAGCTGGAAATATTCATCGACGAGGATCAGGTCCATTCGCTCGAGAAGCGTATGGAGGAGCGCGGATACCTCGAGGGGTCGGCGATGGCGAACACGTTCAACATGTTGCGCAGCAACGATCTGATCTGGTCGTTCGTCATCAACAACTACCTCATGGGCCGCGACCCATTTCCCTTCGACTTGCTCCACTGGAACTGCGACTCGACGCGGATGCCGGCCAGGATGCACAGCTTCTACTTGCGCAACATGTACATGAATAACGCGCTCAAGGTCCCGGGCGGAATCACCCTCGCCGGCACGCCCATCGACCTCACCAAGGTCACCCTGCCGACCTACTTCGTGTCGGCGATCGAGGATCACATCGCGCCGTGGAAGACGACCTACGCCGGACCGCCGCTGCTCGGCGGCAAATCACGCTTTGTGCTGTCGGGCTCCGGCCACATCGCCGGAATGATCAACCCTCCGGCAGCCAAGAAGTACGGCTACTGGACCAACGATGCGCTGCCCGAAGACCCGGAGGAGTGGCTCAAAGGCGCCAAACAGCACGACGGCTCATGGTGGGAAGACTGGTTCGCATGGCTCGGCCCCGAGCTCGGGACCAAGGTGCCGGCGCGCGAACCCGGTAAAGGCATCGGCAAATCAAGACTCGTTGCGATCGAGGCGGCTCCGGGCAGCTACGCGCGGCTGCGCAACGAACCGTAAACGCCTTTCACCTGGCTTCGCGGCGCTCGCTCCCATGGAGCATGGCGCCCATCGATCGGCCTTTGCTATAGTCGGCGGTGTACGGT
>JALZAN010000068.1 GCA_030948365.1 Pseudomonadota bacterium
CCGTATGACCTGTCCCGGGCGCGGATCATTTTCCGCGCGAAGTAAGGCCGGGCTATCAAGGCCTTCAGCGAAAGGAACGGCGATGAAAGTATTGGCTTCAGTGAAAAAGATTTGCCGCAACTGCAAGATCATCAGGCGCAATGGGGTCGTGCGTGTGATTTGCACCGACCCGCGCCATAAGCAGCGTCAAGGATGATGCGGCAGCGGCAAGGCTAACGGAAACGAACGGATAGGGTAAGCACATGGCCCGTATTGCAGGCGTCAACATTCCGAATCACCAGCACGCCGAAATCGCGCTGACCGCGATCTATGGCATTGGGCGTGCGCGCTCGCGCATGATTTGCAAGGCCTCGGGTATCGCCCCTGCGACCAAGGTCAAGGATCTGACCGATGCGCAGATGGACAAGCTGCGCGAGCTCGTCGGCCGTTACACGGTCGAGGGCGACCTGCGCCGCGAGGTGACCATGAGCATCAAGCGACTCATGGATCTCGGGTGCTATCGCGGCGTTCGTCACCGCAAGGGACTGCCCGTTCGCGGCCAGCGCACGCGCACCAACGCGCGTACCCGCAAGGGGCCGAAGAAGGCACGCCAGGCGAGCGCATCGCGCGGCGCCAAGCCGGCGAGCACCACACCCAAGCCGGCCGCCAAGTAGGCTCATTCGACTCGCAGCCGACGATCAAGGACTGAAGGACATAAGGGAAACCAGCGAATGGCACAGGCACCAACCAAGACGGTTACGAGGACGCGCAAGAAGGTCAAGAAGAATATTTCGGAGGGCATTGCGCACATCCACGCGTCGTTCAACAACACGATCATCACCATCACCGATCGTCAGGGCAACGCGCTGTCGTGGGCGACGTCGGGCGGCGCCGGCTTCAAGGGCTCGCGCAAGTCGACTCCGTTCGCGGCGCAGGTCGCTGCCGAATCGGCGGGCAAGGCGGCGCAGGAATGCGGCGTCAAGAACCTCGAGGTCCGAATCAAAGGCCCGGGCCCAGGCCGTGAGTCGGCGGTGCGCGCCTTGAATGCGCTGGGCTTGAAGATCACCAGCATTTCGGACGTGACGCCGGTGCCGCACAACGGCTGCCGTCCGCCGAAGCGGCGCCGGATCTAGCGCTCGGGTTTTCGTTAAGTTTTTTCCGCTGAGAATCGTCGGGCTCCGCCTGCGATTCTCGGGTAACCAGATCGGTCGAAAGTAGGTTTTCACT
Organism: Pseudomonadota bacterium; assembly: GCA_030948365.1. Lineage (GTDB taxonomy): Bacteria > Pseudomonadota > Gammaproteobacteria > Burkholderiales > Casimicrobiaceae > PALSA-1003. Next base: position 1,207 of record JALZAN010000068.1, read on the forward strand.
TTCGACCGGGAGACTCAGATGGCTCGATACACCGGACCAAAATGCAAGCTGGCGCGACGGGAAGGAACCGATCTCTTCCTGAAAAGCGCGCGCCGGTCGCTCGACTCGAAGTGCAAGCTTGATTCCAAGCCGGGACAGCACGGCGTGAAATCGGGCATGCGCCAGTCGGACTATGGGAACCAGCTGCGCGAGAAGCAGAAGCTGCGCCGGACGTATGGCATTCTCGAGCGCCAGTTCAGCCGCTATTTCGCGATGGCCGCCCAGCGCAAGGGATCGACCGGATCGAACCTGCTCCAGCTGCTCGAATCGCGGCTCGATAACGTCGTCTACCGCATGGGCTTCGGCTCCACCCGCGCCGAGGCGCGCCAGCTCGTCTCGCACCGGGCGGTGACGATCAACGGCAAGGTCGTCAACGTGCCCTCTGCCCTGGTGAAGGCCGGCGACGTGATCGCGGTCAAGGAGGGCGCCAAGACCCAGCTTCGCATCGTCGATGCGCTGCAGCTCGCGGACAAGATCGGCTTTCCGTCGTGGGTCCAGGTCGACATCGCCAAGATGACCGGGACGTTCAAAGGTGCGCCGGACAGGTCGGAGTTCGGTCAGGACATCAACGAAAGCCTCGTCGTCGAGCTCTATTCCAAGTAACTGGCGCGCTTTCTCCCAGGGCATCGCCAGAGTTTTGACCGGGTTTCGCTTTAAGGACTAAAGCATGCAGAGCAACGCTTTCTTGAAACCACGCATCATCGATGTACAAAGCACCTCGCCGTTCCACGCCAAGGTGGTGATGGAGCCGTTCGAGCGGGGCTACGGCCACACGCTCGGCAACGCGCTTCGGCGAGTTCTTCTGTCGTCGATGCCCGGTTACGCCCCGACGGAAGTAAAAATCACCGGCGTGCTGCACGAGTACTCCGCGCTCGACGGCGTCCAGGAGGACGTCGTCGACGTGCTGCTCAATTTGAAGGGCGTGGTGCTCAAGCTGCACAACCGCGACCACGTTACGCTGAAGCTTGCCAAGACCGGCGAAGGCCCGGTGACAGCGGCCGACATCGAGCCGAATCACGATGTCGAGATCATCAATCCCGATCACCTGATCGCCCACCTCACCGCGGGCGGCAAGATCGAGATGGAGATCAAGGTCGAGAAGGGCCGCGGCTACCAGCCGGCGACGGTGCGCATCAAGCCGGACGGGGGGCGCAGCATCGGCAACATCCTGCTCGACGCGTCGTTCTCGCCGGTGCGCCGCGTCAGCTATTCGGTCGAGAGCGCCCGTGTCGAGCAGCGGACCGACTTGGACAAGCTGGTGATGGACATCGAAACCAACGGCGTGATCGAGCCGGAGCAGGCGATTCGCTACGCGGCCAGCATCCTCGTCGAGCAGCTCGGCGTTTTCGCGGATCTGAAGGGGACCGAAGCGCCGATCGAGCAGCGCTCGATGCCGCAGGTCGATCCGATCCTGCTGCGCCCGGTCGACGACCTGGAGCTTACGGTGCGCTCGGCCAATTGCCTGAAGGCGGAAAACATCTATTACATCGGCGATCTTATCCAGCGCACCGAGACGGAGCTGCTGAAGACGCCCAATCTCGGACGAAAGTCGCTCAACGAGATTAAGGAAGTGCTGGCCACGCGCGGGCTGTCGCTGGGAATGAAGCTGGAGAACTGGCCGCCGGCGAACCTGGATCGGCCGTAAGGAAAACTCATGCGTCACCGCCACGGATTGCGCAAGCTCAACCGCACCAGCAGCCATCGCCTGGCGATGCTGCGGAACATGACCAACTCGCTGCTGACGCACGAGGTCATCAAGACCACGCTGCCGAAAGCCAAGGAGCTGCGCCGTGTCGCCGAACCGATGATCACGCTCGGCAAGACGCCGACGCTCGCCAATCGGCGACTGGCGTTCGATCGCCTGCGCGATCGCGACGTGGTCAGCAAGCTGTTCGACGAGCTCGGCCCGCGCTACGGCGCGCGGCCCGGCGGATATTTGCGCATCCTGAAGTTCGGATTTCGCATCGGCGACAACGCGCCGATGGCGCTGGTCGAACTCATGGACCGGCCGGAACCTGGCACCGCGGCTGACGGCGAAAGTGCGGCAGGCAAGAACGCTGCTGCGGACAAAGGCGCGAAGGCGAAGGCCGACAAGCCCGCGAAGGTCGCCAAGCCGGCGAAGGACCCGAACGCCGCCAAGCCTGCCAACAAGACCAAGGCCGCCAGCAAGAAAAAGTCGGCAAAGGGTTCAAAGAGCAAATCCACGACCTGAATTCCACACGCCTCGAGCGAACGACCGGGCCCAGGCTTGAGCGCCCGGTTTTTTTTCGACTGCGCCGACGGTCGCGTAACATGACATCATGGCAAATCCCGTCCTGGTGACCGGCGGCGCCGGATATGTCGGCTCGCACATCGTCGTCGACCTCGCCGCCGCGGGCTACGACCCGTTGATTATCGATAATTTCGCGACCAGCTCGCCGGCCGTCGTGCCGCGACTCCGTCGCATCACCGACCAGCCGATACCATGCATCGCCGGCGACGTCCGCGATCGCGTAGCGATGCAGCGACTGTTCGCCGAGCATGAGGTTGCGGCAGTCGTTCATTGTGCGGGCCTTAAGGCCGTGGGCGAAGGCGAGACCAAGCCGCTTGCGTACTACGACAACAATGTGGGCGGCGCGGTGGCGCTGCTCGAAGCGATGACCGCCGCGGACGTGAAATCACTCGTGTTCAGCTCCTCGGCTGCCGTCTACGGGCAACCCGACAAGAATCCGGTGACCGAGGACTCGCCCTTGCGACCGGCAAGCGTGTATGGGCGGACCAAGCGGATGATCGAGCAAATCCTCGAGGATCTGTCGTCATCGGATGCGCGATGGCGGATCGGCGTGTTGCGCTATTTCAATCCGGCGGGCGCGCATTCGTCGGCAGCCATCGGCGAGGCGCCGACGGCCCCGCCGAACAATCTGGTGCCGCTCCTTGCGCAGGCGGCAGCGACTGGCGCGCCGGCGATCGACGTTCTTGGCGATGACTGGAGCACCGACGACGGCACCGGCGTTCGCGATTACGTGCACGTGATGGATCTGGCCTCGGGCCACGTCGCCGCGATGGCGCATCTCGAGCGCGCACCGGGACTGACGACGCTCAATCTCGGTACCGGTCGAGGTCATTCGGTGCTAGAGGTGGTCGCCGCTTTCGAGCGCGCCTGCGGCAAGCCGATCGCGCGGCGGATCGCCTCGCGACGTCCGGGAGACGTCGCCATCTGCTACGCCGATCCCTCGCGTTCCCGGCAGCTCCTCGGCTGGCGCCCGACGCGCGATCTCGACGCCATTTGCGCCGACGCATGGCGCTGGCAGACCAGCGGGCATCGCTAGTTCTTAAGCGCCATAGCGAGACGACCCCGATGGAACGTTTCTACACCGCGCACAATCGCTTCGATGCGTACCTCGTCCTGCATCGACTGCAGCAGGCTGGGATTGCCGCGCACATCTTCAACGAGCACATGTCGAGCATCGTCGGCGAAGTGCCTCCGGATGTGGCGCAGCCTCAGGTTTGGCTCGAGAATGGACGCGATCGTCCGCGCGCCGACGCGGCGCTGGCGGCGCTGCGATTCGACCGCGCGCAAACCGGTAGCGTTTTCTGTCGCGCGTGCAAGGAGGAAAATCCCGCGAGCTTCGATCTGTGCTGGCACTGCGGCGCCGACCTGGCATCGCGGTCTTAGTGCTGCGCGGCGGAGGGCGGCGCGGCCGCACAGCGCAATCGTGCGGAGAAATCTAAGGCTTGTCCGATGGGTCTTGGGGGTCGCCGAGCAGCGAGCGGCCGCGTGCCTCCGCCCCGGGGTCGGCGGCCGACGTCGACGCGTCGACAGCTAGCGGCATCTTGTTCCGTCGTCGCAGCACGACCCACCACAGCGCCGCGCCGCCCACGAGCAGCGCGAAGGGTCCAATCCACAACAGCCACGTCGTGCGCTTGAGCGGCGGATCGTAGAGAACAAAGTCGCCATAGCGCGCGACGAGGTAGGCGCGGATCTCACCGTCGTTCTTGCCCGCGATCGCCAGCGCGCGAACCTCACGCCGAAGGTCTTCCGCGAGCGATGCGTTGGAGTCGGCCAGCGTCTGGTTCTGACAAACGAGACAGCGAAGCTCGCTCTCGAGGGTCCTGATGCGAAGGTCGAATGCTGCGTCGGCCGGAACGTCCATCTTGGTCGCCCCGGCGCAAAGCGCGAGTGCGAGCGAGGCGATCAGCGTGAACGACGCGGCGGCGCGTGCAGGCCGCGCGACGTCCGTCATTTCTGCAGCTCGCGCACCAGCGGCAGGATCTTCCCCTGCAACGCCTCGACGCTCAAGGGACCGATCTGTTTATAGCGCACGATGCCCGCCCGATCGATGACGAACGTCTCCGGCACGCCGTAGACGCCGTAGTCGATGCCGACGCGTCCGTCGAAGTCGACGATCGAGGCCGTATAGGGATCGCCGTTCTGCGCCAGCCACGCCCGGCCGTCGTCGGGCTTGTCCTTGTAGTCGAGGCCGTAGACCGGAACGATGTTCGCCTTCGCCAGCTGAAGCAGGAGCGGGTGCTCGACCCGGCACGAGACGCACCACGATGCCCAGACGTTGAGCAGCCACACCTTGCCCTTCAGCTCGGCGCTCGACAGCGGCTTGTCGCCGTGGATCTGAGGCAGCGCGAACGAAGGCGCGGGCTTGCCGATCAGCGGCGACGGAACCTCGCGCGGATCGCGGCCCAGTCCGACCCAGAGGAAGGCGACCAGCACCACGAACAGCGCCAATGGAATCGACCAGCGCACGGTCTTCATCATGCCCTCAATCGGCGCCGGCCTGGCCGGCGACGCCTCCGAAAACGCGCGACGCCCGGGTCCGCAGCGCTAGGCGATAACGGCGATCCGACACGGCAATGAATCCGCCGAGCGCCATCAGGAAGGCACCCATCCATATCCAGTCGACGAACGGCTTGAGATAGACGCGCAAGCCCCACGCTCCATCGATTCTTGTCGCGTCCGCGCTCACCGGCTCACCGAGCGAGACATAGCGATCGCCGAGAATTCCGCTGTCGATCGCGGCGATGGTCATCGCCTGGCCCGACGCGTTGTAGATGCGCTTTTCCGGCGCCATCGTTTCGATCAGGCGACCGTCCTTGCGCACTTCGACCGAGCCGGTGAGCGCGCGGTAGTTGGGTCCGGGTCCCGGCTTGACGCCGAGGAACTTGAAATCGTAGCCGCCCAGCGCGACGCTTTCACCGACCTCGAGGCGCACATCCTTCTCGACTTCGTAGCCCTTGACCAGCGTCACGCCGACGATGAACACGCCCACGCCGAGGTGGGCGACGATCATCCCATAGTACGACGCCGAGTTGCCGCGAAGCTTCGCCAGCAGGCGGCGACGAGGCGACGCAAGCATCCTTCGACGCAGATTGACGAGCGTGGTGGCGAAGATCCAGAAGGCGAGGAACAGCCCGAAGGCGACGAGCAGCGACCAGCGCCCCAGCAATGCCGGCGCGACGAGCGCGCTAGCGACCGCGACGCCAAGCGCCCAGCGAAGCCGCGTCGCCAGCTCCGGCAACGGCGTCCTTGTCCAGCGCGCAAGAGGTCCGACTCCCATCAGGAATGCCGCCGGCGCCATCAAGGGATAGAACACCTTGTCGAAATAGGGCGGGCCGACCGAAATCTTGCCGAGGTTCAGCGCATCCAGGAAAAGCGGATACAGCGTTCCCAGCAGAACGCTCGCCAGCGCAACGATGAGCAGCACATTGTTGGCGAGCAGCATCGATTCGCGAGAGATCACGTCGAATCTGCCGCCGAGGCCGACCCTTCCGGCGCGCCAGGCAAACAGCGCCAGCGAGCCGCCGATCACGATGGCCAGAAAGACGAGAATGAAAACGCCGCGCGCCGGATCGGTCGCGAAGGCATGCACCGACGTCAGGACCCCCGAACGGACCAGAAAGGTCCCGAGCAGCGACAGCGAGAACGCGACGATCGCGAGCAGCACCGTCCAGCTCTTGAATGCGCCGCGCTTTTCGGTCACCGCGAGCGAATGGATCAGCGCGGTGCCGGTGAGCCACGGCATGAACGATGCGTTCTCGACCGGGTCCCAGAACCACCAGCCGCCCCATCCCAGCGTGTAGTACGCCCAGCCGCTGCCAAGGGCGATGCCCACGCTCAGGAACGACCAGGCGATCGTCGTCCATGGGCGCGACCAGCGTGCCCACGTCGCGTCGAGGCGACCGCCGAGCAGCGCGGCGATGGCAAACGAGAACGCGACCGAGAATCCGACGTAGCCCATGTAGAGCAACGGCGGGTGAAACACCATCCCCGGATCCTGCAGCAGCGGATTCAGATCGCGTCCCTCGGCCGCGGGCGGCACCAGCCGCTCGAACGGATTGGACGTGAACAGCAGAAACAGCAGAAAGCCGACACTGACCAGGCCCATCACCGAAATCACCCGCGACAGCATCGCCGCCGGAAGGTTGCGGGAGAACAGCGTCACCGCAAAGCTCCATCCTCCGAGCATCAGCGTCCACAACAAAAGCGAGCCCTCGTGCGACCCCCACGTTGCCGCGACGCGGTAATGCAGCGGCAGCTCCGAATTGGAATTGGTGGCCACGTTCTGCACCGAGAAATCATTGGTGACGAACGAATAGGCGAGGCAGGCGAAGGCGAGCGCGACGAGCAGAAATTGCGCGCGCGCCGCCGGCCTGGCGAGCGCCATCAGCCGCGGCTCGCGAACCGTCGCACCCAGCATCGGCAAGGTTCCCTGCACGATGGCGGTGAGCAAGGCGAGTATCAGCGCGAAATGGCCGAGCTCGGGAATCATGGGCCGGCCTTCGAACTCTGGTGCAAGCTCTTCATGGTCATTCCCTTTTGCGCCTGGTCGATGGCGTCCTTGGCCTGCGGCGGCATGTAATTTTCATCGTGCTTGGCCAGCACCTCGCTGGCGTGAAAGACACCGTCGGCTCCGAGCGTTCCCTGGGCGACGACGCCTTTGCCTTCCTTGAAGAGGTCGGGAAGAAGACCGGTATAGGAAACCGGAATCGTCTTCGCGGTATCGGTGACACGGAAGCGGACGGTGAGGCTGTTGGGCTCGCGCGTGAGGCTGCCGGCCTCGACCATGCCGCCGACGCGAAACGGCCGCGCACGAGGCGCTTCATTGGCGGCGATCTGGCTCGGCGTAAAAAAGAAAACCAGGTTCGACTGGAACGCCGACAGCACCAGCGCCGCGGCGACGCCCAGCGTGGCAAGGCCGGCCGCGATCCATGCAAAGCGACGGGTACGAGGCTTCATTGCGTATCGTCGGGAATCGAGATCGCGCGTCGCGATCCGACGGACGATTTCAACGAAGCGCGAACGCGCGCGCGCACGGCAAGGACTTCCGCGGTGACCGCGATCGCCGCGGTGATATAGGACGTCCATACATAGAAGCCGTAGCCGCCCATCGCCAGAAATTCGGAGAGTCCGGATTTCATCGTGTTCGGTGCGACAAAGCGCCGACCCAGGCGGCGTTCCGATCGCGCTCGACGATGATCGCCTGCACCCGCCACAGGGCGATCGCGATGGAGTAGAACCATGCGGCGAATGCCATCACCAGCATGCCGGCAAGCATGGTCGCCGCCATGCGCGGCGCCGATGTCACGCTGACGGATGCGCCCTGGTGGAGCGTATTCCACCACTTGACCGAGAAATAAATGATCGGAACATTGATCGCGCCGACGAGCGCCAGGACGGCGCTCGCGCGGTCGGCGCGGCGCGGGTCGTCGATGGCGTTGCGCAATGCGATGTAGCCGAAATAGAGGAACAGCTCGGAGGTCATCCGCGCGTCCCAGGCCCAGTAGGTCCCCCACGCGGGCTTGCCCCACATCGCGCCGGTAATCAGCGCGAGCGCGGTGAACATCGCTCCCGTCGGCGCCAGCGCCTGCGCCAGCATCGACGCCAGTCGAGTATTGAAAGTGAGCGACACGGCGCACCAGAACGCCATCACGAGGTAGATGAACATCGACATCCACGCCGCCGGTACATGAATGAAAATGATCCGGTAGGCCTCGCCCTGCTGGGCGTCGGTGGGCGCCACAGCCAGGCCGATCCACAGACCCGCCGCGGCGAAAACGATGGCGCCCGCCGCGAACCACGGCGCGAACCGACGCGCCAGCGGAAAGAACGACACCGGCGAAGCAAGCCTGAACCAAGCGATCGAGCTCATGGCGCCCTAATCCAAAGCGATACGCACCGCGGCAGCGGTCGCGAACGGCGCGCCGACCAGCGCGGCCAACAGCGCCGCGGCCAGCAGGGAAACGTGCGCGCTCACCCCCAACCCGGCGCGTGCGGCTTCGATCGACCCCGCGCCGAAGATCAGGATGGGAACATACAAAGGCAGGATCAAAAGCGCGAGTAATCCTCCGCCGGCGCGCAGCCCCATGGTAAGCGCCGCGCCGATCGCGCCCAGCATCGACAGCGTTGGGGTGCCGATCAGCAATCCCAACGCCAGCAACCATCCTTCGTCGCGGGAAAGCCCGAATTGCGCACCGAGCAGCGGCGCCGCGATGGCGAGCGGAAGGCCGGTCGACACCCAATGCGCCGCTATTTTACCGGAGATCAGCGCCGGCAGCGGGTACGGGGACAACGCGATCTGCTCCAGGCTTCCATCGGCGAAATCGGTCGTGAAAATGCGCGGCAGCGACAACAACGAGGCGAGCAAGGCAGCGACCCAGAGAACGCCGGGACCGAGCGCCCGAAGCAGCACCATGTCGGCGCCGACCGCCAGCGTGAACAGCGTCACCACGATGACATAGAAGAGCAGCAGGATGCCGAGCTCAGCGCGGGAACGAACGGCGAGCTTGAGGTCACGATCCATCCCCCAGGCGAACCCTCTCCAGACGCTTGCGTCGCCCGGGTCGTCAGCGAGTTCCGGCGCGGTCATCAAGGAAGTGTTCATCGGAGCTCGATCGTGCGCACCGCACCAGCGGTGAGCGCGAGCGGTTGATGGGTCGCGATCAGCGCGATGCCCCGTCGCGCAAGGTGCGCATCGACGCGCTGCTCGAGCGTGGCGACACCGGACGAATCGAGCGCCGTCGCCGGCTCGTCGAGGATCCAGAGG
>JALZAN010000069.1 GCA_030948365.1 Pseudomonadota bacterium
CCGCCACGGTGTCGCCTCGGTCGATGCCGCGCCGCGCCAGCGCCGACGCCAATCGGCGACAACGCGACTCGAACTCACGGTAGCTGATAGCGCGCTCGCCATGCCGCACGGCCACCTTGTCGGGATAGACGAGCGCGCTGCGCTCCAGAAACTGAATCGGCGACAGCGGAACAAAATTCGCCGCGTTGCGCTCCATGCCGGACGAGAAATCGGGACCCACCATCGGCGTGCGCAGCGTCACGGCGCGGGCGCCGAATCGCCGGGTCCGAGCGCGCGCTGCATCAATACGGTGTCGATCCAGCGATCGAACTTTCGTCCTACCGCCGACAACACCCCGGCATGCCGAAAGCCGAGCGCGGAGTGCAGGCGGATCGACGCCGCATTGTCGGACCCGCCGATCACGGCGATCATTTGCCGGTAGCCGAGCGCTTCGCACGCATGGATCACCGCTCCAAGAAGCGCGCGACCCGCGCCGCGGCGCGCGCATTCCTCGTCCACGTACACCGAATCTTCGACCGTGTGCCGATAGGCGACCCGCGGGCGGTAGGCGGTGGCATAGGCGTAACCGGCCAGCCTGGCGCCCCGGTTCGGCAGCGAGGCGACGACATAAGGCAGCCCATGCGAGATCACGTCCTGGTAGCGGCGGCGTATTTCGTCCAACGTCGGCGGGACAACTTCGAACGAGGCCGCTCCGTGGACGACGTGATGCCCGTACAGCGCCGCGATCGCCGGCAGATCGGCGTCCACCGCGGCGCGAACGACGACCGGCGCGGCAATGTCGCTGTTCACCCTGATCGCGAGCCGCGCGCCGCGCCCGATCGATTGCGCAGCAACCGCTGCTTTTCGCGCGTCCAATCGCGCAGTTTCTCGGTTTCGCGTTTGTCGTATTGCTTCTTGCCGCGGGCGAGCCCGATCTCGAGCTTGATGCGTCCCTTGTTGAAATGCAGGTTCAGCGGCGTCAGCGTATAGCCCGCACGCTGCACCTTGCCGATCAAGCGGTTGATCTCCAGCCGATGCATCAGCAGTTTTCGGGTGCGCGTCGGATCCGGCTTGATATGCGTTGACGCTGTCGCCAGCGGCGTGATGTGAGCGCCCAGAAGGACGATCTCGCCGCTCTTGACGACCACGTACGCTTCCTTTAGTTGAGCGCGTCCGGCGCGGATCGCCTTTACTTCCCAGCCCTCAAGCGCCACCCCCGCCTCGAATCGCTCCTCGACGAAGTAGTCGTGATACGCTTTTTTATTCTCGACGATGCTCATGGTGTGCCCGCAGGACGCGCGCGCTCAGGCGCCGCTTTGGCGACGCCCGGGTGCCGGATAGGCTTGCCTGGATGCCGCCAGGAGCGATTCCAGTGGCCGATCGTGCGCCTGCTGCGGTTTTCGACTCCGAAGGTATTGTAGCAATGGCCACCGTCAGCAAATCGGTGCTCGTCGAGCATAGCGCGCAGCAGATGTTCGAGCTGGTCGACCGGGTGGAGGACTATCCCGCGTTTCTGCCGTGGTGTGCGGGCGCAAGCATCCTCGAACGGTCGCCTGCCGCCGTTGTCGCGAGGCTCGAGATCAATTATCACGGCGTACGCGCGCACTTCACGACGGTTAATCGCAACCAGCCGCCCGAGCGCATCGTCATCGCGCTGCGCGATGGACCGTTTCGCCAGCTCGACGGCACCTGGCGCTTTCGTTCGCTGACGCCGGCAGCTTGCAAGATCGAGTTCGACCTGCGCTACGAGTTTGCGGCGCCGGTGCTCGAAGGCGCGATCGGGCCGGTGTTCAACCACATCGCGTCGACCTTCATCGACGCCTTCGTCAGACGCGCCGACGAGTTGCACGGGAAGCGCTCATGACCGGGCACGACGCCGAGATCGAGGTTACGGTGGTGTTCGCCTTGCCCGAGTGCGCGACCGAAATCGCGGTGACCCTGCCCGCGGGTGCAACGCTCCTCGATGCCCTCGAAGGCTCCGGCTTGGAGGCGAGGCATCCCGACCTTGATCTCTCGCGTGCTCAGACAGGAATCTTCGGCAAGCTGGCCGGGCGCGGGACGCCGCTTGCCCATGGCGACCGGGTGGAAGTCTATCGGCCGCTGGTCACGGATCCAGAGGCGCAACGGCGCAGTCGTGCTTCGGCGCGATCGAAACCGATCGTCAAATGAGGCGTCACCCGATGTAACCGTTGCAAGCGCTTGAAAAGTCGACTAAAGTACCCGAATGACTGAGACGAGCATCGGCAGGAGGGGGCCGTGCCGCGTTGCTTTCGCGGCCACGACCTTCGCTTGCCTGATACTGCTCTCGCCGCTGGCCGAGGGGCGACCGGCGCCGGCGGCTGATGCACCACCTCAAGCCGCGCCTCTTTCCACGACGGTCTGGCATAGCGCGCAGGACCTCGCGATTTATGCGCTCGGCCTGATCGGCGTCGACTACAGGCTCGGCGGCACGACACCGGATCGCGGGCTCGACTGCAGCGGACTCGTCCGCTACGTCTTCCAGCAGGTCACCGGGGTGACCTTGCCGCGCACGTCGCAGGAGTTGTCGCGCCTCGGAACCAGGGTGGCGATGACCGAGCTCCTGCCCGGCGACCTGGTTTTCTTCAATACCCGTCGCTTGCAGTTTTCTCATGTCGGCATCTACCTGGGGGAGGATCGGTTCATTCACGCCCCACGGCAAGGCGGGGAGGTCGAGATCGTCACTTTGTCGAAGGGCTATTGGCAAAAGCGCTTCGACGGTGCCCGGCGTCTGGTCGGAGCGCTTCCGGACCTTATCCCGTCCGTCCGGGCCGAAACGGCCGTGCGCGACGCTCAACCGTCGGTCGCCGTTGGCACGTGGAAGTCGATGGGGCCGACCTCCCTTACGCCGGAAGAACTGCTGCCCTGATTCCATCGGCGTCGCTTCCGGGAAGCGGACGTCGTGCAGCAGCCGGTCAATCCCGGGCACCGCGCTGCCGCAGTTCCCTTTCAATACCGTCGAACCCGCCCCGCCGCGCCCAGGCCAGCGCCGACGCGCCGTCAACGCCGCGGTGGTTGACGCTCGCCCCCTTCGCAAGGAGCAGCGAGACCGTGTCTGCGTGCCCGCCACGCACCGCCATCATCAACGCCGTGATGCCATTCGGGCCTTCGGCGTCGATTCTGGCGCCGGCATCGAGCAGGTAACGCACGACCTGATCCTGCCCGGTGGTCGCTGCGTAGATCAGCGGCGTCCATCCGTCAGGGTTGATTTCAGCGCCGCGAGCGACCAGTTTCCTGACCACGCCAAGGTGCCCGCCGATCGCCGCCGCCATCACTGCGGTGTCACCGACACGGTTTCGGGCGTTGACCTTGGCGCCGGCGCGCAGAAGCGCGTCAAGCGTTGGGTCGAACCCGGCGCGGGCGGCTACCAGTAGAGCAGGATCGCCGCTCGGATCCACGGTGTTGGGATCCATGCCGCGCGCAAGGAGTGCGGCGACTTCATCGGCGCGATCGGCCGCAACCGCCATGTTGAAGCGCTCGAACAAGTCCTGCGCCTGTGACGGTGAAGGCGTCGCGGAATAGACGAGTGCTGCGAATACGGTCACGATGCCGCGTCGCGCCAGGGATTCAATGAGCATCTTGTGGAATTCCGAACAGACGAAAGAAGTTGGCCGAGGTCGCGGCCGCCACCTCATGCAGTGGAATGTCGCGCAGGCGGGCGATTTCCTCGGCGACATGGCGCACGTACGCGGGCTCGTTAGGCTTGCCGCGGAAAGGCACCGGCGCCAGATAGGGCGAATCGGTCTCGATCAGCATGCGGTCGAGCGGCACGCGACGCGCGACCTCCTTCAACTCCTTGGCATTCTTGAATGTGACAACGCCGGAAAAGGAGATATGGAAGCCCATATCGAGCGCACCTTGCGCCACCTCCCAGCTCTCGGTAAAGCAGTGCATGACCCCACCCGCGTCGGCCGCCTTTTCCTCGCGCATGATCGCCAGCGTATCGGTGGCGGCGGCGCGGGTATGGATGACCAGCGGCCTCCGGCATTCCCGCCCCGCCCGAATGTGGGTTCGAAACCGCGCCCGCTGCCACTCCAGGTCGCCGGTAACGCGAAAGTAATCGAGCCCGGTTTCGCCGATCGCGACCACTTTTGGCCGCTGTGACAACCCGGTCAAGGTCTCGACCGACGGCTCCGGCGTGTCCTCATAGTCCGGATGCACGCCGACACTTGCGTAGATGTTGGGATGATCGGCGGCGATCTGGAGAACGCCCGGCAGTTCCGGCAGATTGACGCCGATGCAAAGCGCGTGCGTCACCTCGTTGCGCACCATCGCCTCGAGAACCTCGGGCAGCCTCTCCGCCAGCTCGGGAAAGTTGATGTGACAGTGGGAGTCGACGAACACGGCCAATGGGGAAAGTCAGGAACGGCAGCTCGGTCGCGCGAATCGGCGGGGTTGACGCCGTTTGCAGCCTCGCGCCGCGATCGACGCGGCGCGCCCGTCATCGAACGCTACATCGTATGGGTCGGGCGATTCGACGCCAGCGATTCAGCGAGGATCTTTTCGATCGTTGCCCGTGCCGAGGCGCCCGTTTCGTCGTGCGTGAACTGAACGCCAATGCCTTGGGTCCGATTCCCCTGCACGCCTTCGGGCGTCACCCAGACCACTCTGCCCTGGACCGCGATGCGTTGCGGATCGTCCATCAGCGACAGCAGCATGAACACTTCCTCGCCGAGCTGGTAGACGCGATTGGTCGGGATGAATATGCCGCCGCCCTTGAGAAATGGCATGTACGCCGCGTACAACGCGGCCTTTTCCCGGATATTGAGCGAAAGCACGCCCGGGCGTGACACCGTGGCCGGGCCTGAACCTCCGTTGGAGCGATCCGTTGCCATGCTAGTTAAGTGGGCCTTTAGCGAACAACTTGCGGTATTCGATCAACAGCGACTCCGCGACCCATCGTGGCTGAAGCGGATGTGAAAGGAGTCCGCGCTGCTGCAACAACATTCGATAATAACGGAACAAGGGCACCAGTGCCACCCGGCGGGCAAGCTTGGTCAATGCGTCCCGCTGGTCGGGGTTGAAAGACGGGGCCGCTCCCGATGCCACTGCCGCCAGGTCGGCCGTCCACGCCAGCAGCCAATATACCGCGCTAGCGAGCTTCGACTTGCGCTCGTCCCTGGGTGCGCCGTCGAGCCGCGCGCCAAACGCCAGTGGCGACAGCCGCTCCGGCTGAGCCAGCTGAGACAGCAAATGATCGCGATCGCGTTGAACGTCGGCGTCGGCGAGCGCCAGCGCGAGCAGCGGCGCGCCGCCCGCTTGAGCAAGCAACATTACCGGGTCGGAGTTGCCGATACCGTTTTGCGCCAGCCAGGCGGTGGCCGCGGTGCGATCGGGCTCGGGTGCCGGTAGGCGCCGGCACCGGCTGACGATGGTCGGCGGCAGGCGCGCCGGCTGGTCGCTCACCAGCAGGAGGAAGGTACCGGCGGGCGGCTCCTCGAGGGTCTTGAGCAGCGCGTTTGCCGCGGCCGGGTTCATCGCTTCGGCAGGCGCGATCAATGCCACCTTGGCGCGCTGTCGATGCGGCGACAATTGGCTGAAGGCGATCAGCTCGCGGACGCGATCGACACCAATGGTCTCGGTCGGGGTCGGATTTCCCTCGTCGTCGTAGGTCACCGGCTCGATCATTTGCAGGTCGGGATGGGTTCCCTGTCGGACGTAGCCGCAGCTCGGGCACACGCCGCAAGCGTCCCCGCTTGCGAGCGGCGCTTCGCAGAGCAAGGCTCGCGCGAAATGCATCGCCAGCAGGCGCTTACCCAATCCGCGCCGACCGCTGACCAGCAGCGCGTGCGGCCACCGCTGGCGATGCGCAAGCGCCGTCGCCGCGATCTCCGTATGCCACGGCGGCAGTGGCTGCCATGTCCGGGCCTCGATCTCGGCATCGATCATAACGAAGCTACAATTTGAGCGAGCTGTGCGCGAACCTTCGCCAGTGGCTGGGTGCTGTCGACGACGCGGCAACGCCGCGGTTCGGCGGCGGCGCGCGCAAGATAGGTCGCACGAACGCGCTCGAAGAATTCCGACTGCTGGCGCTCGAATTTGTCCAGCGCGCGACCGTTGGCGATCCGTTCGCGGCCGACGTCGACGGGAACGTCGAAGACAATCGTCCGGTCCGGCCGGAAATCGTCGAGGGCGACCTGCTCCATGCGCGCGATCAGCGCTTCGGGAATGCCGTGACCACCGCCTTGATAGGCATAGGTCGCGTCGGTGAAGCGGTCGCACAGCACTGATGTGCCCTGTGCCAGCCGCGGCCAGATCTCGCGCTCGCAGTGTTCGCGACGCGACGCAAACATCAGCAGCGCCTCGGTGACGTGGGCCATCGGCTCGCGCAAAAGCAATTCCCGGAGCCTCTCGCCGAGCGCGGTGCCGCCGGGCTCGCGGGTCACCCACAACGGTTGGCCGCCGTTCGCCAGCAGTTCCGCAAGCCACGGCAAGTGCGTGCTCTTGCCGGCGCCATCGATCCCCTCAAGGGTGATCAAGCGGCCACGGAGCGCTGTGGACATCGGGTGCAATCGGCAATTGACGGGGAAGTGTTCGGCGCCGGCGCCGAATCGCGCGCGAGCGCATCAACGACCGTTGCGCTGGTATTTTGCCACGGCGCGATTGTGATCCGCGAGGTTGGCCGAGAATTCGCTCGAGCCGTCGCCTCGGGAAATGAAATAGAGAAATGGCGTCGCAGGAGGATGAAGCACGGCGTCGATCGAAGCCTGGCTTGGCAGAGCGATCGGCGTCGGCGGCAATCCTTCGCGGGTATAAGTGTTGAAGGCGTGATCGGCATCGAGATCGCGACGCCTGAGCGCGCCGGCGAAGTCCTGTCCCATGCCATAGATCACCGTGGGATCGGTTTGCAGGCGCATGCCCTGGCGCAGGCGGTTAATGAAAACCCCGGCGATCAGAGGGCGATCCGCGGGACGACCGGTTTCCTTTTCAACGATCGATGCCAGCGTCAGCGCCTCGTAAGGGGACGACAGCGGCAACTCAGGCGCGCGCACCGCCCACGCGGCCGCGAGGCGTTGTTGCATCGTGCGATAGGCGCGCGTGAGCAGCGATGCATCGCTCGCCCCGGTCGCGAAGTAGTACGTGTCGGGGAAGAACATGCCCTCGGGTGCGCTTTCCGAGGCGCCGATCTTTTTCATCAGTTCAGCCTCGGGCAGATCGGCGACGGCGGGCCGAATGCCGGGATTCTTTTTCAGCGCCGCGCGAAGATCGCGGAAGGTCCATCCCTCGACAATGGTGAACGCAGTCTGAGTGACGTCGCCCTGGGTCAGCTTGTCGAGAAGTCCGGCGAGCGTCGTGCCCCGCGCGAGCTCGTAATTTCCGGCCTTGATCGTGCGGTCCCTGCCGGTGATGCGCGCCCAGACAGGCAGCATCCAGTCGGCGGGAAGAATGCCCGCCGCGGCGAGGTCGCGCGCCACCGAGCGAAGGCTCGCCCCCGGTTTGACGTTGAGCGTGTAGGCGGAGCTCGGCATCGAAAGCGGTGCGGTGACGACCCAGGCGTAGACCGCCGCGGCAGCGATGAGCAGCAACACAATACACCACGCCAAGCGACGCATGCGATCCGCACCCAAGGAGAAATACGGCGAACCACGCCGCGCCGACAACGGCGCCGGCCGGCCCTGTGCGAGCGATTATAATGGCTGCATGCTCGCGCCGTTGTTCTTGCCCCGCTGTGTGATCGAGAGTCGTGCCCGACACAGGATGCTGCGACGCGACGCGCGCGGATTTACGCTGGTCGAGATCCTGGTGGTCATCGTTATCCTGGGGATCATCGCGGCGCTGGTGGTGCCACGCGTGCTCGAGCGCCCGGACGAAGCGCGAGTTATTGCCGCCAAGAACGATGTTGCGGCGATATTGCAGGCGCTGAAGCTTTACCGCCTCGACAACGGCCGCTACCCGACGAGTGAGCAGGGGCTCGGCGCGCTGGTATCGCGGCCGACGCAGGTTCCGTTGCCGCCGAACTGGAAGCCGAACGGATATCTCGAGCGGCTGCCCAAGGATCCTTGGGGCAATCCCTACCAGTATTTGAGCCCTGGTTTGCGCGGAGAAATCGACGTATTCAGCTTCGGTGCCGACGGCTCGCCTGGCGGCACCGGCGTCGATGCCGACGTCGGTTCGTGGGATCTCTAGTCGCTACGCGTCCAGGCTTTCTCCGCGACATGCGCGCCACGTATCGGACTGCGTGCCGGCGGCATTGCGGCTTCACGTTGGCGGAAGTGCTGGTGGTCCTGATCGTGATCGGCGTGGCGGCGGCGCTCGCCTATGCCCGGTTCGATAGCGATCCGCGTGGCGAGCTCGAGCGCGAGGGCCGACGCCTTGGCGGGGCGATCGAACACGCCGCCCTGCTCGCCCAATGGCAGAACCAGACCCTCGGGGTGTCGGCCGCCGGCAGCAGCTATCGTTTCTGGCGCCGAGACCCGGCCAACGGCGATGAGTGGAGCGCGATTTCCGGCGACGATGTACTGGCAGCGCGCGCCTTGCCGACTTCGATTGCGGCAGCCTTACGCGCGTATGCCGCCCAATCGGTCGCCGCCGATGCCATCGTCCCGCTGCGAGCAAGCGGCCGTAACGAACCGTTCGTCATCGAACTGGCGGCGGCCCAATGGCATGTCCTGCTTTTTTCCGATCCGATCAATCGCGTCACGGTGTCGACACCATCGCTTCGCTAGTGTCCTGTCGCGTAAATTCGAAAATACAACGGAGCGGACGAGCGTCAGCCGTCAAGCAAGGCGCGAGGCCGAACCGTAGCTTGCGACAAAGTGAGGCCGAGCAAAGCAGCATGGCGGCTGCTCATTGCCCGATAACGGCCGCGGACTATCGAACGCATTTGCGGCACAGGACACGCGGGCGCCATCGGGGATTTACGCTGGTCGAGGTCCTCGTCGCGCTGGCGATCGTCGCGGTGGCGCTGGCGGCGGGATTCCGTAGCGTCGCCCAGAGCGCCGATAGCGCCACCGCGCTGAAGGCGCGGACGCTCGCGCTCTGGGTGGCGCAGAACCGGCTCGCCGCGGCGCAGCTGGAGCGGCCCGGACCTGCGGTCGGCGAGCGCAGCGGCACCGACGCGCAAGCCGGAGCAGTGTTCGCGTGGCGCGAGACGGTATCGGGCACGCCCAATCCCGCGTTCCGGAAAATCGAGATCAACGTCGCGGATCCGTCAACGCCGGATTATGTGCTGGCGCACCTCGTCGGCTATGTCGGCCAGTCAGCCCGGCGATGATGCAGCCGAATCGGTCGTCCGGTGGATTCACCCTCATCGAGGTGCTGATCGCGGTGGCGATCGTAGCTGTCATCGCGGTGCTCGGCTACCGCGCGCTGGCCTCGCTTTCGGACGCCGAGACCCGGCTCGCGGCCGAGGCGATGCGGTGGCGCTCGCTCGACCTGTTCTTCGCGCGACTCGAAGGCGACATGCGTCAAGCGGTCCCGCGATCGGCGCGGTCCGGGTCGACGCGCGAGGCACCGTGGCTGGGTTACGTCATCGATTCCGCAACCAGCGGCGGCAACAGTGCAGTCACGTTTTCCCGTGCCGGGCCCGAGTTCAATCTCGAGCCGGGCAGCGCCGGTCAGCGTCTCGGCTATCGCATGCGCGACGGCGCGGTGGAGGTGCTTTATTGGGCGGGATATGATCGTCCACAGGAGGCACAGCCTGCCACCTATGCCTTGCTGACCGATGTCGCGCGCTTTCGGCTGACCTATCTGGCGCGCGACAACGCCTGGATCGAGAGCTGGCCCATCGCCGGCGAAGACGATTTGCCGCGCGCGGTGCGTGTGCAGCTCACGCTGGCCACGGGTGAAACGCTCGAGCGATGGCTGGCGCTGCGGCAATGAACTTGTTTTCCAATCTGGCAAGATCGCGCGGCGCCGCAGTGGTGATGGCGATGCTGCTCGCGGCCCTTGCAGCGACCATCGCCGCGACGCTGCTGTGGCAACAGCAACGCTGGATCGGCGAGCACCAGCATCGCCGCGATCAGGTCCAGGCACAGGCGCTGGCCATGGCCGGCGTGCAGTGGACGCGGCAGATCGTGTTCGAGAACGCTCCCGCCGGAGCTATCGTGCATCTCCGGCAGCCGTGGGCATTGCGGTTGCCGGCGGTGCCCATCGAAAACGGCTCGATCGGCGGTTACATCAGCGACGCCCAGTCGCGGCTCAACATCAACAATCTGGCGACGGCGTCGACCGCCGCCGGGTCGACAAGGGTCGCCTTGCAGCGGCTTCTGATGACGGTTGCGCTTCCACCGAACCTGGTCA
>JALZAN010000070.1 GCA_030948365.1 Pseudomonadota bacterium
GGCTTGAGCTGGTCGGCGGTGTACTGCGGCGTCGATCCCTGCGGCGCAGACACCAGCCCGAGAATAACGCCGCGATCCTCCAGCGGCGCGAGCTCCGACTTGAGCACCAGGAAGAACACCCCGCCCACGGCGGCGATCGCAACCCAGACCAGCGCGATGATCCACCGCGTGTGCAGCGTCGCGGTCAGGGCACGCCGATAGCCTTTGGTCATCGCCTCGAGCCAGCGCTCGATGGTGTTGTAGAGCCAGGAGTGCTTCTCCTCGTGACGCAGCAGCAGCGAGCACATCATCGGCGAGAGCGTGAGCGCGACAAATCCCGAGACGAGCACCGCCCCGGCGAGCGTCAGCGCGAATTCGATGAACAGCCGCCCTGTGCGCCCGGTGGCGAAGGCAAGCGGCGCGAACACCGAGGTCAGCGTCAGCGTCATCGCGACCACGGCGAAGCCGATTTCCCGTGCGCCCTGGATCGCCGCCTGCCTTCGCGGCACGCCTTCCTCGACATGGCGGAAGATGTTTTCCAGCATCACGATCGCGTCGTCGACGACCAGGCCGATCGCCAGCACCATCGCCAGCAGCGTCAGGGTGTTGATAGTGAACCCGAACGCGTACATGAGCCCGAAGGCGCCTACCAGCGCTACGGGAATCGTCACCAGCGGGATCAGCGTCGCGCGGAGGCTCCTCAGGAAGAAAAAGATCACCAGCACCACCAGCAGGATCGCCTCCGCGATGGTCTCGAACACCGAGCCGATGGAGCGGTCGATGAACACCGAGGTGTCATAGGAGACGATCAGCTTCATTCCCGGGGGCAGCGCAGCGTTTATCTGGTCGACCTCGGCCCGGACAGCGTTCGAGAGCTCGAGCGGATTGGCAACCGCCTGCTTGATGACTCCGATGTTGAGAGAAGGCTTGCCCTTGTAGCGCGACACGGTGCGCTCGTCGACCGCGCCGATCGCGGTGCTGCCGACGTCGCGAATGCGCACCGGATAACCGGACACGTTGGCGACGATGATGTTGGCGAACTGCTCCGGCGTGTTGACGTCGGTCTCGGCCACGACGGTGAATTCCCTCGCCGTCGACTCGATGCGGCCCGCGGGGATCTCAGCGTTCTGGCGGCGGATGGCATCCTCGACGTCCTGCACGGTGAGCTTGTAGCCGGCGAGCCGCGTGCGGTCGAGATTGATGCGCATCGACACCTGGCGCTGCCCGAAAACGCGCACGTCGGCGGCGCCCGGCAGCACCGAGAGCCTTGGCTGGATGTAGCGCTTGACGTAGTCGGAAGCTTCGAGCGTAGACAGGGTCCCGGCCTCGACCGCGATGTAGATTACCGGGTTCGAATCGGCTTCGACCTTGGCGATGATCGGCTCGTCGATGGTAACGGGCAGCTTGCCGCGGGCGCGGGCGACCTTGTCGCGCACATCGGCGGCGGCGGAATCAGGATCGCGCTTGAGCGAGAACCGAACGTTGATCTGGCTGATCTCGGAGCGGCTTTGCGAGGTCATAACCTCGACGCCCTCGATGCCGGCCAGCGAATCCTCGAGCGGCTTGGTCACCTGCGACTCGACGACCTCGGCCGAAGCGCCGCGGTAAGTGGTCTGCACGCTGACCACCGGCTCGTCGATGCGCGGATATTCGCGCACCGACAGACGCGTATAGGAGATGAGCCCGACCAGCAGGATGATCAGCGACAGCACCGTCGCGAAGACGGGCCGCTTGATGCATATCTCGGGCAGGAGCACGTTTCTCGCGGCGTCAGGATTTCGGCACTGACGCCGCGGCGTCCGCCTTCGCCGGCACCGCTGGCGCGGCGTCGGCCTTGGGCGCAACGGTGGTCGCTGCGTCGGCTTTTCCCGCGGCCGGCGGGGTGCCTTGCGCGGCGGCGATCTGCACCGGCACACCCTCGCGAATCTTCAGCTGTCCCGCGGTGATGACGACATCGCCGTCGTTCAGTCCTTTGAGGACCTCGGCCTTGCCATCGCGGCGCTGGCCGATTTCGACCTTCGCGCGCTGCGCTTTGCCGGCGACGACGCGGTAGACGAACCACTCGTCGCCTTGCGGCACGATCGCCTGCTCGGGGACGACCAGCGCTTCCTGCTTGTCATGCGTCAACAGCCGCACGCGCACGAACATGCCCGGACGCAGCGTCGTGTCCTGATTGCGCACCTGCGCCCGGATCACCACCGCGCGGCCCGCGGCGTCGACCAGCGGATTGATCGCGATGACCTTGGCCTCGTAGGTCTTGCCCGGCATCGCGTCGAGATTCATTGTCAGCGACTGGCCGACGCGGATTTGCGACAAATAGATCTCCGGCACGCGAAAGTCGACTTTCAGCGGATCGATCGCCTCCAGGTTGACCATGTCCGCGCCTTCCTTGACATAGTCGCCGACGCTGACCGAGCGCAGGCCGATGATTCCCGAGAACGGCGCCGCGATCGACAGCTTCGCCAGCTTCGCCTGCGCGAGCGCAAGCGATGCTTCGGTCACCTTGAGATTGTTTTCGGCTTCGTCTTTGGCCTGACCCGAGACGAATCCCTTTCCCTGCAGGTCGATCGCACGATCGTACTTTGCCTTGGCCAGCGTCATGTTGGCCTGCGCCTGTTGCAGCTCGGCCTGGGATATCGAAGGATCGAGCTTGACCAACGGCGTGCCCTTGGCGACGCGCTCGCCTTCACGAAACTGGATCGCGCTGATGCGGCCGGCGACTTCGGGGCGAAGGGTGATCGATTCGTCCGAGCGAAGGCTGCCAACCGCGGTAATGCCTTGAGGCAGCGCCAAACGCTCCACTTTGCCGGCTTCGACCGACACCGCGGGCGTCGCGGCGGTTGCTGGTGAGCTCGCGATAGCTCCGCCATTGGTCGATGGGCCCGCCGGACGCCCCAGCCAGAAGCCGACGGTGCCGGCGACAACAATCAGAAAAGCGGCAACGCCGATGACGGCTTTGTTCATGCGTGACGGCGGGAGGAGCTCGCGGATGGCAACAGATAATTATGCGCCGCTTGCTGCGGCACGGCAAATTCGGCTTAGGATCTTGCTGCTAGAATCAGGCTCCGAATTCGCTCGGAGGTTCCGTGTCTTTTGCAGTTTGGTGTGACTTTTCATCCGGGCTCCCAGCTGGGTTCCAGGGCCGGCTCGTGCGCGTGCTGCTGGTCGCCGCGATGGCGCTTCCCGCCGTCGCGAACGCACAGGCCGCAACTGCCTATCCATCCAAGCCCATCCGCCTGGTGGTGCCGTTTCCCGCGGGCGGATCGCTCGACGTCGTGGCCCGCGCGATCGGACAAAAGCTGACTGAAGCGTGGGGCCAGCCCGTTGTTATCGACAACCGGCCCGGCGCCGGCGGAAACATCGGCGCCGATCTGGTCGCCAAGAGCGCGCCCGACGGCTACACCATCCTCGAAGGCGCGCTGTCGACGCACGCCGTCAACGTGAGCCTGTATGCGAAGATGCCATACGATCCGGTCAAGGACTTCGCGCCGATCACTTTGGTCGCGGTGACGCCGAACGTCCTGGTGCTCAACACCTCGTTTCCGGTTAACACCGTTCCCGAGCTCCTCGCCTACGCGCGCACCAATCCGGGCAAGCTCTCTTTCGGCTCCGGCAGCAACGGCAGCGCGGGCCATCTCGCCGGCGAGTTGTTCAAGACCGAGGCCGGCGTGGACATGGTTCATATTCCGTACAAGGGCGGCGCCCCCGCACTTCAGGCCTTGCTGGCCGGCGATACCCAGCTCATGTTCGACAACCTCGCCAACTCCGCGGCGCAGATCAAGGCCGGCAAACTGAAGGCGCTGGCGGTGACGACGGCGAAACGCTCCGCGCTGATGCCCGAACTGCCGACACTCTCCGAAACGGGCTTGCCCGGTTTCGATATCTATACCTGGTGGGGCTTCATGGCGCCGGCCGGCACGCCGAAGGCGATCGTCGCCAAATTGAACACCGAGGTGAAGCGGATTCTTGCCTCGCCTGAGATGAAGGCGTTCTTCGCGCAACAGGGCGCGGAGCCGGCGGCAGATACGCCCGAGGAGTTCGCGGCGCTGATCAAGAGCGAGATCGACAAATACGCCAGGATCGTCAAGCAATCGGGCGCCAAGGTCGACTGACGCGCAAGAGCCTTTCGATTCTGCCCGACGGAGGAAACGATGATGCGTAATCTGCAACGATGGACACTCGGTGCGCTGTTTGCGGCGTCCGCATGCGGCGCGTTCGCGCAGGCTTATCCGAACCACTCGATCCGGTTAGTAGTGCCCTTCCCCGCCGGCGGAACCACCGACATCCTGGCGCGCGATGTGGGCAAGCGCCTGACCGAAACGCTCGGCCAGTCGGTGGTCATCGACAACCGGCCGGGCGCCGGCGGCAACATCGGCTCCGACATCGTCGCCAAGAGCGCGGCGGACGGCTACACCCTGTTGATGGGAACCGTGGGCACGCACGCCATCAATCCGAGCCTGTACGCCAAGATGCCGTACGACCACGTCAAGGATTTCGTGCCGGTAGTGCTGGTCGCGGGCGTGCCGAATGTGCTGGTCGTCCATCCGGCGCTGGCGGTGAAGTCGGTCGCCGAGCTGATCAAGCTCGCCAAGGATAAGCCAGGTACCATCAACTTCGCGTCCTCGGGCGCCGGCACCTCGATCCATCTTTCCGGCGAGCTGTTCAAGACCATGACCGGCGTCGACATCGTGCACGTGCCGTACAAGGGCAGCACTCCGGCACTCACCGATCTGATGGGCGGTCAGGTCCAGATTATGTTCGACAACCTGCCCTCGTCGCTGCCGCAGATCAAGGGCGGCAAGCTGCGCGCGATCGCGGTCACCTCGCTGAAGCGCGCGCCCGCGTTGCCCGACGTGCCCACACTTGCCGAATCGGGCCTGCCGGGGTTCGAGGCGAGCTCGTGGTTCGGCATTCTGGCGCCCGCCGGCACGCCCGCGCCGGTGATCGCGAAGATCAACACCGAAGTCAACACGTGGCTGCAGAACCCCGAGGGAAAACAGCAGCTGATGACGCAGGGCGCGGAAGCCGCCGGCGGCACGCCCGAGCAGTTCGCCGCGCACATCCGCGCCGAAACCGAAAAATGGTCCAAGGTGGTCAAGGCCTCCGGCGCCAAGGTCGACTGATTAGAGCGCTACCAGCTCTCGCGGCGGATATACAAACAACTAACGCCTACCATGGGCGCGACGATGGAATCGTCATGCTGGCTCGACGAGCGCGGCGGCAACGACACAGCAGCGGGCGCGCATCGAACTCTCCGCATTTCGTCTACAATGACCGCGTGACTCGATCAGGGTAGCACCGTGCCATCCGACACCATTCAACGCGTTCATCCCGGCAAGCGTTTGTCCTCCGCGACCGTGCACGGGTCGACCATCTACCTCGCCGGACAAGTTGCGAGCGACCCGTCAATGGATATCAAGGCGCAGACGCGTGACGTGCTGTCGCAGATCGACCGCCTTCTCGGCGAGCTCGGCAGCAGCAAGTCGCGCCTGTTGTCGGTGACGATTTATCTTGCCGACATGGCCGACTTCGCGGCAATGAACGAAGTTTGGGACGCCTGGGCCCCACGTCCGGACCTGCCGGCGCGAGCGACCGTGCAAGCCAAGCTCGCCCGGCCCGAGTACAAGATCGAGATCCAGGCGATCGCCGCCACGTAAACGGTTACTGCCATGCCGACTTCCTCCGTATCGCCGCTCGCCCTCGCGCCGCGCAGCGGCGCACTTGCCGAGACTCCCGCGGCCATTCCTGTCACGCGGGCCATGTTTGACGAGGTCATGGTGCCCTGCTTCGCGCCGGCGGAGTTCATTCCGGTGCGCGGCGAAGGCTCGCGGGTGTGGGACCAGCAGGGCCGCATGTACATCGACTTCGCCAGCGGCGTGGCGGTCACCGCGCTTGGCCATTGCCACCCGGCCGTAGTGCGCGCGTTGACCGAGCAGGCGCGCACCCTATGGCATGTCTCCAACTGGATGACCAACGAGCCCGCGCTGCGGCTGGCCAAGAAGCTGGTCGACGCGACGTTCGCCGAGCGCGTGTTCTTCTGCAATTCGGGCGCCGAGGCCAACGAGGCCGCGCTTAAGCTCGCGCGGCGCTACGCGCACGATCACTTCGGCGCCGAAAAGATGCGCGTGATCTCGACCCTCAATGCCTTTCACGGCCGCACCCTGTTCACGGTGACCGCCGGCGGCCAGGCCAAATACGCGACCGGCTTCGGTCCGCAGCCTACCGGCTTCACGCACATCCGCTACAACGACATCGCTGGGCTCGAAGCGGCGTTCGCCGAAGAGGGCGGAGACGACATCTGCGCGGTGATCCTCGAGCCGATGCAAGGCGAAGGCGGCATGATCCCGGGGACCCCCGAGTTTCTGGCCGCCGCGCGCCGGCTGTGCGACGAGCACGATGCGCTGCTCATCTTCGACGAGATCCAGAGCGGCATGGGACGCACCGGATCGCTGTTCTCGTACATGCAAAAGGGCGTCGTCCCCGACATCCTGACCTCGGCCAAAGGACTGGGTGGAGGATTTCCCGTCGGCGCGATGCTGACCACGGCGGAAATCGCCAGCGCGTTTTCGGTCGGCGTACACGGCACCACCTACGGCGGAAATCCGCTAGCTTGCGCGGTCGCCGGCGCAGTCTTCGACATCGTCAACACCACCGAGGTGCTCGACGGTGTGCGGGCGCGCCATGCGCTGTTCATGGAGGGGCTGCGCACCATCAATGCGCGGCGCGAAGTCTTCGCCGACATTCGCGGCGAGGGCGTGTGGCTCGGTTGCGAGCTGAAGGCGCCGTGGCAAGGCAAGGCGGCCGATGTGATGAAGGCTGCCAGCGACGCCGGCTTGATCGTGCTCATGGCGGGCGCCGACGTGGTTCGCATCGCGCCGTCGCTGATCATCAGCCTCGACGAAATTCTCGAGGGCCTCGCACGGCTCGAAACGGCGCTCGGCAAAGCGCTGCACTGACTCGCGGCGCTTGGCGGCGCGCATCCTAACCCCCGCAGCCCGCGGTCGCCGTTGCGGCCACGTTCTTCACCGATCGCGTCGAAACCGCCCATGTTCTATGTCCGACCGATCGCGCGCGACGACCTGCGGGCTGTGTTCGCGTTGTCCGAGCGCACCGGCGACGGGTTGACTACTCTGCCGGCGAATGCCGAGCGTCTCGATGCGCGCATCCAGCGCGCGCTCGCCTCTTTCGCCGGCACCGCAAAGAAGTCCGACGAATGTTTCGTCTTCGTGCTGGTCGACGGCGGCAGCGAGCATGTCGTCGGCATCAGCGCGATCGAGGCGGCGGTCGGGCTTGCCGAGCCCTGGTACAACTATCACGTCGGCACGCAGGTGCGCGCGTCGCGCGAGCTCGACGTCTATACCGCGGCGCCGACGCTGTTCCTCACCAACGACCATACCGGCAACAGCGAGCTTTGTTCGCTGTTCCTGGACGCCCGCTTTCGTCATGGCCGCAACGGGTCGCTGCTCTCGAAGTCGCGGCTACTCTTCATCGCTGAATTCAGAGATCGTTTCGCATCCAAGATCATTGCCGAGCTCCGCGGCAGGCTTGACGGTGACGGCAAGAGCCCATTCTGGGAAGGTCTGGGCAGACATTTTTTCGCGATGGACTACTCGCGCGCCGACTACCTGACCGGCATCGGCCAGAAGGCTTTCATCGCCGAGCTGATGCCCCGCCACCCCGTCTACACCACGCTGCTTCCCGCGGCGGCGCGCGCGGCGATCGGCGAGGTGCACGCCGACACGCTGCCGGCCCGGTCGATGCTGGAGGCGGAAGGCTTCCGCTACGAAGGCTACATCGATATTTTCGACGCCGGCCCCACGCTCGAATGCTTTCGCGACGACATCCGCGCGGTCCGCCAATCGCAGGTGTTTCCCGTTGCGATCGGAGAGGAGGATCCGGTCCCCGACAGCCTCACCGACGACCTGCTGTGGCTGGTCGCCAACCGCGACCTGGCGCGTTTTCGGGCGCTGCTGTGCCCGGCCCCGGCGCGTGTAGCGCAGTTTCCGCTCCTTCCCCACGCGGCGACTGCGCTCGGCGTGACGGACGCCGACACCGTGCGCGCAGTTCCGCTCGCGCCGCGCGGTCGTTCATGAGCATGCGCGAAGTCAACTTCGACGGACTGCCGGGCCCGACGCACAACTACAGCGGCCTGTCGGCCGGAAACCTCGCGTCGGAGCGCCACCGGAACCAGGTCGCCGACCCGCGCCGCGCGGCGCTGCAGGGCCTGGACAAGATGAAAGCGCTCGCCGACGCGGGTTATGCGCAGGCTGTACTGCCGCCGCACGAGCGGCCGTCGATCGGCGCGCTACGCATGCTGGGGTTCGCCGGCAGCGGCGACAGCGACAGGACGATCCTCGCGCGCGCCGCACGCGAGGCACCGCAGCTTCTCGCCGCGTGCTCATCGGCGGCGGCGATGTGGGCGGCCAACGCGGCGACAGTGAGCCCATCCGCCGATACCGGCGACGGTCGCGTGCATTTCACCCCGGCGAACCTGCTATCGCATTTTCATCGCGCGATCGAAACGCCGACGACGACGCGGGTGCTGCGCGCGATATTCGACGACCGCGAAAAGTTCGCGGTGCACGATCCGCTTCCTGCGGCGGCGCAGTTCGGCGACGAAGGCGCGGCCAATCACCTTCGCTTCACTTCCGGTGCGGCTGATTCGGGAATCGAAATGTTCGTCTACGGGCGCTTCGCGCTCGATCCGGCCGCGCCAGCCCCGCGGCGCTATCCGGCGCGGCAGACGCGCGAGGCGGCCGAGGCCGTTGCGCGGCGGCACGGTCTCGATACGGCGCGGACCCTCTTCGTGCAGCAGAATCCGGCAGCCATCGACGCCGGCGCCTTTCACAACGACGTGGTCGCTGTCGCCAACGGCGCGGTGTTGTTCTGCCACGAGTACGCCTTCCTCGAGCCAGCGACTGTGCTTTCGTCGCTGCGATCGTGCGTGGGTCCCGCGTTCATGCCGATCGTGGTGCGCGAGGCCGAGGTGAGCCTCGATCGCGCGGTCGCGACCTATCTCTTCAACAGCCAGCTCGTCACCCGCGCGGATGGACGCATGCTGCTGGTTGCCCCGGCGGAATGTGCTGAGGATGCGATCGTCGCCGCATATCTGCAGCAGCTCACCGCCGGGACGGGCCCGATTCGCGACGTTCGCTCGTTCGATCTGCGCCAGAGCATGAACAATGGCGGCGGGCCTGCTTGCCTGCGTCTGCGAGTGATTCTTTCCGCCCCGGAGCGCGCCTCGGTGCGAGCCAACGTGTGGCTCGACGACGCGCTCCACGCGGCATTGAGCGCGTGGATCGAGCGCCACTATCGCGATCGGCTGGCGACGGCCGATCTCGCCGATCCCGCCTTGCTCGACGAAGGCAGACGCGCCCTCGACGAGCTAAGCAGCCTGCTACGCATCGGAAGCGTCTACCCGTTCCAGCTGGAATAGATCCACCCGACGCAAAACGCCTCGCGCAACCGGCACCCGCGTCCTTATTCGGTCGCCGGCGCAGGCAGCGTGCGGTGACGGCGCACCGGCGACCAGACGACGGCGGCCGCCGACAGGATCAGGCCCAGAACTCCGACCGTCAACAAGGTGCCGCGCAAGCCGATGCCGGTCGCCAGCGCACCGCCGACCAGCGATCCCAGCGGCGCGGGCGCCACGGTGACAAAGCGCATCGTCGCAGTCATCCGTCCGAGCAGCCGGTCGGGGGTGATCGCCTGTCGCAGCGACAGATAATTGATGGCCCAGGTGACCGCACCGAAGTCGAAAACCAGCATCGCCGCGCCGAGGGCGAGCGTTGCGATCCACGGCGGTCCGCCGATCAGGCCGAACGCCTGCCACGCGAATGCCGACAGGATCAGTCCGTGCACGATCACCGGGCCGATGCCGAACCGGGCCGACAAACGCTGCGCCGAAGCCGAGGCCAGTACGCAGCCCAGTCCGCCGAAGGCGTAAACCACGCCAATCGCACCCGCCGACAGGTCGAGCTCGCGCGTCGCGAAGAGGATAAACACCGCGACCTGCATGTGATGCAGGAACTGCCACGTGCCCGCGAGCCAGGCCAGCCCCCACAACGTCCGGTTCTCCCAGACCAGCCT